>JAGAOU010000044.1 GCA_017623595.1 Clostridia bacterium
TCACACGCCGCAGGCGTATTTCATATTGCGAAGCAATATTTCACCCACCCGCAAGGGTGGATTTAGTTGAAAAAAGCACTTCGAAAGAAGTGCTTTTTTCTGGTGCGGTCGGGGGGACTTGAACCCCCACGAGTCTCCTCACTACCACCTCAAAGTAGCGTGTCTGCCTATTCCACCACGACCGCATATTCATTTTTCGTACCCGTATATTATAGCAGATTTTGCGGCGCTTGTCAAGAGGTAAATATGAAAAAAATCGGAAATTATAAAAATTTTCCACGGTTTTTCGCTTGCTCTTCGGGGATACTCTTTTCGAAGATGAAGAAAAGGAGCGACAAAAAATGTTACTGATGCATCGGAACAAATCCTGTGCCGCAAAAACGGTTTGCATTTCGGTTGGCGTGCTGCTTGCGGCCCATATCGCCGCAGGGGTAATTCTCTGCAAGGGGATGCCGAAGCAGTCCCGTCTCTGTCGAATGATGAAAAAAGCAAAGCGCACGGCGGTTGGGTTTGTGAAGGAAATTTTCTGAAACAAGCGGGACACTCTTTTGTTCGAGTGTCCCGCAAATCTTTAATATGCGTTGTGGTAACGGATACCGGGTGCCTTATAGTCGCCTAAAAGCTCCGAAACGGTGACAAATTCATAGCCTGCATCCTTCAACATGGGAAGGAGAATTTTGACGGCTTCGGCGGTATTTTCGTAAATATCATGCATCAGAATGATGTCTCCGTCGGTGACATGCCCAAGCACATTGTTGACAATGGTGGTCACATTCGCTTCGCTGACCTTTTTGTATTGCCAGTCATGGGGGTCCACATTCCACATAATAATCGAATATTGGGAGGCGGCAATGCGATCCTTTGTGATGTTTCCGCCGGGGGGACGCATAAGTGTGGGGGCAACGCCGATGGCGCTTTGAATGGCATCGTGGGCCTGTCGCAGTTCAGAATCATAGACTTCCGTGCCGCAGGTTTTGAAGTTTGCCGTGTGGGTAAAACTGTGGCTTCCGATTTCATGGCCCAGACTTGCAGCATAGGCCATTGCCTCTCCGTTGGATCCCTTGACCCGATTTCCCACAACGAAATAGGTGCACTTTCCGCCGTATTTGACGAACTCCTCTGCGATTTGCCGCGTGAAATTGAAATGGGGGCCGTCATCGAAGGTAAAGGCGATTTTCTTTGACGTTCCGTCGTTGGGAGGGGGAATGATGGTTGTGACAACCACTTCTTTATCGGTGCTTGCCGTGCCGGTGTCGGTGGTTGTGTCGGTGTCTGTATCGGAAACCGAAGCCTCGGAGGAGGATGTGGTTTCGGGCAGATCTGTGTCGGTATCAACCTCCGAAAGGGTGGAGGAGGTCTGCGTGTCGGTGTCGGTAATTTCCATGTGCTGAGGAGAGGTGCTTGTTTCTTGGGACGGGGGCACTTCTTCTGTGGGGCGGTGCAGGTATGCTGCAATGGCCACGGCGCCCACAACAAGGATCACAAGGACCGTTACGGACAACAAAGGGGGGATGCGAAAGCGCTTTTTTCCTCTTCTGGGACGGGCTCGTTTCATGGTTTTCTCCTATACATGGAAGGTAAATTTGATGTATACACATATTATAACATTCTTGATTGGGGTTGTCAATGTCATTTTTTATTTGTCAAAAAATGTTGCATTTTCTGTGGGATTCCTTGACAAACGGGGAAGAATATGGTATACTGATTCCATGAATATTCGGGAGGCATTTATGGAATACGCTTCTGTGATTGAAACCGTTTTTCGGGAGAATAAATTGAATCTCACTCCGGCGCAGGGAGAGATGTTTTCGCATCTGACCGAGGAGATGCTTCGGGTCAATGCGTCGATGAACCTTACCGCCATTACCGATCCTTTGCAGATCGCCGTCAAGCATTATGCGGACTGCGCTTTTATGGCAAACCTCCCCCCGCAGGGGGCTACGGTTGCCGACATCGGAGCGGGGGCGGGGTTTCCTACGCTTCCTTTGGGGATTCTGCGTCCCGATTTGAAGATCACTGCCGTGGATTCCACCGACAAGCGCATGCGTTATGTGGAAGCAACCGCAGATCTCTTGGGGCTTGAACATGTGTCGGTGCTGACGGCGCGTGCCGAGGAATTGGGAAAAAAGGCGAGCATGCGGGAATCCTTTGATTTTGTCACCGCCCGTGCCGTGGCGGCGCTGAACGTGCTTTGCGAGCTGTGTCTTCCCCTTGTGCGTGTGGGTGGCACCTTCTGCGCGCTGAAGGCTCAGGGCGGCAGGGAAGAGCTGGCGGCAGCGGAGCAGGCAGCGGATCTTTTGGGTGGAAAGGTGACGGAGATTTCAGAGTTTTCCTTGGTGGATCCCTCGAATACCACCGCTGAGGATGCTCTGCGACGGGTTCTGATCATCATCGAAAAAATCAGCCCCACTCCGGAAAAGTACCCTCGACGCTATGCCCGTATCCAATCCGATCCCCTGTGATTGCGCTAAACCAAATCGGTATAAACCAATGCAAAAACATAACTCCCGTTTTTTTCGTTGTATTCCGTAGATACACGCAAAAAAACGGGAGTTTTTCTTTTAAATAACGGGGTCAATCAAAGAGATCGTCGGAATCCTCGGCGGAACGATTCTTTCTGTCCGAAAACCACACCCAAAGAATAAATGCGATGGGAAGAATTACCATCATCCATCCTGCATAGGAGTCTGCACCATTGCAGATCAGAATGATAATCCCCGCTACAACCAACACCAAAAGCACGATTCCGAGAATGCTTCCGATTTTATTCATGGTCTTTTTCTTTTTCCCCGAAAAACGGTCTGTGCGGAGAATCTTTTTGCCGATTAGCGAGAATAATTTGAGTAGGGGTTCTCCGAATATTTCGATGATGATTTCAATGACATCATCCATGGTGTAGCCTCATTTTAAGAACTTCTTGCGGTTTTCTTCCAGAATGGCATTCCGTTCCCGATCGCGGATGCGACGGAAAGCCTCCTTTGTAATAGCCCAGGTTTTTTCGGGATTGTCGGAGCGGTAATCGTTGGATTCGCTGCCCCGATATCCCCAACCGAGGATGCAACGGGCCCCCGCGTCATAGGCGGCATCGGTGGCTACGATGATTTCTTCTTCCCGCCCGTAGGGCACACCGTAGGTTTGGATCCAAAGATTGTGCTCCTTGTTGTATTTTGTACAGACGTCAAGGTTTTTCTTGGTTCCTTCGTACACAAATCCGTAGGGATTGAATTCTTCATCTCTGCGGTGATACCAGTAAGGATCGGAGCCGATATTCTCGATGTAAGGCAGAGAACAAATTTGTTCCACGGAGTCCAGATTCAGCCCGATGTGGGCACTCAACATGACCACAATCACGTTCTTTAGCCCAAGATTATGACTGTATTCGGTCATTTCTCGGAAATAGTCGATGATGGTGTCGGTGCGGAATTGTTCCGTGTCCTTGTCCATCAGAAGGGGCATGGGGCGATTGTATTTTTCTTCAAACAGCTTTTTGCAGCGGGGGCAGGTACAGGTGTAATAATGCCCTTCTCCGTCGGGAACTGCTTTTGCGGGGAGGTGGGGCTCGTCCCAAAAAACAGTTTTGCCTCCGATTTCCGCCACGGCGTCCAGCCAATCTTTTGTGAACTGACGGAATTCGGGACTGTTGAGACAGATGTTGGGATGCAATTCTCCGTTGCTGTAGATTAGGTTGTTCCCCGGATGAAAGCAGAGGAATTGGGAGCGATCCCCCGGTGTTCCCGCAAGGCCCCAGTTGTCGACCCAGACCTCCATGCCCGCATCCTCGGTAATGGCAAAAATATCCTTCATGACGTTTTTGTGGCGCCGCCAGTCTGTGTGGGAAAGCATGTGAACCACAATGTCCATATCCGCTTTTGCGATCTCTTTCATGTCCTCTCGGACGTGAGATGGCATACGGTTACCGTGGTAGGCGATTCCTGTTTGCAGCGATCTTTTCGGCATATGAAAAACCTCCCTTTGTTTTGTTAAGGATATTGTAGCACAGTTTTTTGTGTTTGTCAATGCGTTTTTGTTGTTTGCCCCTTGCATTTTGTTGGGTTTTGTGGTATAATTTCATCAAAGGAGTGTGATTTTCCCTTGAAACCGTTGAAGCTGATTCCCGCCTATAAGGATTATCTTTGGGGCGGACGTAAATTGAAGGAGATTTATCATAAAAATTCGCCCCTCGATCCCACGGCGGAAAGCTGGGAGTTGAGTGTGCATCCCGACGGACAGTCTGTGATTGCGGAGGGAGAATTCCGCGGAAGAACGTTGGCGGACTATATTGCTAAGGATCCCTCTGTTTTGGGTACCGCCCGCAAGGGGGATGTTCTTCCCGTTTTGGTCAAGCTGATCGATGCCAATGATGATCTGAGTGTTCAGGTTCATCCCGACAATGCTTTTGCCGAGCAATGGGAAGGGCAGAACGGGAAAACCGAAATGTGGTATGTGGTACAGGCCGATAAAGGTGCCGGTATTGTCTATGGGCTGAAGGATACCGTTTCGCGGGAGGCATTTGCTGAGGCTATCCGAACAAATCGGGTGATGGATCTGCTGGAACGGGTGGATTCGGCCGCAGGACAGGTGTTTTTTGTGGATGCGGGGACGGTGCATGCCATCGGAAAAGGGAATCTTATCGCAGAAATCCAACAGAATTCCAATGTAACCTACCGTCTTTACGATTATGACCGACGGGATAAAAACGGCAACCCCCGTCCCTTACACGTGGAAAAGGGCGTGGCCTGCGCCCGTCCCGAAAGGGCAATTCCCCGTGAAATTCCTTTGTGCAGCGACGGTACTCGTCTTTTGGGCAGCTGTGAATGGTTTCAGGTGCGGGAGATGACCGTGAAGGGCGAATTTTGCGGAAAAGGTACCGAGGAAAGTTATTTGTGTCTTATGTGTGTAAAAGGTGATCTGACGCTAAATGGGGCGCCGTTTCCTGTGGGACAGACCCTCTTTTTCCCTGCGGGGGAGGGCGAGTACCGTCTGGAAGGTGATGGCACGGTCCTTCGGATCACCCATCCGCCTCGCTATTATGTGGGAATTGATCTCGGCGGTACAAACATTGTCGCTGCCGTGGTGGATGAGTACGGTGTGATCTACGGTCGGTCTGAACGGAAAACCGCTGCGCCCCGTCCTTGTCAAGCGATATTTGACGATATGGCGGCCTGTGTTTATGATGCGGTTACAGCCTCGGGACTTTTCATGGAGGATATTGTTTCGGTCGGAATCGGTTGCCCCGGCGCAGTGAACAAAGCCGAAGGAACAGTGGAATTTTCCAACAATCTGGACTTCTATGATGTCCCCATCGTTGCATATATGGAAAAGGCTTTGCGGAAACCCATTCTTGTGGAAAACGATGCCAACGCCGCCGCGTGGGGTGAGTTTTTGGCGGGAAGCGGCAACGGCGTAAACAATATGGTTATGCTTACCCTCGGTACGGGTGTTGGCGGCGGAATTGTCTGCGACGGCCGCCTTATGACAGGTGCCTGGGGAAAAGGGGCTGAATTGGGCCATATGGTGATTGTGTCGGACGGTGAGGAATGCACCTGCGGCAGAAAGGGCTGCCTGGAGGCCTATGCATCCGCCACCGCGCTCATTCGACAGACCAAGCAGGCCATGCTTACCCATCCCGAAAGTGCCTTATGGCGGGAAGTGGGAGGTGATTTGGAGAATGTGACGGGAAAAACGGCATTTTTCTCCTCCGATCCTGTGGCAAACGCGGTTGTGGAGCAGTATGCGGAATATTTGGCGGAGGGAGTTGTGAATCTGGTCAATATTTTCCAACCCGAGGTGATTTCCCTGGGCGGCGGGATCAGTCGATCGGGTGATCGGTTGCTTCCTTTGCTGCAAAGGGCAATTCGGGAGCGCTCCTTTGCCCGTTTCGGGAAAGAAGAGACCAAAGTGGTCTGTGCCTCCCTTGGCAACGATGCGGGAATCATCGGTGCCGCCCTGCTTTGGAAAAATTAAGATTGAATGAAGAGGTCGGACATGTGTCCGACCTCTATGTGTTTACGAATGTTATAATCATTCTTTGCAGTGCTTTTTTCGGTATTCCAGAGGCGAACGCCCCGTATCCTCCTTGAAAACGCGGCAAAAGTAAGAAATGCTGCTGAATCCGCAGCGCCCGCTGATTTCCGTTACGGAGAGAGATGTTTGCTCCAAAAGACTTTTTGCCGAAATGATACGGGTTTTCAGAATATAATTCATTACGGTCAGCCCTGTGCATTTCTTGAATTTTCGGCAAAAGTGGTATTTACTGACGTGGACGGCGTTGCAGATGTCATCCACGGTCAATGCGGAGGCAATATTTTGGTTGATGTATTCAATAGCTTGTTCCATGGTTCCTTTGATTTCTCTTGCGCTCTCCGCTGAGCCCCGATCGGGATAGGTTAGGAGTTGCAAACACGCAGAGAGAAAGATTTGGTCAGCGCATAGCGAGGTTTGACTCTCTTCAATTTTGCGAAAAATAGTTTCGACCTCGGCACTGTCCTCCGCAGTAAGCTGTGTATAGACAATTTTTCCCCGATCAAAATGTTCTAACGTATTTCCCTGAGGTAGAATTTCTGACAGTTTTTGAATCAGATCTCCCGGAAAAAACAGTTTGCTCCGATCGTAGGCCTCGGGGGGATCGGGCATGGTGTAGTGCATGGCTCCTGCGCCTACAAAACAGAGTACGCCTTTTCGGATGGGGTAGGTTTTTTCTCTGCAGACGATGCTTCCTCCGTCGGAGTGCATGAATATGATCATGGCTTCCTCTGAGGCGTGCCAGATCTTAAACATGGAATCCTTCCCCCGGTCATGGTGTCTGACAGTTCCGATCATATTATATCACCTCACCCTTATTATAGCACAATTTTTCATAAAAAGCAATAGCAGTAAAAAGCAGGGCAATATTTTCGTAGATTTTTTGTAATTTTTGTGATATAATTAACGCAATAACATTGAAACGGAGTGTGTGTTATGGCTATTGAAAAATTTATCGTAAGCCGCGACGATTCCATTTATGAGGCGTGGCCTGACGTTGTGTTGACTGACGGGGGAAAACTGATCTGCGTGTTTTCCGAGTGCGAGCACCATTTGGATCGCACCAATGCCCGCATTGTGATTTGTGAAAGCACCGACCGCGGTCGCACCTGGTCCGAGAAGAAACCCCTTACCGAAAAAGGAGTCAAGGAGAATTATTTCAATTGCGCCCGCATTTCCAAATTGCGGGACGGACGTCTCGCCATTGTTTGCGATAAAATTTTAAAAAATGAAAACAGTAGTGCGGAGCAGTATCTTTGGTTTTCCGATGGGGAGGGGACCTGTTGGAGCGATCCTGTTTGCCTCCCCTTTTGCGGCATTGTTCCGGATAAGCTGCAGCAACTGAGAAACGGACGTATCCTGCTTGCGGCTCATTTCAAGAGCCCTGAAACGGGCAGGCTGGAACAATATCTGTGGTACAGCGACGATAACGGTTCCTCTTGGTCGGAACGCATCACTGTTGCTTCCGATCCGAAATACAATCTCTGTGAGGTCTCGATTTTGGAATGTGGCGGAGGAATGCTGGTGGCCTTTTTGCGGGAAAATTCTCGGGACGGGCACGATATTCTGAAAACCATTTCCTACGATAACGGAGAGACCTGGTCGGATTTGTATTTCACCCCCATGGATTGCGGACACCGCCCTGTTTCGGGATTTCTGCAGGACGGGCGGGTGATGGTGACCTATCGCTATATTCCCAGTGCAACCCAAAATACGTTTGCCGCTTTCTTTGATCCCGAATCCCTCACGGAAACCGACCGCAAGGCTCAGCGGGGACGCATCATGCCTCTTGACTATGATCGCAATTCTTCTCCCGATTTGGGATATACGGGTTGGGTTCAGTTTGAGGATGGTGAGCTTTATGTGGTCAATTACATCAAGGACGATGCGGACAAGGCTTATATACGCGGCTACGCCTTCCGCCCCGAAGACGTGATGCTTCCTGAACGCAAAACCGCCACAAAAAATGTATTTTAAAGGAGTTCTTTTATGATCGACAACGAATTTAAAGGAATCTTTACTGCCCTTCTTACTCCCTTTGATTCCAACGGCAAAATCAACGAAAAACAACTGGAAAAGCTTGTCAAATTCAATATTGAAAAGGGCGTTTGCGGCTTCTATGTCTGTGGAAGCACAGCCGAGGCATTTCTCATGTCTAAGGAGGAGCGGATGCAGATTATGGATGTTGTCAAATCTGCCGCAGAGGATCGCACTCTTATTGCTCACATCGGATCGCTCAATGAGCGCGATGCCGCAGAGATGGGGCACCATGCCAAGACCTTGGGATACGATGCCGTTTCTTCCGTGGCGCCCTTCTATTATAAGTTCTCCTTCGAGGAAATCAAAAACTACTATTTTCGCTTGGCAGATGCATCCTCTCTTCCAATGTTGGTCTACCATTTTCCTGCCTTTTCCGGCGTGAATATGGGGGTGGGGGAGATGGCGAAATTTCTCTCCGATGACCGCTTTATGGGCATCAAATATACTTCCAACGATTTTTTTATGATGGAGCAATGTAAGACCGCCTTTCCCGAAAAGGTTTTGTATAACGGCTTTGACGAAATGTTTTTGTCGGGCCTTGCTATGGGTGCTGACGGTGGTGTGGGCAGTACCTATAATTTTATGGCCGATAAATTCGTAAAAATCCGCGCCCTCTTCGGCGAAGGAAGAATGGAAGAAGCCCGAGCTCTTCAACAGCAGGCGAATCACATCATCACCGTCCTCTGTAAAATCGGTGTCATGCAGGCCGAGAAAGAGGTTCTCAATCAACTGGGCTTTGATTTCGGTGTTTGTCGCAATCCCTTCGGTGAACCCACCACCGAGGAAAAGGAACTGATCCGTAAGGAAATTCTTCCCAATCTGTGACGAAAAAAATGAGGGTGCCACCTTTTTTGATGCGGCACCCTTTTTGTGTCTTTATCGGTATTTTACAGATCTCTGAAGCTTTGCAGGCGATGGAAGGTGGAGTAGTTGGAATCGTGGAAGTTTGCCGCTTGATTGAGGGCGGTGCGGCACAGATAGATCAAATCCTCCCCGTCAAACAGAAAATCCACATACTGAAATCCCACTTGTTGCGGATTGCAATGGCGGTAATCCAGAAGATCGGTTACTGTTTCCCAATGTGCCAGATCCTTGGAGCGGATCAATGATAGCAGATTGCGGGCGTTGTCGGGGCATCCGTCATGCAGACGGCAAATGATGGAATAATAACTACGGGAGATCGGGTCGTATTGCACCGTAAACTTGGAAAAGGTGGTTGGCATATCAATCAGGCTGTGGAATTTCAGCGGCGCGTGGGGATTCTCGGTGTCCACCTCATAAGCAAGGATCTGTCCCCGCTTCCCGAAGCGCATCAGGTTCAGCAGTCTGCCCTCGGGGGAGAGGGTGAGCGTCCCCTCGATGGTCATGGTGTGGGTCGGCAATCCCTCACATCCCTTCCATGCGGGATTGAAGGGGACCGGGTCGGTGAAGATCCAGTTTTCCGCTACGGTCAGATCGTCTTCGATGGAGCAGGACATGACCATGGCTGCATGCCCGTATTCCTTGTTTTTCCAGGTGCCCCATTCCAGCGTATTGTAAATTCTCCCCTTGTGGATCAACAGATTCTGCGGATTTTTATGCACGCCCTCAGACCCGTTTTTGCCGTTGGCTCCCCGCAGAAGCACGGTGGGTGTATCAAATGTTTTGCCTCCGTCCCGGGATTTTCCGATCAGCAGGTCTCCATATTCGGTGCTGACTCCGAGAAGGTAAACCTCTCCCTTGTGCAGGAACAGCTTTCCCCAGAAGCAGGGCATGACCTCGGTCTGATAGTGCCAGCTTTTGCCCCCGTCGTCGGAGCGGAAAATCAGTGTCAGATTCTGTGGGTGTTGACCTGCGAAAACGTCCATGGAGGCCAACAGATATCCGTCGGGATGCTTCAGCAGCGAGGGCGAGCAGAGATAGCGCCCGGAATAGGTATAGGCGGTGTCCTCCGGGTGCAGATAGTTGACGACGGTTCCCGGTACGCTCCCCGTGCGGGCAAGACGGATGCGGCTTTTTGTGTTGCCCCGTGTGATATATATTTCATAGTCCGTGTCGGGCGTAAGATCGGTCAGATCATATATCCCTCGGTCGGAAACGCCGTGAAGACAAAAGTCCCCTTCGCCTCGGACACGGAAGAAAATTTCACAGACACCGTCTCCCAACCATTCCAGCCGAATCTCCCGTTCTCTCGGTGCGATGCGGCAAAGATAGGGATCGCCCACCTCGGTCAGAAAGGGACGGTAGGGGCTATAAGACCATCGACTGCAGCCCCTCATTGCGCCTCTCCCGAAGCCAAAAATGCTTCCAGTGCGTCGGTGGCGTGTTTCATCTGCCGCATGCAGCTTTTTGCGTAGTCGTTCATTTCCTCGCTCTTACGGTTTCGGGCAATATTTTCGGTGGGAATGCCGCACAGATTCATGTGATATTTTGCAGTCAGCGGATAAGGAAGCCCCGTTTCGGTGAAGCCGAAGGTTCCCAGCACCGATTGTACCAAATTCGCCTTTTCGGGCTCTTTATCAAAATTTTCTCCGAGCCATGCATAAAGCCTTGGATGGTAGTTGCACATGATTCCGCAATAACCGTCACATCCGTTTTGCATAGTCTCCAAAAGGGTTTGACAGTTTGCGTTCAGCAGGCGGAAGGAGCTTCCCTTCAGTTGAAGGCACCGTTCTTTGATGGTTTCCGCATCGCAGCAGGTGTCCTTCATATAGCGGAATTTGCCCGTGGAAAGAGCCCAGTCCAGTATGCGGGGTGTGACCAAACGCTTATAGGGATAGGGGCATTCATAGAATCCCAGCGTCACATCCTCGGGAAGACGGGCAAGGAGCTTTTCCGCATTGGCGATAAACACTGCATCTCCTTCCTTGTTGGGGTCCAGCCGATTGGTAATCAGAATCAGGCAGTCGGTTCCCGATGCCCAAATGGCGTTCAGCTCCTCCGCCTGTCCCTCCAAGGAATCGGAAACATGGCCCGAGGATACTATCGTAAAGGGGCGGTTATGTGTCCTTTCCAATTCCTTTGCGCGGGTATAAACCGTGCGGTTCAGTGCCACCCGTTCCTCCAAGGAAAGGAAAAAAATCTCGCTGGATTGACAAACGGCAAAGATGCCCGTCAATCCTTGTTCAAAATACCAGTCTACGTATTTTTTTGCCGTTTCAAGATCTACCGATCCGTTGGCGGTGTAAGGGGTGATCATCGTCGTAAACATTTCCATAGCAATATCCTCCTGATACCTTTTATTATACTGAGAAACCGTAAAAAAGGCAATACGTACCGTGGACACGAGTTTATATTTTTAAGACATTTCTCTTGACATTTTTTCAGAAGTATGGTATGATGTAAAAAAGGAGGGGATATGGTTTGCGTATTTTGTATCGCCAACGGGAGGCAAGTCCTTTTGCCCGCCTTGGCATTCGGGATTGCTATCTGAAGGACCTTTGCTGGGAAGCCGATGGCAAGAATCTGGTGTCAAAACTCCACCATCATCGGGAGTTTGAGGTTCATATCCCGGTCCGGGGCGGACAGGTGTATGAGATTGACGGGCAGGAATATTGTCTTTCGCCGGGGGGATTCTTGTTGATTCCTCCCTTTTGCAGACACCGTACCATCCGTGTTTCCCGGGATTTTCGGAAATATTCCCTGACCTTTTCCGCAGAACAGATTCCCGATACCGTGAAGATTGCTGCTGTCCCCGGGGAAATTTGGGAGTGTGTCGACGGGCTTGTGCGGGAAAAACAACGCAACCGACCGTATTCTGCGCTGATTGTGGAAAATCGCACCCTGGAGTTGTTGCTGCTGCTTTTGCGTCAATGCGGATTGAAAGAGGATGTTGCCTCTGTTCCGATGTGTGAGGAAGAGGATGAACGGCTGATTCTTGCGAAAAAATATATATCGGACAATTTGGATCAGGATTTATCACTTTCGGACATTTCAGCCTATTGTCATTTGTCTGCCCGCCAGTTGGCCCGCATCTTCCTTTCCCGGGAAGGGGTTTCTCCTACCCGTTATCTCCTGGATCGACGTCTTGCCGTTGCCTGCGCTCAGATTCGGGATACGGATTTGCCCTTGAAGCAGATCAGTGCCTCCGTGGGGTTCTCAAATGAATATTATTTTAATTCCGTTTTCAAGCGCCATATGGGAATTCCTCCGGGGATGTACCGTGCGATGTACCGAAAAGGATAAAGATAGACCGCTGCCAAAAGGCAGCGGTCGATTGTTGTTTGTTTGAAAGGATCAGGCTTCGCTCTTGTTCTTTGCCTGTTGCAGCTTTTCGTTGCGGCGGTTCTTGACCTCATCGGACATGGGCTTGATTTCGCCTGCCGCCTGCAAAGCCATGCGGGTAAACAGGGGCCCGAAGATTTCATAAATCAGCACTGCAAAGAGGGTGATGTTTCGGATGATTGCACCGCTGGATCCCAGCTCGGGAGTGGCTGCGGCAATGGTGCACATGCCCAATGCGACTCCGGCTTGAGGAAGCAGGGTGATCCCCAGATATTTGCAGATCTTCGAATCGCACTTGACCAGTTTTGCGCTTCCGTAGGTACCAAGATATTTCCCTGCGGAACGGGCAAGAATGTAAATCACACCTGCCAGCACCACATAGCCGTTCTTCAGAATGTCCAGATCCAACTCAGCGCCGCTGATCACAAAGAAGAGGGCGAAGAGGGGAGAGGTCCATTTGTCTGCCCGCTCCATCAGATCGTGAGCCAGAGGACAGATGTTGCAGAACACCGTTCCCAGCATCATGCAAACCAAAAGGGAGGAGAACTGAATATGTACGGGACCTACATGGAAGTCGATCATCGCCAGCGATGCGGTGATAAAGACAAATGCGATGGTCAGATTCAAACGGTTTGTGTTGGAGTTGAACAACTTTTCCAGTTGGGTCAGAATCCATCCCATAATCGCACCGAGGATCAAGGATGCGAGGATTTCCACAAAGGGATTGACCAGGATGGAGATCAGATCGGGTGTGCCGCTTGCCATTGCACGGGCAATCCCGAAGGAAACGGCAAATACAACCAGGCCTACCGCATCGTCCAGTGCGACAATGGGAAGCAGAAGCTTTGTCAGGGGACCGTTGGCCTTATACTGTCTTACCACCATCAGCGTTGCCGCCGGAGCTGTTGCTGTGGCAATGGCCCCCAGCACCAAAACAGTTGGCAAGGGGAGAATATCGGGAATCAACAGGTGCAGTCCAAACAGGGCCGCATCTACAAAAATGGTTGCGGCCAAGGCTTGCAGAATGCCGATCACAGTGGCTTGCTTGCCCGTCTTTTTCAATTCGGAGAGTTTGAACTCGCTTCCGATGGAAAAGGCGATAAAGCCCAGGGCAACCTCGGAGATCAGACCAAGGCTTTCTACTGCTTCATGGGAGGTGAAGCCCACACCCTCCTGATGGAGGAGCGTTCCCAGACAGTGGGGGCCGATGAGCACTCCCGCGATCAGATATGCGGTCACTGAGGGCAGTTTCAAAGGCTTGAACAGGCGGGTCATCAAAAGACCTGCCAGCAGTGCAATGGATACGGAGAGGAGAATTGTTTCCATAAAATATTCTTCTTTCTGAGGCGTTTTTGTGCCATGTGATTTTAATGGGTTAGCGGCTGCTGTTTTTGATAAACCAAACAAGGAACTTTTGATTGCAAAAGTTCCTTGTCGGTTGGCGTACCCGAAAGGATTCGAACCTTCGACCTTCAGAGTCGGAGTCTGACACTCTATCCAGCTGAGCTACGGGTACAAGTCATTCAATTGGAAATTTCCTACAGAAGAGTATACCACAATTTTATCCGAAATGCAAGAGTTTTTTGCGAATGTGCGATTTTATTCACAAATGTAAAAAGGAGATTTGTCCTTGTTATGGGACAAAAACTCTTCGGATGGGGATGTTGACCGCCGACGGGAAAAAAATTCCTTGTTATGCTCTTTAAATCAATGGATTTATGACGAAAAAGAATTGACAAAACCTACGAAAAAATTTGTCGATTTGACATACTTTTGACATGCATAGGTGGTACTCTTAAAATGCTTACTTAGATATAGTTGGAAGAGCCATACTCGGGGCGTATTTGTTTCTGTTCGTTCCCGTCGAAAGTCAACTCTTGGAAACGCAGCCAAAAGGAATGAATCCGAAAATTCAATACTGCGGCGAAGAAAGGATTGAAAGAAGCGCAATATTCTTTTTTTGGAGTGGTGAACATGGATAAGGAAAATGTCATCATTGAACTTGTGGGAGTGTCGAAGGTTTATAACGAAACCGTTGCGGTGGATAACTTCAACTTCTACGTGAAAAAAGGCGAATTCGTTTCGTTTTTGGGGCCCTCCGGGTGCGGAAAGACCACAACTCTGCGCATGATTGCCGGGTTTGAGCATCCCACCGAGGGCAAAATTCTTTTGAACGGAAAGGATATTTCCGAGCTCCCCCCCTATGAACGTCCCGTCAATACGGTGTTCCAGAAGTATGCTCTCTTCCCCCATCTGGACGTTTATGACAACGTGGCCTTCGGGCTGAAATTGAAAAAGATTCCCTATGAAACAACAGACAAGCAGGGGAATAAGGTCACAAAATATCGTAAGCTGACCAAGGCGGAGATTTCCAAAAAGGTCACCGAGGCATTGAAGATTGTGGATCTTGAGGAGTTTGAATGGCGTGATATCACCACACTCTCCGGCGGCCAGCAACAGCGAATTGCCATCGCCCGTGCCATTGTCAACGAGCCTCAGATTCTGCTTCTCGACGAGCCCTTGGGTGCTTTGGATCTGAAGATGCGCAAGGAAATGCAGTTGGAACTGAAGGAAATGCACCGTAAACTGGGCATTACCTTTATTTACGTTACCCACGATCAGGAGGAAGCCCTCACCATGTCCGACACCATTGTGGTCATGAAGGACGGGCAGATCCAGCAGATCGGCACCCCCGAGGATATTTACAACGAACCCAAGAATGCCTTTGTTGCCGACTTTATCGGGGAGAGCAACCTCTACGAAGGAGTTTACATGGGCAACCGCAAGGTTCGCTTCCTGAATCATATCTTTGACTGTGTGGACGATTTTGCCGCCAACGAAAAGGTGAACGTTGTGGTCCGTCCCGAGGACGTCACCTTCGCCGAAGCGGGAAAGGGCATGATCGACGGCATCCTGACCGAAAAGGTCTTTAAGGGAATTCATTACGAATACACCATGATGGTGGGCCGCAACGAGGTCACCATCCAGTCCACCGAAAGCAAGGAGATCAATCTTCCCGTTTCGGTGAACATTGCCCCCGATCTGATCCATATCATGAAGAAGGATATGCTTTCCAACGTCTATGACGATGCTTACATTGACAACGATAACCGCGTTATCATCGCCGGCGGCGCCTTTGATTGCGATGTTACCCAGCTGATCCCCGGCTCCCATCTGGACGAGGAAGGGTACGTTGTGGCGCCCGACGGCAAGATGTATGATTTCAAGGATGCGGACGTTCTTGCCGATGTTGCATTTTCCGACATTGAAATCGTGGACAACGAGGACGGCGGCGTGGTCTGCGGTCGCATTGTTTCCATGATCTATTTGGGCAACCATTATCAGGTTCTGATCCGTACCGAGGACGACGAGGATTTTGTGGTTGATACGGAATATACCTGGAACGAAGATGACCGTGTTTCGGTTCTCATCCCCGCGGAAAAGATCCGCCTGAAGCTGCGTGGGGAGGCGTCCAAGTATGTCAAAAATTAAATTTACCCGTAAATGGCTCGCCCTTCCCTATGCGTTGTTTATGATTTTGTTTGTGGTGATCCCTCTTTTTCTGATTTTGGCTTATGCCTTTACCGATGCAGAGGGAAATTTCACCTTTAACAATCTGCTTACCTTCTTCGGGAACGGGTCCAGCATCAATACCATTCTTGTTTCCTTTATCATCGGTGTGGCCAATACGGTGATCTGCCTGCTGATCGGCTATCCCGTTGCCTATTTTCTTGCCCATCGGGATATGAAGATGCCTGCGGTGATGATGCTTCTGTTTATCATGCCCATGTGGATCAACTTCGTCCTGCGCACCGCCGCATCCCGTGATCTTCTGTTTTGGATTGGCATCAACGGCGGTGAATACCCTTATCTCGCCACTATGATCGGTATGGTCTATAACTACCTTCCCTTTGTGATTCTGCCCCTGTATACCACCATGACCAAATTGGATTACAGTCAGATTGAGGCCGCTTCCGATCTGGGAGCCCGTCCCCGTCAGACCTTCACAAAGGTGATCCTTCCCATGACCGCGCCGGGCATCGTGTCCGCCGCTACCATGGTCTTCATGCCCACCATGTCGTCCTTCGTCATCAGTGACGTTATGGGCGAACGGAAGCTGTCGCTGATCGGCAACAGCATCCAGTTGTATTTTGATCAAGGGCTCTGGCATATGGGCAGTATCGTTGCTGTCGTCATGCTTCTGCTCATTGCCATCGGTATGTTCGCAACGAAGAACGTGCAGAAAGAAGACGATGTCAGAGGTACGATGCTATGAAAAAAGCCACTCGTATTTTTGCCCGCATTTTTGTTTGGACCATGCTGGTGCTGATGTATGCGCCCATTTTGGTTCTGATGGTCTTTTCCTTCACCGAAGCGGACACCATTGGCGTATGGAACGGCTTTTCCTTCGGATTGTATCCTCAGCTGTTTCAGGATGAGGAGCTTGTTACCGTGGTTCTGAATACGATCCTTGTGGCCCTTGCCTCCGCCGCCGTTTCCACGGTTTTGGGAACCATGGGTGCCATCGGGATTCACTACAGTCGCCGTCGTATGAAGGCCGCATTGGAGGGTGTTTCTCAGATCCCCGTTATGAATGCGGAGATCGTAACCGCCCTGTCCCTTACCGTTCTTTTTGTCTATTTCGGTATTCAGTTCAATTTTATTACGCTTCTCATCGGTCACGTGGTTTTGACGCTGCCCTTTGTGGTTCTGAGCATCAATCCCAAGCTGCAGCAGATGGATCCCAACATCTATGAGGCTGCCCTCGATCTGGGGGCCCGCCCCTCCCATGCCCTGCGGCGGATTATTCTTCCTCAGATTATGCCCGGGATCTTCAGCGGATTTTTGCTTTCCGTGACTCTGTCTCTGGACGATTACATTATCACCGCTTTTACCCGCGATACATCCTTCTCCACCCTCTCCACCTACGTTTACGGTGCGACTGCCAAGGGTGCTTTGCCCCCCACACTGCGGGCGTTGACGACGGTGATCTTTGTTTTTGCTCTGGTTCTGCTGATCGTTATTAACATCCGTTCCCATCGGAAGAAGGAGGCTGCAAGATGATGAAACGTTTCTTGTCTCTTCTTCTTTTGAGTGTTCTTGTTCTTGGTTGTTTCTCTGCATGCGGCTCTGAGTCGGAACGGGTCCTTCGGGTATACAACTGGCAGGACTACATCGATGAAGGGGATGATGAAACCCCATCGGTCCTCGATGCGTGGGCAGAGGATTACTATGCTCGTACCGGAGAAAAGGTTCGGGTTCAGTATGATACCTTCGAAACCAACGAAACCATGCTCAACACCTTGAAGACGGGAAAATCTCAGTACGATCTGGTTTGTCCCTCGGATTACGTGATTCAGAAAATGATTGCCGCCACCGAAAACGGTACCGACGACAATCTTGCTCTGGAAAAGTTTGACTATTCCAAGCTGGAAAACTATACAAACTATGCCTCTCCCTATATCAAGCAGGTTTTCGGCGAAAATGGATTTGACGGATATGCCGTGGGCTATATGTGGGGGACTGTGGGAATTATCTATAATCCCGAATACGTGGACGAGGAAGACACCAAGTCCTGGGAGATTATGTGGAATCCCAAGTATCAGAACCGCATCACCCTCAAGGATTCCGTGCGGGATGCTTATATCCCCGCCATGTCTGCCGTGTATCGGGAACAGATACTTGCGCTGGACGGCCTGGGGCTTTCCTCGGCGGAATACCGCAAACGTCTGGGAGATCTGATGAACAGCACCGCCTCTGAGGACATCGACGCCGCAGGGGAGGCCCTCAAGTCCATGAAGGACAACATCTACGGTCTGGAAGTGGATAGCGGCAAGACCGATATTGTTGCGGGAAAGATCCACATCAATCAGGCATGGAGCGGAGACGCGGCCTACGCTATCTATGAAGCGGAGGAGACCGCAGGGGTTCAGCTGAATTTCTCTGTGCCCGAGGACGGCGGCTCGGTTTGGTTTGACGGCTGGGTTATGCCCAAGGGAGCCGATACAGAGTTGGCACATGATTTAGTCAACTATCTCTGCGCTCCCGAGGTTGCGGTGCGCAACATGGATTATATCGGTTATACCAGTATCGTCGCCGGGGATGAAGTGTTTGATTATGTTTTGGAAAGTTATTCCGCCGAAGATGGGGAACATACCGTTGATTTGACCTATTATTTTAACGGAACCCTCTCCGAGGACTATTATTCCGAGGACGGAAAAATTTTGGTTCAGACCGATGAGGTCGGACGGATGTTCTCCGCCCAGTATCCTGAAGAGTCTGTGGCCCTGCGCGGATTTATCATGCGGGATTTTGGGAACAAAAACGAAGAGGTTCTGACCATGTGGGCAGGATTTAAGTCCAACAACATTGCTCCCGAAATTCTCATTGCCATCTTCTCTGTGATTATTCTCGGTGCGGTTGCGGTCTTTCTGTGGTTTACCAAACCCAAGCGGGACTCCGCCCGCCGCCGCAAGGAATGGCTTGCCAAGCAGAAATAAAAGAATATAACGCAAAAAGGGACTTGCCTGCTTAGGCAAGTCCCTATATTTGTATGGTTTAAAGCAAGATTCTTTCGATGTCTTTCGGGGTATGGGCGATATGTTCCGGCCGTGCGGCGGTGAGCTCTTCGGGGCTACCGTAGCCGTAGGTGACGGCCATGGCATCCATGCCCGCTTCGTGGGCGCCGTTGACGTCAAATTTGCGGTCGCCCACCAAAATGCATCGGGAGCGGTCTGTTACACCTGCTTTCCCTAAAATGTATTCCACCACATCTGCTTTGTTTGTTCGGCTTTCGTCCATGGCTGCACCACCCACTCCGTCAAAGAAGCGCAGAAGGTCAAAATGCTCCAAAATCCGCAGGACAAATACCTCGGGCTTTGACGATGCTACCAAAAGGATTTTTTCCGCTTTTTTCAGGGCGTTAAGCAGTTCGGGGATGTGGGGGTAAACCTCATTTTCAAACAACCCCGTCACGCTGAAATATTCCCGATAGACCTCCACAGCCTCCGTTGCCTGCTCCTTGGAAAATCCGTAAGATCCCATAAAGGAATCAATCAGCGGCGGCCCGATAAAATGCTCCAGTTCCCGTCGGTCCTTTACTGTGATCCCATAGTGATTCAGCGCATACTCCACGGACTTTGTGATTCCCAATCCGGGGTCTGTTAAGGTCCCGTCCAGGTCAAACAAAACCACATCGTAGGTTTTCATCTTATTCCTCCCCGTTTGCCCGCAGCTTTTCGGCCTGCTCGGCGGTGATCAATGCGTCGATCAGTTCATCTAGATCCCCGTCCATAATGGCTTGAATCTTATACAACGTAAGGCCGATGCGATGATCTGTCACCCTCCCCTGAGGGAAATTGTAGGTGCGGATTCGTTCGCTTCGGTCTCCCGACCCCACCTGAGAGCGGCGTGTCGACGTGATTTCCGATTCCTGCTCCGCCCGTTTCTGCTCTAAAATGCGGGAACGGAGAATTTTCATGGCCTTGTCCTTGTTTTTGTATTGACTGCGCTCGTCCTGACAATCTACCGTAATCCCCGTGGGAATGTGGATAATGCGGATGGCAGATTCGGTCTTATTGACGTGCTGTCCCCCTGCACCCCCCGAACGGTGGGATTCGATCAACAGATCCTTGGGGTCAATTTCCACGTCCACATCCTCTGCTTCGGGAAGCACCGCCACCGTAGCGGCAGAGGTTTGGATGCGCCCCTGGGATTCGGTTTCGGGGACCCTTTGGACGCGGTGAACGCCGCTTTCATATTTGATCCGCCCGAAAGCGCCCGTTCCTTCCAGGGAGATCACGGCTTCCTTGATGCCCCCCAATTGGGTCTCATTGACCGAAAGAAGCTCGATTTTAAAGCCGTGCTTGTCGGCATACATGGAGTACATGCGCAGCAACGAACCTGCAAAGAGGGCCGCTTCCTCTCCGCCTGTGCCCGCCCGAAGCTCCAGAATGACGTTTTTTTCATCGTCGGGATCTTTTGGAATCAGCAGAATCTTCAGCCGTTCCTCGGTTTCGGTCAGGGCATCCTTCGCCTCTTTCCACTCTTCCTTGGCCAGAGCTTTCAGCTCCGCATCCTCGGCGGAAAGCAATTCCTCCGCCTCCCTTGCCCGTGTGTTCCAGGCCTTCCAGCGGCGGTAGGTTTCCACCAATTCTTCCAATTGCTTCTGTTTTTTTGTCAAGTCTTTCAGACGACTCGGATCGGAAAGCACGGCAGGATCGCAGAGCAATTCTTCGTTTTTGATATAGTTTTCTTCGATCTCGTTCAGTTTTTCAAACATATGGGCTCCTGCCTTTATTTTTCAAGAATGCATGTTCCGTTCAGCACGGCGCGATGCAGATCGTTTCCGTGATATTCCAGCTTCAGGGAGAAAAAGGGAATCTCTCGATCGAGAAGATCCAAAAAGATTTTATCTCCCTCCCACTGAGGCAGGGAGCGGAAGACCTCGCGGGAGATCCACTGCAGTTCCCCTTCGTTACACTCTTTGGTCAACATCCCCTCGGTTTTTGTAGCAGTAAACAGGTGCATGTGTTCTCCTTCGTAGCGGTCGGAGACAAAGGTGACAATTCCTCGGTAGCGGAATTCGGTCATGGTCAGTCCCGTCTCTTCCTTCACTTCCCGCAGGGCGCAATCTTCGGGAGATTCATTCTCTTCAAAATGACCTCCGATACCGATCCACATGCCTTCGTTCAGGTCCTGCTTTTTTTTGATCCGATGGAGCAGAAGCATTTCTTCTCCTCGGTAGATGTAACATAAGGATGTCTCTTTCATAAAAGCCTCCGTGTAAAACAAAAGGTCTGCAAAGCTGCAGACCTTACTGTTTCATCGTCTTTTGGGATTCTCACTCTGACCGAGCAGGTAGTCCACCGAAACGTTATAGAAATTCGACAGGCGAATCAGCACGTCGGTGGGGATGTCTCTGGCTCCCAACTCATAACGAGAGTAGCAAACCTGAGAGCAGCTGAGGATCTGGGCGATGTCTGTTTGTGTGAGATCGTGGTCTTCCCGAAGATCTCTGATCTTTTGGTACTGCATGACGGATACTCCTGTTGTGTGATTTTTTGTATGTTGTGTTCATGCAGTGAGTGCAGGAAGAAACTGCACTCCTGCGCACTGTCATTATAGCACACTTTTTCTCAAAATGTGTGAAAATAAACCGAATTGGTATAGAACTTTTTGTAAAATCCTTGATTTTGTCACAAAAAACAGGGTGGACCACTTGATATATCCACCCTGTTATATAACCCCGTTATGGTTTGCGCTTTGTCAATCCCTGTCGGAAGCGGTGTTCAATTTCGGATCATTTTCTCAATTTGCGGGGGCAGGGGCGCATCGGAAACAATCTCGTCAATCTCGGTTACTGAGCCCATGTTGTAGAAATAGGTCTTGCCGAATTTTCCCGAATCGCAAAGCAGAACCTTCTTTTTGCAGACCGTAAACATTGCCTTGCGCAGGTCTGCCTCCTCTACGGCCCGATCGGTCATGCGTCCGTCCTCGGTCAGTCCGTGGCAGGAGAAAAACAGGATGTCCGCATTGATGTTTTTCACAAAGGCTGTGGCAGAATCCCCCACATAGGAGAAGGAATGAATGCGCATCTGTCCGCCCGTGCAAAAGGTTCGGATGTTTGCCTCTGCCAACGCAACGGCGGTTTTTGCTCCGCTGGTGATGACGATCAGATCCTTATAGCGGGCAAGGTAGGGCACCAGATGGTAAGCGCTGGTGGATCCGTCCAGCATGATGACCATGCCGTCCTCCACCAGTGCAGAGGCTTTTCGCCCGATTTCCGCTTTGACCGACGAGCGCTCTTGTTCCCGAAGCAGAAAGGGAATCTCCTGATCCGCGGCGCTGGGGTGCAGAATGGCTCCTCCGTACCGTTTTGTGATCAGTCCCTTTTTCTCCAACTCCGTAAAGTCTCTGCGCACGGTGGGTTCACTGACATGCAAAAGCGCCGCCAGCCTTGCCACGGTAACCGATGGGTTTTTGTTGAGTTCTTCCAAAATGCGGCGATGCCGTTCTTCGATGAGCATGACAGACTCCTTTACCGTGATTGTTTGTGACGATTTGTAAAAATTTACGTTCCCTCTTGACTTTTCGCGGGAATTGTGGTAGAGTATTGCTATAGTCCTATTATAATATAAAAAAGACGGTTTGTCAATCAGCATTGGGAGGTTTTATGTTAGATAATATTCTGCCTACGCCGAAATCGGTGGCCTCTCGGGATGAGACGGTTGTTTTAAGCCAAAAGATATCGTTTGATTCCGCTTTTTCATTGCAGGCAGAGGCTTTTTGTCGCTCTGTGAAGATTTTGTACGGAATTTCTTTAACGGAAGGGGAAGGCGGCATCGTCCTTTGTAAGGATTCTTCCTTGGATGAGGAGAGTTATTGGTTGGATGCGAAGAATGGAGGCCTTTGTCTTGCCGCACGGGATGCACAGGGGATTTGCTATGCCGCCGCAACGGCGTTGAGCTGCCTTTTTGTGCAGGATGGGATGCTGATGTGTCCGATGGTTCGGATTGATGACCGTCCCGATAAGGATTTTCGCGGGCTGATGGTGGATCTTTCTTCTCAGTGGCTTCCTTTGCGTTGTGTTTTGAAATATGTGGATGCCTGCTATCTTTTGAAGATTAAATATTTGCATCTGCATTTTATCGATATGGATCGCTATACCTTGCCCTCCAAGGCATTTCCCCTGATTGGCGGCGGAAAAGAGCAATATACCGAGAGGGAAATTGAGATTCTTAACGAATATGCGTTAGCGCGAGGGGTTTCCATTATTCCCGAATTTGAAGCTCCCGGTCATGTGGCATCTTTGACCCGTACGTATCCTCAAGTGTTTGGGAACAACATCCCAGATAACCCCAATCTTAAGGTTGAGACCGAGGTGGGATTTCTTGCTGCCGATAGTGTGCTTTGCCCAGGGAAGAAAGAATGTTTTGACGGGATCCGCACACTGTTGACCGAGATGTGTGAGATGTTTCCCTATTCTCCATACATTCACATTGGAGGGGATGAGGCTGCCTATCTTGTATGGGATCATTGTCCTGACTGCATTGCCTACATGAAAGATCATGATATTTCCGATTCTCATGAGCTTTACAGTGAGTTCGTCGGGCGGGTCGCCCGTTTGGTCTTGGATTTGGGCAGAACTCCCATCGTTTGGGAAGGTTTTCCCGAAAAGGGTGTTCAATATATTCCCAAGGAGACGATTGTCATTGCCTGGGAGAGTCTCTATATGTTGGCCCCCGATCTCCTGAAGCATGGTTTCAAAATTATTAACGGTGCGTGGACACCGTTGTACATTGTGGATAACCCCGATTTGCGTTGGGGGCCCAAGGACATTATGGCATGGAATGTGTATCGTTGGCAGCATTTTTGGGACAGATCTCCCGCAAAACTGAATCCGATCCATCTTGACCCCACGGAAAATGTTTTGGGGGCTCAGATATCTTCTTGGGGATGCACGTTTGAACAGGGCATCGGGCGGGCTGTGGAGCATCTTTGTGCCCTTACGGAGCGCACCTGGAATGTTCAGCGGATTCATGATGATGCGGCTTACGGTCGCAGACAGCGGGAGATGGCGCTGGAGGTGTTCCATCTGATTCAGGAACGGTAACCGACGCCGCTTTCTCATGAAAAAATGAAATCTATTATTGGGAGGTTTTTTATGTTTCATACGATTTTACCCACACCGAAAACAGTGAATGCCGAAAAGGAATCGGTGCGTATTTTGCCCCATATTTCCTTTGATGCGGTTTTCAGCGGACAGGCTGAGGCCTTTTGTTCCTCGGTTCAGCGGTTGTTTTCCGCAGATCTTTCCGAGGGAGAAGGAGGCGTTGTTTTGGTTGCGGATCCGTCTTTGACGGAGGAGGCCTATACGTTGGATGTGACCGAGGATGGGATGATTCTGCGTGCAGGGGATGCCCACGGTATGGCGTTTGCGCTGGCAACAGCCCTGCAATGTCTTCAGGGGCACGGGGAAGAGCTCTTCTGCCGCAAGCTTCATATTGAAGACCGTCCCGATAAGGAATACCGTGGCCTGATGGTGGACTTGGCCCGGGATTGGCACCCCTTGAATACCCTGAAGAAATACGTGGATGTGTGCTTCCTTCTTAAGGTCAAATATTTACATTTCCATTTTATTGACATGGAGCGTTATTCTCTGCCCTCCAAGGCTTTTCCGAAGATCGGCGGCGGGAGAGAGCAGTATACGGAGGAGGATATCCGCCTTCTTAACGAATATGCTTTGGAACGCGGAATTGTGATTATCCCCGAATTTGAAGCCCCCGGGCATGCCGCATCCTTGACCCGTACCTATCCCGAGGTCTTTGCCAATCGGATTCCGGACGGCAAGGACGGCCGCATCGAAACCGAGGTTGGCGTCCTTTCTTCGGACAGCGTTCTTTGCCCCGGTAAGAAAGAATGTATGGACGGTATCAAGACTCTGCTGACCGAAATGTGCGAGCTTTTCCCCCATTCTCCTTATATTCATATCGGGGGAGACGAGGCGGCTTATCCTGCGTGGGATCACTGTGTGGATTGCGTTGCATACATGAAGGAGCACGGCATTTCCGATGCTCATGAGCTTTACAGCGAATTTGTGGGACGGGTTGCGCAGATGGTTCTGGATCTGGGCAGAACTCCCATTGTTTGGGAGGGCTTCCCTGAAAAGGGCGTTCATTACATCCCCAAGCAGACCATCATAATCGCATGGGAAAGCCTTTATATGCTGGCTCCCGAATTTCTGAAGCACGGATTCAAGATCATCAACGGCTCCTGGAAGCCTTTGTATATTGTGGACAATCCTTCCCTGCGCTGGGGACCCAAGGAAATTATGGAGTGGGATGTATATAATTGGCAGAATTGGTGGGAAAAATCCGCCGCATTCCTCAATCCTATCCGAGTCTCTCCCACAGAGGATGTCCTCGGTGCTCAGATTTCTTCCTGGGGTTGCACCTACGATCAGGACATCAGCCGCGTGGTTGAGCATCTGTGCGCACTTACTGAGCGAACCTGGAATGTCCGCCGTCTTCACAACGATGAGGCCTTCGGCGCCCGCATGAAGGATGTCGCCCGTACCGCCTTCCGACTGATTCAGGACAGATGATTATTTTTGATTATTTTATGATTGTTTTGTGATTTTTTATAAACTTTTGCGGCGACGGTTGACTTTTTGATGGTTTTGTGGTTAAATGAAAGAAAATACCGTCGTTCAGGAGGTTTTTAATATGAAAACGAAAGCCGTCCGTCTTTACGGAGCTATGGATATGCGCCTGGAGGAATTTGAACTGCCTCAGATTCAACCCGATGAGGTTCTTTTGAAGGTGGTCTCCGACTCTCTTTGCGCATCTACGTATAAAGCGGTCAAGCAGGGAACCATGCACAAGCGCGTTCCCCCCGATATTGCGGAGAATCCTGTCATCATCGGTCATGAAATGGCAGGGGAGATCATTGAAGTAGGTTCTGATCTTGCCGACCGCTGGAAGGTTGGACAGAAAATTGTCATTCAACCCGCCCTCAAGCTGGAATCCGGTTACGATCCCGGATATTCTTATCCCTACATCGGCGGCTCATCTACTTATGCGGTGGTGCCCCGTATTGTTCTGGAGCGCAATTGCATGATCCCCTATGAGGGTGACGCCTTCTTCAAGGGCTCTCTTGTGGAATCTCTCGCCTGCATTTACCGTGGATACCTTGGCTTCTATCACACCGATTACACCAACTATGTCCGTACCGACGGCGCAAAGGTGGGCGGTCGCATCGCCATTTTGGGTGGCGCGGGTCCCATGGGGCTGGGTGCGGTGGATCTTGCCTCCGGTTATGCGGGTGTTAAGCAGATTGTTGTTACCGACCTGAGCGAGGAGCGCCTTGCCTATGCCCGCAGCAAATGTACCCCCGAGGAGGCGGCACGCCGCGGCACCGAGCTGGTTTATCTCAATACCTCCGATATGGAGGATCCCACCGCAGAACTTCTGAAGATCTCCGAAGGGGGCTTTGACGATGTGTTTGTTATGGTTCCTGTCCCCGCCCTGTTCAATATGGCGGAAAAGATCTGTCGTGAGGATGGCTGTGTGAACTTCTTTGCAGGTCCTCCCATCCACGATTTGCAGGGATCTCTCAACCTGTACCGTGTCCATTATGACGGCATCCACGTGGTGGGTACCGCAGGCAGTATCCCCAAGGATATGGAGGACGTGATCGGTCTGATTGAGGCCAACAAGATCAATCCCGGAACATTGGTTTCCCATATCTGCGGTCTGAATACGGTGATCGACACCATCAAGGCCATGGAGAAGCCCAACGGCGCCAAAAAGGTGTGCTATACCCATTTGAATCTTCCCCTGATTGCTGTGGACGAGCTGGATCAATGGGGCGAAAAGGATCCCATGTTCAAGGAGCTTGCGGCAATTGTGAAGCGGAACGACGGTCTGTGGTGCGCCGAGGCCGAGGCATATCTGCTGGAGCATGCTCCCAAAATCTGAGGTGAGCCATGAAAATTATCACCCTTACCCTGAACCCCGCCATTGATGTTCATTGCCATACCGCAACCTTCAAGCCCTTTAAGGAAAATCACTGCACCGTCACCGATCGGGAATGCGGCGGCAAGGGGGTCAACATCTCCCGCGCCCTGACCGTCAACGGCGTGGACAGTCTTGCCTTTGTGGTGCTCGGCGCCGAGAACGGCAATGATTTTCGCAACAGTCTGATTCAGGACGGCCTGACCCTTTCTGCGGTGACCGTTCCCGGTCGGATTCGTGAAAATATCACCCTCCATTGTGACGATTCCGATGAGACCCGTATTTCCTTTGCCGGTTTTGCGGCGGACAATACGCTTCTGGAGAAGATTGATGCCGCTGTTACCCCACAGGTGGACAACGCTTCCATCGTTACGCTGACCGGCTCCAATCCCAAGGGGCTTTCGGTGGACGGCCTCAAGGAGCTGCTCCGCAAATGGACCCGATTGGGAGCGAAGATTGTGATCGATTCCCGTTCCTTCACCCTTGCGGATCTGATCGAGATGAAGCCTTGGCTCATCAAGCCCAATCAGGAAGAAATTTCCGCCTATCTGGGGCAGGAAATTGATACCTTTGATCAGGTGGTCGCCGCCGCTCGGAATCTGTATGATCAGGGCATTTCCAATGTCATGATCAGCCTGGGACCCCAGGGGGCTCTGTTGGTTTGCAATGAGGGCGTTTTTGCCGCAATTCCGCCGAAAATTGAGGCTCTTTCCACCATTGGTGCGGGGGATTCCTCCATTGCAGGTTTTCTCTCTGTCGCCGAAAAAACTGCCGCTGATCGTTTGCGCACTGCTGTTGCCTTCGGCACCGCCGCCTGCCTTACGTCGGGGACAAAGCCGCCCCTGCCCGCAGATGTGAAATCCGTTTGGGAAAAAGTGACGGTAAACAATATCTGAAATTTTTCATACAAAGAGAGATCCCTCGTTAACGGGGGATCTCTTTTGATACTTTTTCGTATTGTTCGGTTATGTTTCTTTTTTGCCCTTTCGGTAGTTGCCGGGGGAGGTTCCGTAATGGTTTCGGAAGGTTTTGATGAAGTAACTCAGGTCGCTGAATCCGCATTCCAAAGCGATTTCCGTGATGGATTTGTCTCCCCGCTTCAACAATTCCGCAGCCCGCTCCACACGGTATTCATTGAGGTAGCGGATGGGTGTTTTCCCTGTGATATTTTTGAAATATTCTCCGAAGTATTTTTCGCTCAATCCTGCCGCATGGGAGAGGTCCTGCAGGGTGATGGGGTCTGCGTAATGCTCTCGCAGAAACAAAATCGCCTGCTCAAAGGAGGCCAATCGGAATTTGCGCCCCTCGGACCGAGGCTCCTGCCGCGGTTCGGGGGAACGGATCCATTCGGTCAGCAGGGCAAACAGGGCCGCCAGTGCTTCGGTCTGATACCCTCTTTGCCGACACCGCAAGGTCTCCGTCAATGTCGGAAGCGGAGCTTGGCAGGGACCGATACGAAACTGAGACAGGATTTCCGCCGCCTTTTTCTTTGTGGATCCCTGAAGAATTTCGGTCAATCCCGCTCCGTCGAAAACAACGCATTCATACCATGCATCCTCGGGTATGCCGCTGTGCACCGTCCCGTGGGGAATCAGGGCAAACTGCCCCTCTGTCATCCTTTTTGATATGCCGTCCACCGTCAGCGTCAGCGTTCCTCTTCGCAGGAGCAAAAGCTCTGCCTCCGGGTGCCAATGGTGCATCATCACATAGCGGGGATGGCTTTTGTCCACGGAATAGTACGCCATGGGAAAGCCTTCGGTTTTGTGGGTAATGGATTCGCGGCAAAGATGGAAGATCATGACGCGCACTCCTTTTTCCGGAAATTTTTTTGCATTTCTACGGTTTTATTTGAAAAAAAAAGAGAAAAAACCGGAAATTGTTATACTTTATCCTTATTATAGTACAAGACAATTCGGTTGTCAAGAGGTATAATAAAAATATAAAAAATTTTTCGGAGGTACGTTTTATGGCTCGTTATATCGGTTCTTTTCCCGTCATCGGCATTCGTCCCACCATCGACGGACGGCGCGGTGTTTTGGGGGTTCGTGAATCTCTGGAAGGACAGACCATGCAGATGGCGAAGTCTGCCGCTAAGTTGTTGGAGGAAAATCTGCGTTACAGTGACGGTACTCCCGTGAAAACGGTGATCGCCGACACCACCATCGGCAGAGTTGCCGAAGCCGCCGCCTGCGCAGAGAAATTCCGCAAGGAGGGGGTTGAAATCACACTGACCGTGACCCCCTGCTGGTGCTACGGCTCCGAGACCATGGACAGTGACCCGAATACCATCAAAGCGGTTTGGGGCTTTAACGGCACCGAGCGTCCCGGCGCGGTGTATCTTGCCTCTGTGTTGGCCACCCATGCTCAGAAGGGACTTCCCGCATTCGGGATCTACGGCCATGATGTCTGTGATGCGGACGATACGGAAAACATTCCCGCAGATGTGGCGGAAAAGATTTTGCGCTTTGCCCGTGCCGCGGTTGCCGCTGCCACCATGCGAGGCAAATCCTATCTGCAGATCGGTTCTGCCTGTATGGGCATCGGCGGGTCGATGATTGATTATAATTTTATGGAAGATTATCTCGGTATGCGTGTGGAATCCGTGGACGAGGTGGAACTGATCCGTCGCATGACCGAAGAAATTTATGACAAGGCAGAGTTCGAAAAGGCGCTGAAATGGGCGAAGGAATCCTGCATCGAGGGCTTCGACAAGAACCCCGAAAACCTGCAGAAGTCCCGTGCCGCCAAGGGTTCCGATTGGGAATTCGTAGTTAAAATGGCGGTCATCATCAAAGATCTTATGTCTGGCAACGCCAACCTGCCCAAAGGGTGCGAAGAGGAATCTGTGGGGCACAACGCTATCGCCGCAGGGTTCCAGGGACAGCGCCAGTGGACCGACTTCTATCCCAACGGCGATTTTGCAGAGGCCATGCTGAACACCTCTTTTGACTGGAACGGAATCCGTGAGCCCTACATTTTGGCTACGGAGAACGATATTCTCAACGGCATCGGCATGCTGTTCGGAAAGCTTCTGACGGGGCGCGCTCAGATGTTTGCCGATGTGCGTACCTGTTGGAACGGAGCCTCGGTCAAACGGGTTACGGGCTATGAGCTGGAGGGCCACGCCAAGGATGCGGACGGCTTTATTCATCTGATCAATTCCGGTGCATGTTGTTTGGATGCCAACGGTGAGGCGAAGGATGTCAACGGTGCGGCGGTTATGAAACCTTGGTATGAGGTCACCGAAGCCGACCAAAAGGCGATTATGGAAAACACCACCTGGAATTATGCGGATCTGGGCTATTTCCGCGGCGGCGGTTATTCTTCCCGCTTTTTGACCCGTGCCGAAATGCCCGTCACCATGATCCGTCTCAATCTGGTCAAGGGCCTCGGCCCCACTTTGCAGATCGCAGAGGGCTGGACCGTTTCCCTCCCCGATGAGGTTTCCGATGTGCTTTGGAAGCGCACCGACTATACCTGGCCCTGCACCTGGTTTACCCCCCGCATTACGGGACAAGGTGCCTTTGCCTCGGCCTACGATCTGATGAACAACTGGGGCGCCAACCACGGTGCTATCTCTTACGGACACATCGGTGCTGATCTGATCACGTTGTGCTCGATTCTCCGTATCCCTGTGTCTCTGCACAATGTGGAGGAGGAAAAGATCTTCCGTCCTGCCTGCTGGAATGCCTTTGGTATGGATAAGGAAGGTCAGGACTATCGGGCTTGTCAGACCTACGGCCCCCTCTTTAAGAAGGTTTAATATGGAAGATTTTACCTATCAGACAGGGGAGACCGCTGTCCCCCTTGAAACCTACGAATGGGATCGCACTTGGTTTGAGCACACCGAGAATACCTCCGCAAAACGGGTGTTTTATATCGGAGATTCCATTTCCTGGGGGATCCGTCCCGAGGCGCAAAAAATGGCAGAATCGGAGTTTTTGATCGATGCTTTTGCCACATCCAAGGCCTTGGACAATCCCTTCTTTCTTCCCACGTTGGATCTGCTCCTTCGGCAGGGAAGACCTCCCGCACTGATGCTTGTCAACAGCGGACTTCATGGCTGGCATCTGGAGGATAATGTCGAATACGCAGAAGGGATGAGGCAGCTTTTGAGATCCTTGAAGGAACGCTGTCCCTCCGTCGCCGCGGTGCTCACTACCTGTGTTTCGGATCCGCGGCGCAACGAACGGGTCAAAACCCGCAATGCTGTTGTGCAAAAAATTGCGGAAGAGCTGAACTGCCCCATTCTTGATTTCTATTCCCCATCCTAGAATTGTTCCCATACCGACGGCGTACACTTCAACGGGGATGGCTACCGCACCCTTGCCGAAACTCTCATATCCCGCGTTCGAACCCTTCTGAAATAATCGATCCCCCGCAATTCTTCGGAGTTGCGGGAGATTTTTTGCAAAAAAAGCTTCGTTTGAAAACTTTTTGTTAAATTATTAAAAAACCTGTCACATTCTTCGATTTTTTTCGTGTATATAGAGTGAAAGCCCATTGACAAACACTGTGGGGCTATGATAAAATAAAATTGTAAGATAAAACGAAAGAAGGTGCTGAAATGAAAAAGAAATTTTCCTTTGTACTTTGCCTGTTGATTGTGTTGCTTTGTTTTTGTTCCTGTGCTCCGCAGGCGGCTTCGGACGGAACTTCCGACGGTTCCACCGATTTGGCAGCAGATGCGACGCAGACGGAAAAGAAGTTGCCGCAGAATCCTCCATACGGTCCCCAACCGTATACTTACGACAGGGAGAATCGTACCGTTCTTTCGGATGAAGAACTTTCCCGTATTCCTTCAGCAGATGTGACAGGTGCTTGGATTTATCGAGATTCCGACGACGGGGATGAGGTTTCTTTTTCAAAGAATTTTCCTTATTCGTATCCGGGCACAAAGGTGGAGGATGCCGTTCCGCCCGAGAATGTGCGGAACTGTTATCTCTTAAATGGGAAAAAGGTGTGGGGAACTTATAAATCCACAATGCGAGCGGCCCATGATGCGGGAACGACCTATCATGTGTATACCGTTGATGGGGGTGGAACCTTTGGCTTGACTGAGGACGGAAAGCTTTGTACGTATCGGTATCCGGCAAAGGGCGATGCCCCTTATCAGGGGGATCTTGATCGTGTTTTGTCTCGGGGGAAAATGATTTACGAAGAATTGTCCGGGATGGAATCAAGCCGTGTAATTGCCGAGCAGCGCATGGACGATTCCGGCGGTTGTGTTATATATTTGTACAACTATGCGTTTCTTCCCCGTGAGGCGTTTGTTGACGGCACGCCTATGGCTACTTCCTATGAGTTGGTTTTTGATAAGCGTCAGCAGACGCCATTCAGTCTGACATATTTTCCCAAAGAATATTCCGACGAAATGAGAAATGTTGAGGTTGCTACGGCCGGTATTGCGGCAGCAATACAGGAAACACGCTTTATGGTGGAGCAGCAAGGGAAGGCGTTTCGTCGCGTTTCTGCGAAATATTCCGGCCATTTTATTGGCGAAGACGGTGAATTGTATGGCATTTATACCGTTTCCTTTGCTTTGACAGATGAACTTCCCCAACTTTTGACGACATGTCAAGTGGCCTGCCGTCTAACAGGTGAAAATGCGGTAGGGTAAGGAAAGGAGAAGATGTGCATGAAAAAAATCTCCGGACTGTTGCTCGGAATCGTGTTCGCTGTTTCCTGCTTTGTTCTTCCCTCCTTTGCCATTTCTATGGTGCAGGATACCTACGATACATTGGAAGAATATGAAGCCTACCTTGCGGAACAAGATGATCTTCCTCCCAATTTTGTGCGTTATGAAGAACTTGCACCCTTCGGCGAATTTGAATCCTTTGTTCCGGTTGCCCAGGTTTTTGCTGTTGATGAGCATAAAAAGTACTACTATCGTTTGAAGGATGAAAACAATATCTCATACACTATCACGATCTATTCCTATGATTACGGGGATTATCCTGAGGAGAACTTGCCTTTGGAAGGGGAACTTGGGGAAGACCTTCGTACGCATCCTTCCGGAACGGACGGTTATGTGGTAGTTGGTGATGCGGTGTATGTTTATGATGTCGGAATTTTGAAGCGCATTGTTTGGTTCCGCAATGGGTTAAGCTTTACCTTGTCTGTTCCCTCCGATTATCCTGCAAGGGAAAAGAATACCGTTGTTTCAAAGCTTTTGTCCCAATCCGCTTCTTCTGATGCGTTGGAATTCTTTTCTCCCGAAGTGCCCTTGGAAACACGCTTTTCCGTCGTGAAAGGGGAGACTGCTTTTCGGGCGTATTTGGAAGATTCTTGGCAGCCCGAAGGGTTTTTCCTGCCCGAAGATTTTGCAGCCCTCGGGACATTTGAGTGCTTTTGGCGTATTACCGATTCGCCTGCGGATTTCAGCCGTTATGCCTATTCGTTCCTTGACAAGGAAGGCCTTCGTTGGTTTGTGAAAGTTCTTCCCAATGAAATCCCTCATAACCATGAATATTGTGTAGCGGCACCGAAGTCAAAGGATTTGTATCATATTGGGTATACGTTCCCAAGCTGTTACTATTCGTTGGGAGATTACTGTTATCTTTTTGATAATACCGGTTTTCGTCATATTTTGTGGATTGAGGGGGATATCCGGTTTGAAATACACTGTTCCTCCGAATATCGGAATGTAAAAAAGTATAATGATGAACCCTCGCCTATCTTTTCGCCCGCAAAGGCGGAGAGTGTTTTAAACAGTCTTGCCCGAACCGGTTCCCATGGAAAAGATTCTCTTGATGTTCCTACGGATTCAAGTTTTGAATCTTCAATTTCCACTGTCGATGTAGGTCAGTGCGATGGGGTATCGTTGTTCCTTACGATCGGGATCGTAACTCTTCTTGTTGTCGGCGGGGCGGTGACTGCAATCTTCTTATTGAAGCGAAAGAAAGCATAATTTATCAGAGAGCTCTCCGTTCTTTTGCGGAGAGTTCTCTTTTTTTAGTGTCCATTGTGCATGGTGCCTAATTTTTTAAAATTCTTTTATAAACTTTGTGTACAAAGTATAAGAAATTGCAAAAACCCTCTTGACAACAGTCGGAAAATATGCTATAATAAAGCCACAAAGAAGAGAACCCCCGACAGGAGGAAATCCTCAATCAGCGCCAAAGGGTGCATAGCGTCGGAGAGGAAATCTTTGTAGTCAGGAGACGAGGAGTATGAGAAGTCCCAACATTTGATCAGGGTTGCCCGACAAGGTGTCGCGGTACCCCAAAACGACTTACCCGATCCGATAAAACCGGCCGTGATCCGAAAGGAGACGCGAAAGATGAGAAGCCCCAACATCTGAGTTGGGAGCCGTAGCAAAGGGTTACGGTATCCCAAACAAATCACCATTAAAAACCGGTCGTTCCCCGGAAAGGAGAACGGGAAATGAGAATTCCGAAAAAGTAAGACGGGTCGCTCCGTAAGAGGCGGTGCGTCCCTTGAAATAGTAACCCCCGGTCCTTCCCCGTAAGGAGAAAGGAAGAGGAGTATGAATCTTCAGAAATTCATGAAGCTTCAGACCGAATGAAACGGGGATTCGGATAATTCGTCCGAATTCCTGCCCAATCAAAACATCGTGTTTTTCCATGAGGCTTGACTCCCATGAAGTAGTTAGATCCGCACATGCCGTGCGGGGTCGGGAAAACCGACAGGCCCGAATCTATGAAAGAGGTACGGACCCATGTTTTGAGTTGATCCGCGGCGATCTGGAAGCCGTGAGTTGAGACTAAAATTAAAAATAAGTCAAAGGGCTGTCGCTTATGCGGCAGCCCTCAGTTTGTCGATAAACCCCAAAAAGAATCTTTTTGTCTTATACAATCCTTTTTCATTTTCTGTTGTATCTCTTTTTACAGAAGGAGCAAAGCTCTTTTCCGTTTTCGACGGCATCTCGAAAGGTTTGACCGATAATCGTTTTGGAGCGGGAAAGGGAAGAGCAGTCTGTATACAGATGAAATTTTGCTCCCGATGCGGTGACATAAACAATATCCGAATCCTGTAGTTGAGGATATCCCTCCGGGATCGGTTTTTGCTCCACAGCTTCTTCCCACGGTGTCTTCTCTTCCAGCTCCGCACCTGCCTCTGCCACAGAGCGCTCATGGATACCCTGCCCGATGCCAATGGCTATTACGGCAATAAAGGCAATCAGCAATACTCCGATGACACAGATGCTTTGCAATCGACGGTGGCTCATTGTTCACTGTCGGGAATTATCCCGTTTTGCGCCTCAAAGGTGCGGATGTATTCTTCCAGAATGAATTCGATTTCCTTGTTTTCCGATCTCTTGTGGGTTGCGGCGATCACCTTCAGCTTGTGGTGCATTTCTTCCGAAATCCGCAACGAGAAGGGCTGATAATATTTTCCGTTCATAATTGATTCCCCGTTTCCATTTTTTTCCACTTTCTTATTATAACATATAATTGCAATCTTTAAGAATTCAATTTGATGTCAAATTTTTAAAAATTTGTGTGCTTCTTCCTCTTTTTGTTTTTGTTTTCCCGATTTTTCTTTCTTTTTTTGAATTTTCCTCAAAAACAATTGACAAAATCCGACAAACGTGGTAGAATAGGTCGGAATAAAAAAGGGAGATTTTTTTTATGCACATCAGAAATGCCAGGTTTGCGCCGCTGCGCTTCTTTTATAAAAATCCCGTGCTCACCATTGCTCTTTTGCTGGCGGTGGCGTCGGCGTTTTTTGTTCCCCCCGATGGGGAATATTTGGGCTACTTTGATTTTCGTACGCTGACCTGCCTGTTCTGTACTCTTGCGGTGATTTGTGCCCTGCAGGATTTTCACTTTTTTACTATCCTTGCGGAGCGGCTGGTGCTTCTGACGGGGAATCTCCGCATGGCGGTGCTCTCTTTGATTGTTATCACCTTTCTTGGGTCTATGGTGCTTGCCAATGATATGGCTCTTCTGACCTTTTTGCCTCTGGGGTATACGGTTCTGAAATCCACAGACAACATGAAATACCTTGCCCCCGTCTTTATTCTGCAAAATATTTCCGCCAATTTGGGCGGCATGCTGACTCCCTTCGGAAATCCGCAGAATCTTTACCTCTATTCTTATTTTAATATTCCTACGGGTGAATTCCTTCAAATCATGTTTCCGCCCTTTGTGATGGCTGTGATTTTGCTTATGGTTTGTACTTTGTTTTTCCCTGTTCGCCGTCTTGTTCTTTCGGCTCGGACACAGGGAAAACTTCTGACCAGGAAAAATATTTTTTTTCTCATTCTTTTCGCCTTTTCCGTGGCTATCGTTTTTCGTCTGTTCCCCTATTGGATTGGACTTCTTGTGGTTCCGTTTTGTCTTTTCTTTACCGATCGCAAGTCCCTGCTTGAGGTGGACTACGGGTTGCTTCTCACTTTTGCCTGCTTTTTTGTCTTTGCCGGAAACCTGTCCCGTATTGAGGTTGTTCGGGAATATCTCTCGGTTCTTCTGGCGAAGAACCCGTTGCTGGTCAGCATCGGTTCCTGTCAGGTGATCAGCAATGTGCCTTCTGCCGTGCTTCTTTCCAATTTCACAACCGATTATGCACCGCTTTTGGTGGGGGTAAATCTCGGTGGAACGGGGACGCTGATTGCATCTCTTGCCAGCCTGATTACCTTCCGTAAATACCGCAAACGGGCGCCCGGGACAACGGTAAAGTACTTTTTGTTGTTCTCTGCCTTTAACTTCGGATTTCTGTTTCTGCTTACCGCAGCGGAATATTTTATAATGTATCTGTAATAAGGGGGTAGTGCCGTGATTGAATTGTCCTTGCAAACCGGTGAATTTGTAGATGTGTTGGGAGCGGATCGCGCCTACAGTCTGCTGAAAAAATACGGTTTTTCCTGTGTGGATTGGAATTTTGATCTGTGTTGGAATAAAAAAACGGTGGTGAAAGGTCCTTATGAGGGACAGTGTATTTTTGAGCGCCCTTTGAATGAGGTTTTGGAGTATTTTTCAGAGGATCTTGCGGCACAGAAGCGCTATGGGATCCGTCCCGGGCAAGCCCATGCTCCCTATCCCGCCTATGCCCCCGGATATCCCGATTTCTCTCCCTATGCCCGCAAAATTTATGGTCGTTGCATTGAGTTTTGTGACGCAGTCGGAATTCCTTATTTGGTTATTCACGGAATTTCCCGTATGTATAATGAAGATCTGTCCGAGGATGCGGTGGACGAATTGAATTGGGAGCTTTACAGCGGTCTTATTCCCGTGTTGCAGAAGACAAACGTGACGGTTTGCCTTGAAAACCTGTTTACCCGCAGTTTCCGCAACGGCCTGCATGCGGGCTTTGGCTCCGATGCAAAGAAGGCCGCCCAATTGATCGACCGTCTTAATGAAGCGGCAGGGAAGGAGTGTTTCGGCTTTTGCCTGGACACGGGACATCTTACGTTGGTTCGTTTGGATTTTCGTTCCTTTATCCCCGCCCTGGGGAATCGTATCAAATGTCTGCACCTGAACGACAATGATCAGTCGGGGGATCATCATCGGGTTCCTTACGGCGGCCTTGCCGATTGGGAGCGGTTTTATTCCGAAATGCGTAAGGTCGACTATCGGGGCACGGTGAATTTTGAGACACATAAGCAGTATTCTCTCGATACTCTTTACGATCCCGATTTTATCGAGCCTTGGCTTGCCTATCTTGCGGTGTGCGGCCGTATGATGGGGCAACGGATGGGGCTGAAAGACAAATAAATGCCGAAAAATGCATAATGTATGATTTTTATGTAATTTCTCCCCCTTTTGCGGGGAGAAATATTACATTTTTATTACTTTTCCGCCCAATCTATTGCAAAATTTTTCGAAATGGTGTATTATTGTATGTATCTTAATTTCAACGCCGAAAGGCAGACAAGGAGAAATGATATGAGAGTTTACAACTTCGCCGCAGGACCTTCTACTCTTCCTCTCGAAGTGCTGGAACAGAGCCGCAATGAAATGCTGGACTACAATGGCACCGGGATGAGCGTCGTGGAGATGTCCCATCGATCTAAGCCCTTCCAGGCAGTGAACGACGAAGCGCAGTCATTGCTCCGTGAATTGATGAATGTCCCCGACAACTACTATGTCCTTTTCGTTCAGGGCGGTGCTTCCCAGCAGTTTGCTGCGGTTCCCCTGAACCTGATGAAGAACAAGAAGGCCGATTATATCGTAACCGGTAACTTCGCGGGGAAGGCCCAGAAAGAGGCTACAATTTACGGTGATGCTGCCATCGCCGCCTCTTCTAAGGACAAGAATTTTACTTACATCCCCGATGTGGATAAAATTTCCTTCCGTGAAGGCATCGACTATGTTCACATTACCTCCAACAACACCATCTTCGGTACCAAGTACAACAAATTCCCCGAAGTGGATTGTCTGGTTGCAGACATGAGCTCCAACATCCTCAGCGAGCCTGTGGATGTGTCCAAGTTCGGTCTGATCTACGCCGGTGCACAGAAGAATATCGCCCCCGCAGGCGTGACTTTGGTCATCGTCCGTAAGGATTTGGTGGACGATCAGGAGCCTTTGGCTTGCTGCCCCACCATGCTGAAGTATTCCGTTCAGGCGAAAGAAAACAGCCTGTACAATACGCCTCCCTGCTACGGAATTTATATGTCCATGCTCATGTTCCGTTGGCTGAAGAAAATGGGCGGCGTTGCCGAAATGCAGAAGATCAACGAATACAAAGCCGGTCTTCTCTATGATTTCATCGACAACTCCTCCTTCTATACCAACCCCGTCGTGGCTGCCGACCGCTCCATCATGAACGTTCCCTTTGTTACCGGCTCCGAAGAAATGGATGCCAAGTTCGTCAAGGAAGCCACCGCTGCCGGTCTGGTTTCCCTGAAGGGCCACCGTCTTGTCGGCGGTATGCGCGCTTCCATCTACAATTCCATGCCCGTGGAAGGCGTCAAGGCTCTCATCGACTTTATGAAGAAGTTCGAAATGGAAAATAAGTGAGGAAATTCGCAATGAACAATATTCTTACTCTGAACGCCATCAGCGATAAGGCCAACGTGGCGTTTAACGAAAATTACACCATCGGTTCGGACGTTGCCAATCCCGTTGGGATTATGCTCCGTTCCTTCAATATGCACGAATACGATCTTCCCGCCGATGTCATCGCCGTGGCCCGCGCCGGTGCCGGCACCAACAATATCCCCTGCGATAAGTACGCCGAACAGGGCGTTGTGGTGTTCAATACCCCCGGTGCCAACGCCAATGCCGTGAAGGAAATCGTCATCACCGCTCTGCTTCTCGGTTCCCGCAAGATCTCCGAAGCCATGGATTGGGTTAAGACCCTGAAGGGTAAGGGAGACGAAGTGGGCAAGCTGGTGGAAAAGGGCAAAAATCAGTTCGTCGGCCCCGAAATTCAGGGCAAAACGCTGGGTATCATCGGCCTCGGAGCCATTGGTGCCCGTGTTGCCAACGCCGCCATCGCTCTGGGAATGGAAGTTGTGGGCTATGACCCCTATCTTTCCGTGGAAAGCGCTCTTTCCATGTCCCGTCATGTGGTTCGTGTCAACGACCTGGACACTCTGATCAAAACCGCTGATTATATCTCCCTCAACGTTCCTCTTCTGAAGGACAATAAGGGCTTTATCAACGCCGATATGATCGCTAAGATGAAGGACGGCGTGGTGATTATCAACGCTGCCCGCGGTGAATTGGTGGACAATGATTCCATCCTCGCCGCCACCAAGTCCGGCAAGGTCGCCCGCTATGTTACCGACTTCCCCAACGATGCCCTCATCGGTGAGGAAAACATCGTTTGTATTCCCCATCTGGGTGCTTCCACCCCCGAAGCGGAAGACAACTGTGCCGTCATGGCCGCCCATCAGTTGGTGGATTACATCGAAAACGGTAACATCGTCAACAGTGTCAACTATCCCGCCTGCTCCTGCCCCCGTGCGGGTGCCATGCGTATCTGCGTGCATCATGCCAATCAGCAGAACATGATCGCCCAGATGACCACCCTTCTGGCCGCCGAAGGAGTCAACATTGAAAACCTGCTCAATAAGAGCAAAGGAAACTATGCTTACTCTATCATCGACACCAATACCCAAGTTTCCGAACACACCGTGGAAGCCATGAAGGCCGTCGACGGCATCATCCGTGTCCGCGTCATCCACTGATTTCAGTAAACAAGTACAAACCTCCCGAGGAACGATCCTTCGGGAGGTTCTTTTGTTGTGATATCCTTCTTTTTTTGCTGTGTTTTGGACGTGATGTTGAAGGAAGGACGGAAAAAGAAGGAAATGAAATTGAAATTTTAACGGAATTCTTGACAAATGGGAGATAATATGTTATGATATAATATATTATTGTGTTTACTCGTCCCCCAACGGGGGTTATGCAGGAGTTTTTTATGGACGGACAAAAAATTGCGGAGAATCGCCCCGCCTTGATCGGTTTGACGGTCCTTGTTGCCGCCACGCTTTTGGTCTTTGGCCTGGTGTTCTTCGATCTTGGCAGTGTCTTTTCCGATGACGGAGAGACACCTCCTCAGGTGGTCGCTCCCGAGGATCCTTCTACGGACAATACGGATAATGTTTCGGAGCAGATTGCCGAATTCCGCAACATGATGAATTATTATCGCACCCGCCTGGATTCCCCCTATCTCATCTTTGTCAATGAGCAGAATCCGCTTCCCGAGGGGTATACCGTGGAGTTGGCTTCGGTCAACGGTGCGGATGGGACGCTTCGCTTGGACCGTGCCGCCGCCGCATCTATGAATTCCTTTTTGACTGCGGCGGAGAATGCGGGCTATTCCGTCTCTCTTCAGTCGGCGTACCGCACCGAGGCAGAGCAGAAGAAGGTATACGACAACGCTGTTTCGGGCTATGTCAAAGGAGGCTACAGCACCGCTGAAGCTAAGTCCATGGCCGCCGCCGCGGTGGGCTCTGTCAACTGTTCGGAGCATCAGCTGGGCCTTGCGGTGGATTTTGACCCCCGTTGTCTGACCCAGACGGGCAACGACGGCACCACCTTTGAGAGTTATCTGACCTCCCATATCTACAAGTATGGCTTTATTCTCAGCTTCCCCGAATCCGATCCTGCCAAGGAGGCCACGGGACGGGATGCAAACACCGGACATTATCGCTTTGTCGGCATTGAGGTTGCTCAGGATATGCAGGAGCGAAGATACGCAACCCTTCCCGAATATCGGGCTTATCTTACTGCACAGATCACCTATTGTCAACAGCAGATTGAAGCCTTGGAAAAGAAATGAGTAAAATATGAAGTTTTGTTCTTTTTGCGGTCGACAGGCCGCGGATTACGCCAATTTCTGCCCCCGTTGCGGACGTCCCTTCACCCTTCGGACCGTGCCGCAAAAACCGGCACTGGGGCATCATGACCGCATGGCCATCGCCGGCTTTGTTCTCTCGCTGATGGGACTTCTCAGCTTCATCACAACGCCATTGCAGATTGTTTCGCTGATTTTGTCCCTTGCTTGCGGGGATGCAAAGCGCTGCAAGGTGCTGCGTGTTCTTGGCATTGTGTTTTCTTGCGTCGCTCTGTTTTTGTCTTGTTGCTTCTGGATCGTGTTTTTCTCCGATCCTCAATATTTTCTCGATCAGATTCTTTATCCCGAATATATCTATTAAGGAGTGTTTTTTATGAGTATTCAGACTTCTCTTCCCGCAGCGGGCGATACGGTTGCCTTGATGCATACTTCTATGGGGGACATCAAGATTAAATTCTTTCCGGAGCAGGCGCCCAAGGCGGTGGAGAACTTTTTGACCCATGCCAAAAACGGTTATTACAACGGAATTATCTTTCACCGTGTCATTCCCGATTTCATGATTCAGGGCGGCGACCCCAACGGAACGGGTATGGGCGGCGAAAGCATCTGGGGCAGACCATTCCCCGATGAATTCTCTCGCGAGCTTTTCAATCTGCGCGGTGCTCTTTCCATGGCCAATTGCGGCCCCAATACCAACGGAAGCCAGTTTTTCATTGTTCAGGCGAAATCGGTGGATCCTCGCATGATGGCGCAGGTCCGTGAGATTTATCCCGAGGACGGTGCCAATGACTATGCCGCTTTGGGCGGCACGCCCTGGTTGGATTTCCGTCACACCGTGTTCGGTCAGGTTTATGAAGGTATGGACGTTGTGGACGCCATTTGTGCTGCTCCCCGCAACTCCTCCGATAAGCCCCTGGAGGACATTGTGATCAATTCCATCGACGTTCTTTCTTACGAAGCGTAAAAAAACAATTTCTATAAATTCGGAGGTTTATTATCATGAAATTAGGTGTACTTGCAGTTCTTCTCAGCGATCTTCCCTTAAAGGATGCCCTGGCGTATCTGAAAGAATCCGGCGCACAGATGGTGGAAATCGGATGCGGCGGATTCCCCGGAAAAGCTCATTGTGATCCCGAAATTCTTCTCAACGATGAGGCCGCTTTTGCTGAGTTCAAAAAGACCGTCGAGGAATCGGGTCTTCAGATCTCCGCTTTCTCCGCCCACGGCAATGCCGTTCATCCCAATCCCGAAATTGCCGCAAAATTCCATAAGGATTTTGAAAATGCCGTTCTTTTGGCTGAAAAAATGGGTGTGGATCGGGTCATCACCTTCTCCGGTTGTCCCGGCGACTGCCCCGAATCCAAGCATCCCAATTGGGTGACCTGTCCCTGGCCCGATGATTTTTCCGAAATTCTCGAATATCAGTGGAACGAAGTTCTGATTCCCTACTGGAAAAAAGAAGTGGAATTTTGCCGCGTTCACGGTGTTGACAAGATCTGCTTCGAGCTTCATCCCGGATTCTGCGTTTACAATCCCGAAACCCTTCTGCGTCTGCGTGCCGCCGTCGGTCCCGAAATCGGCGCAAACTTTGATCCTTCCCATCTGATCTGGCAGGGCATCGATCTCGTCCGCGCCATCTATGCGTTGAAGGATTGCATGTTCCACTTCCACGCCAAGGACACCAAGATCGACAAGTACAATGTTTCGGTTAACGGCGTTCTCGATACCAAGCACTACGGCGAAGTGGCCGACCGTGCATGGGTCTTCCGTACCGTAGGCTACGGCAACGACGAAAAATACTGGAAGGATATCGTTTCCGCTCTGCGCACCATTGATTACGATTACGTCATGAGTATTGAACACGAGGATTCTCTCCTCTCTCCCAAGGAAGGCTTGAGAAAGGCCATTTCTGTTTTGAACAATGCAATTACCTTTGAAGGCAAAACCGAAATGTGGTGGGCTTAAGGACGTTAAAACGTCGGTCTTTTCCGTCCTTTCCCCCTCGACGTACACAAAGTACGCCGTCGGCGGAAAGCTCCGCAAAATACCTTCCGTTTAAACGCCCTTAAGGGTGCGGTCAGAGGTGGTTTTGCGTCGGTCTTATCCGTTCTTTCCCCCTCGACGTATACAAGTACGCCGTCGACATGGGCGGTAAAGCCGTATGATTTTTATTTTCTTTGCATACCCTTAAATATGAGCGGGAATTTCCCGAAAGGATGTGGTGACTTTGGTGGATTGGGAGACTTTGCGGTCGGCCTGTGAGGCCTGTCACCGCTGTCCTTTGGGGCAGACCCGCACCAATCTTGTCTTTGGGGTGGGCAACCCCGAGGCCGAGATTCTGTTTGTCGGGGAGGGGCCCGGGGAGCAGGAGGATTTGAAGGGGGAGCCCTTTGTCGGCAAGGCAGGGATTTTGCTGGACAAAATGCTGGCTTGTATCGGCTTGAGTCGGCAGGAAAATGTTTATATCGCCAATATCGTCAAGTGCCGTCCGCCCCACAATCGGGATCCTCTTCCCGAGGAGCGGTTTTCCTGCTTGCCCTATCTGCGGGAGCAGACCAAGCTGATTCGTCCCAAGATTATTGTCTGTCTCGGCAAGGTTGCGGCAACCACCTTGATTGACCCTTCCTTTTCCATCATGCGATCCCATGGTGTGTGGTATGAGCGAAAGGGTTTTTGGATGATTGCAACCTTTCATCCCGCCGCCCTTCTGCGCAACGAGGGGTTGAAGAGGGATGCCTATGCCGATCTTCTCCGCATTCGTGCTAAATACGAGGAATTGACTTCCGATTCAAAAAAAGAGCCGCCCGCAGAAACGGACGGCTGAAAAAGGAAGAAACGGAGAAGTAAAACATCGATTGTAATTATACCCGATTTTTCCTGCGAAACAAAGGGAAATCTGTCTTCTCTTCCGAAGAAGTTTCCGACAGATTTCGCAGAAGGAGGAATTTTTTATGAATCAAGAATTTGTGAACACAAGCAAGCGGATTCTGCAGAACGTAGGGGAGAAGGCCTGTGATCTGGCCGATGCTGCCCGTATCCGTCTGAAAATCGCCAATCTGGAAAGCGATGTCAGTCTCAAGACCCGCAAATTGGGCCGTTTGGCCTGCGATCGTCTGGACGAGGGGGAGCTTGTCATGGATGAGGCCATGCAGTCTGTTTACAATGAAATTACCGAACTCAAGCAGAGAATTGCCGCTCTGAAGGAGGAACTTTGAGATACCTTTTGATTTGTGCCATGGATTCTGAGGCCGACGGCTTTCGCGCCATGCTGTCCGATCGGGTGGATGAAGAGCTTTCGGGGATGCTTTTTTCTTCCGGTGATCTGAAGGGGATTCCCGTTACGGTGGTGAAGTGCGGCGTCGGCAAGGTCAATGCCGCCCTTTGTGCCCAGACTGCCATTCTCCGTTTCGCTCCCTCTGCCGTCATCAATGTGGGCGTCGCGGGAGGCGTGGGAAAGGGCGTTGTCACCGGGCATGTGGTGATCGCCGATGACACGATACAATATGATTTTGATCTGACCGCCATCGGGGAAGAGGACGGGCTTGTTTCTGCCTGCGATTCTACCCTGGCTCTCGCTCTTTATTCCGCTGCCCGCACGGTGTTGCCTGAGGATCGGGTTTCCTTGGGGCGCATTGCTACGGGGGATCGGTTTGTGGGAGATTCTCTTACCGCCTCCCGGATTCGAGATCATTATAATGCCCTTGCCTGTGAAATGGAAGGGGGCGCCGTAGCTCAGGTTTGTGCCCGTTCCGGGGTTCCCTGCGGGGTGCTCCGTGCCATTTCCGACAATGCAAATGAGCATTCCGAGGTGGATTTCCCCACTTTCCTCGCTTCTGCCGTGGCAGATACGGAAAAAATTCTCTTTTCTTATTTTTCTTCTCTGAAAGTTGATTGATTATGGCCAATCCTACCGAAAAACAGCCCCTTCGCCGAGGCTTTATGCTGGGGGCGCTGATTCTGTCCCTTTCGGGCTTTTTGTCCAAGCTGTGCGGCGCCATTTTTAAGATTCCCCTTACCAATTTGGTAGGGGCCACCGCCATGGGATATTTCGGCTCGGCCTATTCCATTTACAATTTTCTTCTTGCTTTGGCAACGGCGGGAATCCCCACGGGAATTTCCACTATGATTGCCCGCTCCATTGCAAAAAGAAAATACAAGGATATTTCCGCTTTGCTGAAGATCGCCGCCTCCATTTTTGTGGTCTTCGGCGGGATTCTTACGGTGCTCGGAATGGTCTTCGCTCGCCCCCTCGCCGTTATGATGAATTCGGAAGACGCATATTGGTGCATGCTTGCCATTATGCCCGCCGTGTTCTTTATCACCGTTGTTGCCATCTTCCGCGGATTTTTCCAGGGGCATAATAATATGGTCCCCACGGCGGTATCCAATGTTATCGAAGCATCGCTGAAGCTTGTTGCGGGCTACGGTTTTGCCCTGATTTTGCATATGCAGGGGTGTTCACCTTCCCAGGTTGTTGGCGGCGCTATGGCAGGGGTCACCTTCGGCACGGTCATCTCCGCTCTGTTTATGCTGGTTCGCTATCTGACCCGTGGGGTGTCCTATCGGTTGACGGTGGAGGATTGCCTGCATGACGAATCCACGCCCCGCAAGGAATTGACCAAAGACTTTTTGGCCATCACCTTCCCTGTGATGATCTCGTCTGTGACGGCGAATCTGATGAGTGCGCTGGATTCCTTTTTCGTGGTCAATCGCATGGAGCTTTACATGTCCAACGATGCGGCAAATCTGCGCTGGGGATGCTATAGCAGTATGGCACTGACCCTCTTTAACCTGCCGTCATTTTTCATTATTTCCATCGGCACCAGTCTGGTGCCGTCCATCTCCATGGCCTATGCCCGCAAGGATAATCTGACGATCAAAAATACCTTGGATTCCGCCTTGAAATATTCCTCTATTCTGGCCTTCGGCTTTGGTTTCGGGCTCAGTTCCGTGGCAGAGGGGGCGGTTCGTCTCTTCTACGGCGGACAGTCTCAGACCGCCATTGCCATCGGCAGCCAACTTTTGGAGATCGTTTCCTTTGCGCTGATCTGTGTGGGGTTGACCAACGTCACTGCCTCCATCCTGCAGTCGGTGGGAAAGGCCCACATGTCCGTGATTTCCGTGGCAGTGGGTTCGGTGATCAAAACTCTGTGCACCTTTTTCCTCGTTTCCGTGGAGGAAATCAACATCAACGGTGCACCTCTTTCCACCAACATCGCTTACCCCATTATGCTCTTGATGAATCTGTATTTTATCCGAAAATATCTGGGTTACACCCCGCGAATTCTTGATATTCTCGCCAAGCCTTTGATCTGCGCCGCAGGCTGTTTTGCAGCCGTAAAAGGCGTAACCCGGCTCCTCGGAGACCTTGCAACCGCCAGATGGGCCGTTTTTCCCGAAATTATGGTAGGAATTGTTGTGTATATTGCACTAATTTTTGCCGTAAAACTGGTCACTATTTGTGAAATACGGAAAACTTTTCGGAAATCGTAAACTCCCTCTTGCAAAATTGCAAAAAATAGTGTAAAATAGTATTAACCCCGGTTTTCCTTGCAATCAAGCCAAAAACCGGGTTTTCCTTCCGCATTTGTCCGACGGAGGAATTTCTTTTGTGAATTCACACCCTGAGTAGGGGCTTGAATAAATAACTTTTTCTTAAAAGGAGAAAAGAAAATGAATAAGTTTGAACTGATCTCTGCCGTTGCCGCAAAGATGAACATCTCTAAGAAGGATGCTACCGAATTTTTGAACTGCACTCTGGATACCATCACCGAAACCCTCGCTGCCGGTGACAAGGTTCAGTTGGTTGGCTTTGGTAACTTCGATGTTCGTGAAAGAGCCGAAAGAGAAGGCCGCAATCCTCAGAAGCCCGAAGAAACCATTAAGATTCCCTCCACTAAGGTTCCCGTCTTCAAGGCCGGCCGTATCCTGAAGGACGCTGTGAAATAAGAAATGCGTCTGGATAAGTATCTGAAGGTTTCTCGTCTGATCAAGCGGCGCACGGTGGCAAGCGATGCCTGCTCTGCGTCCCGTGTCAATGTCAACGGCAAGCCCGCAAAGCCTGCCCATGATGTGAAGGTCGGCGATATTCTGGAGATATCTCTCGGTGTTGCTCCTTTGAAGGTGGAAGTGGTTCGGGTCACCGAACACGCACAAAAGGCAGACGCCGATTCTATGTACCGAGTCATAGAGTGAGCCTCTTCCTCATATCCTTATAGGGTAGAGGGGTGATTCATCTATGACCGATACGCAAAGCATGACTCTGAAAAACCGTTCCGCCCTTTCGGTCACGGGCGTGACCGAGGTCTTCGGTTTTGACGATTCTTCCGTTTCCATGGCAACGTCCCTGGGCGATCTTCTTGTGAAGGGGAAAACCCTGCGGATTTCCCGCTTGTCCCTTGATGTCGGCGAGATTGAGATTGAGGGAACCGTGGATTGCGTGGAATACACAAAGTTGAGACGTAATAAGGAATCCTTCCTCACCCGTATTTTTAAGTAAGGGGGCGGGTGAGGATGGTTCTTTCCAATTCCCAACAGGCTACGGTGTTGCTGTTGTCCTTGTTGTTCGGAATGGGGTTGGGTGCCTTTTTCGATGTGTTTCGAATGGTGCGCCTCTTCGTCCGATGCTCCGCAGTGACGGTCTTTTTTCAAGATCTGTTCTGCTTCCTTACTTCCGCCCTGGCCTCCTTCTTGTTTGTTTTTGAGGTCAATGACGGTACGGTGCGGCTCTTTATTCTTGCCGCTTTTTTGATGGGAGGCCTTGCCTTCCGTCTTACCGTCGGGCAACTGTTGCTCCGTCTTTGTGCACGGACAAAAAGCTTTTTTTTATTGCGCAAACATCGCAATACACACAAACATCAAAATCGAAAAAAGAAGAAAAAGCAGAGGGATGACAATTGCGTAAACGAATCAAACGCTTGATCCAGTTTTTTTTGATCGTTGTCTTTGCTGTCTGTTTGGTGAACTTTGTCGCTAAAAAGATCGACATTGCGGAGACCGAGGCGGAGAGCGCTCGGATTCGGGATAGGATCCGCGAACAGGAGTTGCGAAACGGAGAATTGGAAGACATTCTTTCCGACGAAAATATCGACGATTTTTACCGCAATCTCGCAGAGGATAATCTGGGGTACGGTACTGCCGACGAGAAGATTTATCAGGATATTTCCGGGTATTAAGCCGGAACCCAATCAAACAATGGAAGGAGCCCGGTGCGGTGTTCCCTCGGATGCCGTACCGTCCGTATATTTATGGCAATTGAAGTAGGGGCTATTATTGAAGGAAAAGTAACCGGAATTGCGAAGTTCGGTGCCTTTATTGCATTGGATGAGGGCAAGTCCGGTCTTGTACATATTTCCGAGGTTTCTGCCGGTTTTGTCACCGACATTAACGAACACCTTAAGGTGGGCGATGCTGTGAAGGTTAAGGTGATCGGCATTGACGAGAAGGGACGGATTAATCTGTCTGTTCGCCAGGCACAACCTAAACCGGAACCCGCTCCCCGCCCCGCCCGTCCCCCAAGACAGGCCCCCCGCCCCGAACCTGAGGTGGATTTTGTTCCCGTCGAGCAAAAGGGTCCGGCATCCTTTGAAGATATGCTCCAGAAGTTTAAGCAGGACTCCGATTCCAAGCTTTCCGACCTGAAAGCAAAGGAAGATGGCCGCGGCCGCAAACGCTCCCGTAAATAAAGAATCACGTGCCGTTTTACGGCACGTAGTTTTTTGAATAAACGTAAAAGACCTGCAGGTGTGGTGCCTGCAGGTCTTTGTGTCAATTTAAGTAATCTTTTAAATAGTCGCCGAGCTTGGTATAGTCGTCGACACAGACGAAGGAGATGTCGGATTTGTAGACGGCTTCATCGTTTCCGCCGGGGCCGTAGTCGTCTCCTACGTAAACCACCTGATCGTGGGAAAGGCCGTGTTCCTTGCAATAGCGATCCAATGCATGATATTTGTCGTAGGGCTTCGGTGCCATGTCAAAGGAAGAACTTCCTCCGACAAAGACTACATATTCGGGGAAGTCCGACACCACGCGGTCATAGAATTTGCGGCGTTTGGAACGGTCCGGATCGAAGGCCAATTTGTCTTCGATGTCCGCTTTTGTTCCGAGAATTGCGTAGGTGATGCAGCCTGAGGGGTGATATTCCACACTATTGCCTTTGTATTCCGTATATCCATAATCCCGTCGAAGAGCATCGACGCGGGCTTCGATGGTTGCTTTGTCGCAGGCGGTCAGGCTTTCGTTTCGCAGAATGTCAATGTCCTTTGTTTCGGAGTTGTATTCCGCATACTGCATGCCGTAGTTTCCGATGATGTCGATGGGAAAGTGTCCCATTTGTTCAAAGATGCGTCTGCACTGGCCGGCGCCCGCCATGAGAAGCTTGTACTTCTTGGAAAGGGCTTCCAGGATAGCCCGATTTTCGGGGGATAGAGGGGATTTGTGTTGGGTAAGGGTTCCGTCCAGGTCAAAGGCGATGAGCTTGATTTCTTTCATTTTTTGTCTCCTCAAGTGTGTTTTTTGTTTTACACCGTTCGTCGACTTCTATTATAGCACATTTTTCAGTAAATTGCAATAGGGTTGTTAGAATTATTTTTGCTTATGAAAGGCACACGTGGGAGAGGCCAACGGACTCTCCCACGTGCCCGCCCCCGAGGGGGCGGGCACGCCCGATGCTCTGCATCGGGGCGTGCGCTCCTTCAATGGGAGTGTATCAAAGAATAATGCAGATCAGTCCGCCGCTACCCTCATTTGTGATCCGTTCCAGGGTTTCCTGTAGCTTCAAGCGGGAGTCATCGGTCAGATGATTCAACTTTGTGTGTAGCCCTTCTGTTACCAGCTCATGCAGAGACTTTCCGAAAATATTGCTGTCCCACAAGGAGTTTGGATCGCTTTCGAATTCCGCCAGCAAATATTTGACAAGGTCCTCCGACTGCTTTTCGTTGCCCACAATGGGCGCGACCTCGGTTTCAATAGTGGCCTTAATTATGTGATAGGATGGAGCCGATGCCCGCAGTCGCACGCCGTATCGTCCGCCCTGCTTCATGATTTCGGGCTCTTCCAGGGCCAATTCCTCTACGGAGGGGGTAACTACGCCATATCCCTTCAGATTTGCTTCCGTAAAGGCTGCGGAAAACTTGTCAAACTGTGCCTTTGATCGGGACAATTCCGAGAGTACAGCGATCAGATCGCCTTCGTTTTCCACTGTAAGCCCGGTGGTTTCGCTGAGAATCTTATAGAAAAGCTCCTGCGGCAGGGCTGCATGGATGCGAACCGTCCCTTCTCCCAATTCCACGCCATCGGTGTCACATTCTGTGATGTATTCGTTTTGGCGCAGGGCATCAATCAGGCAATCCGTATCACGGATTTTTTTCAGGGAGCGTCCCGTTTCGCAGATCCGGTTCAGGATGGCCCGGCGTACCGGGTGATCTTCCTCCAGATAGTTGATCCATGCGGGCATTTTTATACCGATACGACGGATGGGAAACTCAAAGAGAATCTGTTCCAGAATACGTCGCACTGTCTTTTCAGACAGATTCATGCAGTCTACGGGAATGACGGGGACTCCGTATTTTTCCTTCATTCCGTTGCAGAGTTCCCCCGTTTCCACCGCACGTGGTGTTGCCGTGTTCAGCAACACCACAAAGGGTTTGTCGATTTCCTTCAACTCATGAATGACCCGTTCCTCTGCCTCCAGATAACCCTCTCTCGGAATTTCTCCGATGGTTCCGTCCGTTGTGATGACAAGGCCGATGGTGGAATGCTCCCGTATGACCTTTTGCGTCCCAACTTCTGCCGCCATGTTGAAGGGGACAGGCTCCTCAAACCAGGGGGTGCGTACCATGCGGGGCTGATCATTTTCGATATACCCCAGAGCATCGGGGACAATGTATCCCACGCAGTCGATCAGGCGCACGCGGAAGGATGCGTTTTCCTGCAGATTTACCTCCACCGCCTCATTGGGAATAAACTTCGGCTCGGTGGTCATGATGGTGCGCCCTGCGGCCGATTGTGGCATTTCGTCGGTGGCGCGGTCCTTTCCGTAGGGATCGGAAATGTTGGGAAGCACCAAGGCTTCCATGAATTTTTTGATAAATGTGGATTTTCCGGTCCGTACCGGTCCCACAACCCCGATGTAAATGTCGCCGCCCGTCCGAGCGGCAATGTCATTGTAAATGCTTGTATTTGCCATAGCGCTTCCTCCGTGCATCAATTTCGTTTTGTACAAACTTATGATTCTTTCGGGGAAGATATGCAAAAAAAGACCGATACCACCGTCGGTATCGGTCTTGAATGTTGTGAAGCTTTTATCTTCTTCTCTCGGTCTTCTTTAAGAAGTAGTCACAGTGGAAGAGCCAGTCGGTCTGAATAATGTCGAATCCGCGGTCTGCCATCCATCCCCAACCCTTTTCGGGGTCTTCGATGACCGAAATATCGTCGGTATGTCCTCCGCCGATGATTTCCTTGACGTTATACACAATGGAATTGGCCCAAACGGTTTTGCCTGCGGCGTGCATTTTTTCAATGTATTCTTTCGAGGCGATGGGATCTTTATCGCTACGGAACAGGCATTCGGTTCCGACCCAACGCATCTTACGGTTTTTGAACCGTTCCAGGCCGTCGTCTTCGGTCCATACCATGGGCATGAAGGGGAGATCGGGGGCATAGGTTTCGATATCGTTGAGTTGATCGTCTTTGATATAGCACTTGATCAGAACCTGATCCTCCATACCCCGTTCCCGTACCAGCTTTGCGATGGCATCGGGGTTGCGCCAGAATTTATCCAGATTGACAATGGCCTTGCCCTTCAGCATGTCCAGCGCCTCTTCCAGACGCATGATATTGTTGTAGGTGGGGACACTGTCGGAGTTTGCCAGCTTCAGCTGTGCCACAAAATCCGAGGGATAATTCCGAATGGAGTCATACATGCGCAGATGGATTCGTTCCATTCCGGGATGTTGAATGAACAGACGTCCATCAGAGGAGTTTTCCACGTCCAGCTCCACGATGTCCGCATCGTAATTCAACGCAACCTGAAAGGCTTCCCGAGAGTTGCAGGGTACATTTGTGCCGCAGGAGCCCCGATGGGCTGCCAGCAAAACGCCTCGCTTCTTGTTTAATTCAAGGAAAGGATTATTCATGTGAATTCCCTCTTTTCTTATTTTCTTCTGCCGGTCTGCTTCAGATAGGTATCGCACTGGAAGAGCCAGTCGGTCTGAATGATGTCAAAGCCGCGGTCTGCAAGCCAGCCCCAGCCGATTGCGGGATCTTCGATCAAAGAGTTGTCGTCGCTATGTCCGCCGGACAGTTCTTTGCGGTAGTTATACATGATAGCATTGCCCCAAACGGTTTTGCCTGCATTGTGCATGGCTTCAATGTATTCGGGGGAGGCGATGGGATCGGTGTCCTTTGTGAACAGGCATTCGCTGCCCACATAACGCACGTTAAAGTTCTTCATCAGCTCCAGGCAGGGATCTTCCGTCCAAACCATGGGCATCAAGGGCATATCGGGGGCATATTTTTCGGTATCCTTGATCTGATCCTCCTTCAGAGAGATCTTCAGAAGAACCTGATCCTGCATGTTTCGTTCCCGTACCAGCTTTGCGATAGCTTCGGGATTCATCCAGAACTTGTCCAGATTGATGATGCATTTTCCCTTGAGGAAATCCAAAGCTTCTTCCAGGCGGAGAATGGGATGGGCGGTTTCGCCGCCGTCATCGTTGGACAGCTTGAACTGTGCGATGAAATCTGAGGGATATTTTTTGATGCTGTCCTTCAGACGGATGATGTGGGGCTCCGTTCCGGGATGGAGGACGAACAGCTTTCCGTCGGCGGTGCGCTCGATGTCCAGCTCCACGATATCTGCATCATGATTCAGTGCAATCTGAAAGGCAGGCTTGGAGTTGAAGGGGATGTTTCCTCCGTAATAACCGCGATGAGCGGCCAGAAGAACGCCTCTTTTTTTGTTCAGCTCAATGAAGGGGTTGTTCATAATAATACGCTCCTTTTTTTATCTGAAATATGTTTTATTTTTCTCTTTGTAAACTGCTGCCAGATCCATGCGGTTGGTCAGTAAGGTGTCTACGCCCATGGCAAAGTATGTTTCGTAGTCAGCTTCTGTGTCGGCATAGAAGAGATTGCATCGGATTCCCTTTTCGTGGAGGGTGTCAATGGTGGTTTTATCAAACATTCCGAGCCAAAACTGTACGCCCGTGCAATGATACCGTTCCGCCATTTCCACAATTCCGATGGTATCCTTCGGCAATTGAATGGCGGTGCGGGGAATTTCGGGGGCAATGCGCTCCATCCACTCCAGCTCGGATGGGGAGCCCGCAAAATACACATACCCCTCCGCATTGTATTGTTTTGTCAACTTTTGCAGCTCACGAATGATAAATCCGTCTTCGCCGTGTACTTTAAGATGAATATTAAAGGTGATTTTTCCTGCAAATTGGGCAAAAACCTCCTCCGGAGTACAGAAGCGGGCAACCCAGCCTTGCTTTCCGCCTACATTCAGTGCCTTCAGTTCCTCCAGTGCATGCTCTTCCACGCGGCCGCTTCCGTCGGAAATGCGCTCCAGCACGGGGTCGTGGCAGACCACAAGTTTTCCGTCTTTGGTCAGACGTATGTCAAACTCAATTTCATCCGCACCCAACGCCAAAGCCGCACCAAATGCGGGCAGGGTGTTTTCGGGCATCAGCGCCGAGACGCCCCGATGGGCACAAAAGCGTTTCTTTTCCATGATTTCCTCCTGCATGTTATTGCTCAAACGAAATCTTTCTTCTTGTATTATACACTTTTTTGAGATGACTGTCAATACTTTTTCCGCAAAAACACAGATCTTTCGCAAAAAAAGACGCATCGTGGAGATGCGTCTTTTTCGATTGGAGTTATTCTTCTGTGGGGAATTCGTTTGGTTCGTTTTTCGCTTTTGATGCCTTGCGGGGTTTGATGATCGTTCGATAGATCAGAATTCCCGCCAGGCTGAGCACTGCCATGACGGCAAAGGCAATGATTGCCTTCATGTAGTCCTGTTCCCCCAGGGAGTCTCCGCTGACGGTGGAGGTTACAATGGAGGGAATCCGCGCAATGGCGGAAATGAGGATCCAAGTTCCCAGCTTCATGTCGGTCAGTCCCACAAAATAGCAAAGCAGATCTTTCGGGGTTCCCGGGATGAGGAAAACCAAAAAAGTGATCAGGTTGCGCCGTTTTGCCGTGCGCAGAAACCAAAGAGATTGGATTTTTTCAAGGGGGAAGAAGATCTCCACCAGCCTCACGCCGAATTTCTTAACCAAAAGAAAGACCAGCACTCCTCCCACCGTGGTGGCGATCATGCAGAGAATGGTTCCTTCCAGAAAACCGAAGGCATAACCTGCCCCCAGCTCCAGCGGTTCTCCGGGGATAATGGCGAAGACTACCTGAAACACGGTGATGGCGATAAATACCAAGTGGCTCCAAAATCCGAATCCGTCGATCCATGCGCGGAAATCTTCGGGATTTTTGATGAAGCGGATCAACGGCATGCCGATAAGCAGCGTGACCAGCCCCATGAATAGGATCAGCACCCCAAAGGTGATTCCACCAAAGATTTTTTTCTGTTTTTCGGTCAGATGCTGGAACTTTTTCCGTGTCATGAGTAAATCCTTTTATTCTTCGGAGGGTTTGTCTTGTTTCTGTAGCGGGAATGTGAGAGTGACCTTAAACAGATCGCCGTCGATCTGAATACGGAAGGTGCCCTTTTGCAGTTCGGTCAGACTGCGGGCAATGGCAAGGCCGAGGCCGCTTCCCTCGGTGTTTCGGGATTGATCTCCCCGCACAAAGCGTTCGGTCAGCTCGTCGGGGTCAATGTTCAGCGGATCCTTGGAAATGTTGCGGAAGGTAATTACCGCCTGATCAGCCTCCGAGGTCAGGGTCAGATAGACCCGTGTGGAGGGAAGGGCATATTTGCAGATGTTGTTCATCAGATTCTCAAAGATGCGCCACAGTCGCCGCCCGTCCGCCGAAATCGTTACGGGGCGTTCGGGGGCTGTGAGCAGAACGGTCAGATCTGCCTTCGCGGTTTTTTCTTCATATTCACCCACCGTTTGTTCCAGTAATACCTTCAGATCGCAAGGGGCAAAGTTCACCGAAAGCACGCCGGAGGATGCTTTGGAGGCCTCCACAATGTCGTCGGTCAGCTTTTTCAGCCGCGCCGACTGTCTTTGCAGAACCTTCAGATATTCCGCCGATGTTTCCGAAAGGTTTTGTTCCTTACTCAGAAGATCGGTGTAATTGATAATGGAGGTCAAGGGTGTTTTGATGTCATGGGAGACGTTGGTGATCAGTTCGGTTTTCATCCGTTCGCTTTTGATGCGCTCGTTTACCGCCGCATTCAGCCCTTCTCCGATACGGTTCAGGTCCTCTGCCTGTTCCTTCAGAGGGCCGATCAGATACTTGTCCTCCACCCGTTCCCACAGGTTGCCTCGGGCCATGGCTTTTGTCTTCTTCTGCAGATAGGAAAAGCCCAGTGCAATCAGTATTCCGCAAACAAACAGAGCAATCCATTCCAGCACCAGCAGCACAAAAACCCCACCGTCCCGGGAAAGCAGTCCGAGTATGATGTTGCACACCGCCAAAAAGCCCATCACGGCGGCGACACCGGGGATGACGGGCAGTTTGCGGATCAGCTCCAAAATGCCCTTGAGCAATGTTTTGCAGAGGCAGATGATTCGGGAGAGTATGCGGTAAAGAACCGTGTTCTTAAGCAAGGTTTTTCCTTTGATGCGGGCCGCAACGGTATAGAGCAGCCAACAAAGGAGAAGGCTTGCGGTTTCACAGATCAGACCTGTGAAAACGATGGGAGCAAGGGCTTGAAAGTTCTCGAACATGCGCCCCACTTGGTAGAGCAATGCTGTTGCACCCAGTCCGATGCCTGTAAGAGCTGCCAAAACCAAATCCAAAGGGATGCGGTCTGCTGCGTTCAGGAATATCTCCTCGATATTCTTTTTTCGCCCTGCGGAGCAGCAGAGCAGGACAAGGGATACCGCGGCAAGAATAAGACTGACGCCCGTAAGAATCGGCAGCGGAGTTCTCCAGGGGCGGAGGCGTTCTATCTGTGCTTTGGCAGCTTCGATGGATTTGACTGTTTGGGAGGAGGACAAAAATCCGCCTTCCAGCCGATACCGGTCATAAACATCTTCCGGATAACGACTGCTTTCATAACGCAGTTCCTCTTCGCTGAGGAAAACGCCTCTTGTGGAATCGGATGCCCCATGCTCGAGAACAAAATAGCACACAAAGGTGCTTGTTGCGTTTTTGATGCCCGTGTCCCGCAGGGGCTCCGTGCCGTTTTTCAGTCGGATGGAGTAGACAAAATCCTGCAACACAGGCTCGGTAACCGCCCCGTCCAAATAGCGAATGATAGCAGAATAGAGAGAATTCTCCGCACGGTATTTCATGGAGCGTTCTTGAGGCGTAACATAATCCTCCTCGAACACCCCCTCGCCCTCCAGCACAAGGGTGGTCAACCCGAAGGCAACCGTTGCCAATAGGGCAAGAGAGGCAATAAGGGCAAGAAAAAATTTAAAAGGTGCGGATTTGAGCAGGTGTTTCATGGTTATTTCCCCCGTTCGATCTTGTACCCCTGCGCCCAGACCACCTTCAGATAGCGGGGCTCGGCAGGGTTGATCTCAATTTTTTCACGGAGGTGGCGGATGTGAACCGCAACGGTGGATTCTGCGCCGAAGGGAGCATCGTTCCAGACTTTTCGGTAGATTTCTTTGGGTGAAATGACTTCCCCGGGATGCTGCATAAAAAGTCTGAGAATGTCATATTCCGTGGGCGTAAGACTTACAGGTTCTCCGTCAACGGTAACGGTTTTTGCCTTGTCGTCCAGTTCAATGCCGCCGCAGATATAAACGTCGGTTTTTTTCACCGCTCCGCCCAAGGTGGTGTAGCGGCGCAACTGAGAACGGACACGGGCAATCAGCTCCACGGGATTGAAGGGCTTTGTGACATAGTCATCCGCCCCCAGATTCAATCCGAGAATTTTATCGGTGTCCTCGCTTTTTGCGGTGAGGAGAATGACGGGCACGTTGGATGTCTCTCGGATCTTCACCGTGGCGGACAATCCGTCGGTGTCGGGCATCATGATATCCATAAGCACCAGATCAATCTCGGTTTTTGCAAGGATTTCCAGTGCCTGCCTGCCGGAATAGGCCTCTTCCGTGGCAAAGCCCTCTGCGGTCAGATAGATCTTCAGGGCGGATACGATATCCTTTTCGTCGTCGCAAATCAAAATTCGGTTCATGTCTTTCAACCTCCGAGGACAGTATATCACATTCCGCATTAAGAAAAAAGAGGGGGAGTTTTTAAGATTGTTTTAAGTTTATACCATCGTCTCCGGGCGGATGAGACGGTCAAATTCTTCTCCGTCCATAAGCCCAAGCTTTTCGGCGGCCTGCTTGAGGGTAATGTTTTCCTTATAAGCGGTCTTGACCACCTTTGCGGCGTTTTCATATCCGATATGGGGATTGAGGGCCGTTGCAAGCATGAGCGAGCGGTCCAGATTTTCCTTCATTTTGTCTGCATTCGCCTCCATTCCCGCGAAGCAACGCACACGGAAGGATTCCATGCCGTCGGCCAAAAGGGTAAGGGATTGCAGATAATTGTAAATCAATACGGGCATGAATACGTTCAACTGGAAGTTTCCTTGACTTGCCGCCATGCCCACGGCCACGTCGTTGCTCATTACCTGTACTGCGATCATGGTCATCGCCTCGCATTGGGTGGGGTTGACCTTTCCCGGCATAATGGAGCTTCCCGGCTCGTTTTCGGGGATTTTGATCTCGCCGAGGCCGCAGCGGGGGCCCGATGCAAGCCAGCGGATGTCGTTGGCGATTTTCATCAGATCGGCCGCCAGCGCCTTGAAGGCTCCGTGGGAAAAGACCAGCGCATCCTTGGAGGTAAGACTGTGAAATTTGTTTTCTGCCGTAACGAAGGTTGTCCCCGTCAATTTTGAGACCTCTTCGGCCGCCAAAGTGCCGAATTCCTTCGGGGCATTGATTCCCGTCCCCACGGCGGTGCCTCCCAGAGCCAGCTCCCGCAGGGGAGGCAGGGTTTGCAGAATCATATCTCTTCCATGCTCCAGCATGGAGCGCCAGCCCGAAATTTCCTGCGAGAAGGCGATGGGGGTGGCGTCCATCAGATGGGTTCTTCCGCTTTTAAGGATGCCCCGATGGGCTTCTTCCTTTTCTTTCATGGATGCGATCAAGCGCTCCAGGGAGGGCAGAAGCTTTTTTTCGATGCCTGTCACCGCGGCGATGTGCATGGCTGTGGGGAAGGTGTCGTTGGAAGATTGGGACATGTTGGCGTGGTCGTTGGGATGAATCATTTTTCGCCCCGTCGCACGATTTGCGTAGCCCGCGATAACCTCGTTGGTGTTCATGTTGGACTGGGTTCCGCTTCCCGTCTGCCATACGGCCAAAGGAAATTCTTTGTCAAGCTCGCCCTCTGCAATGGCACGGCATGCCTCACGGATGGCGTCCCGTTTTTCTTCGTCCAACTTTCCCAAACGGAAGTTTGCTTCGGCGGCGGCTTGTTTCAGAATCCCGAAGGCGCGAAGGATCTCTTTCGGCATTTTTTCGGTTCCGATGGGGAAATTCTCCAGACTGCGCTGGGTCTGCGCCCCCCACAGACGGTCTGCGGGGACTCGGACTTCTCCCATGGTATCATGCTCGATGCGATAATCACTCATTGCTTTCGCCTTCACTTTCTTCCGTGCGGCTTTCTTCGGAGGGAATGGTATCGGTTGTGGGAACCGTCTTTTTGACGGGCTCGGGATCCTTAAAAGTGGGGAATCCCTTACGGTAGATTACGGCAAGGGCGACAAAAGCAATCAGACAAACCACCGAAACAATAACGCCCAGGGTGAATCCCTTCGGGATATAGCGCAACTCCACAGTATGGGTTCCTGCGGTGAGATAGGCTCCGATGTAGGGTGCCTTGTAGGTGTCCCGGATTTCGTTATTGACTACATAGTATCCCCCGAGCATGGGCTGAATTTCAGCCTCCTTGCCGTCCACATACAGATGCCAGTCATCGGTATAAGGAACGATAGAGCAGAATAATCCGTCTTCCTTGACAGTGATATCGCCCTTCAGATGGGTGTCGGAGAAATCGGTGGGGTTCCAGGTTTCATCGCTCAAATTTGCCCAACCTTCATCGAAATTGTCTTCGTTGAAATAATAAAGGTAAAAGCTGATGCGTTTGTTGGATTCGTTGGGATCTGCGGTGATGCGGACACTGATGGTTTCTCCCGCCTTTACCTCGCAGACGGGGCCGATATACCGTAAGGAGGCTACGGCGTGATTGTATACCTCTCCCGATTCGGTGGTGACCTTAATGTTGCCGCCTCCCGAAACGCGCATGTAGGCATAATAGGTGCCGGTGTTGTTGGCTTTGTAGGTCAGATCCAAAACACCGTCGTTGTCATTTGTGGAGTAGTTGTATTCAGATCCGCTGACCTGGAAGGATTCGAAGTTATAATCTTCATGGGATATTGCGGTATTTTTGAAGAAAATGCTTTTTTCCGAGCCGGTCAATTTTTGGAAGAGTCCGTTCTGTACGCTGAAGGGACTGTTGGAGTATTGCATGTCCTGAATGGATTCGTCCACCATGAAGCCCGCCCCCAGGAAGGCATTGTTTTTGTAAACCTTCAGCGTTTCGGAATCATAATAATGCTCGGTTTTTGTGCCTCCCATCAGCTCGCCGCCGCGGACGGTAACATACTTGACACCGAGAAGGGCATTGTTCAGGGGAGAGGAGAAATTGTAATAATAACTGTTTGCCCCCGTGGTGAAGCCCAGGGAGGACATGAGCTTGGTGATGCTGCGGTTTGCGGTGGAGGAGAACTGACCGATGCCGCGATAACGGTACATTACTCCGTCGTTCAGATAGTAACGGCAGCTCATTTCGGTACGCCAGAAGGTGGGGTCCATCTCTTCCAGGGTTTCATTGAGCTTTGTCAGCTCCTCCTGCTTGTAAGGATAGTTGGTGTAACTGGTTTTTCCCACTGTGTCCATGCTCAGGGTGAGGCTTGCCACCATTTCCCCGGAGATCAGCACGCACAAAAAGACCGTAAATGCTTTCTTTTGCAGATACTTCCGTTCATACAGGAACATGAACAGAAGGTAGGCGCAGAGAAGAATAATGTTTGCCATGGTTTTTTCGGTTCCGAGGGAAAAGCAGGAAAGGCCGATCATCACTGCTCCCAGCCCCGTGATTCCCAAAAGGTCTCCGGTGCTCATTTCCTTGAGCAGCAAGAATCCCCGATAACCCATCAGCAGGATCACAAAGCTGATCAGGAAGGTGTATCGTCCGGGGAGCATGTTGGGGAATCGGAATCCGTGAAGTATGAAATCCAGCACGTTATAATTGGAGCTGAAAATGAAAAATACCAAAAACAGGGCATGAATAATCTTGTCCTGCAGGGAGATCTTGCGGGACCGCATATAAACGGCGATCAGAAGCAGCGGCAGAACGCCGCAATACAGGTTTGGCAGGCCCTCCATGGCGGTGGGCTTGTTGAAGGCCAGCATGTTGCCGATCACTTCCAGATAGGAATCGTAAAATTCCGATGCACCCAAACCTCCCGATGCGGCAGAATCGGTGTAGGAGAGAGCGCTTGCCGCATGGATCAAAAGGAATGCTGTCAATCCTCCGCCCAAGATGGAGCATCCGCCGAATTGCAGCAAACGGCCGAGGAAGGGTCTTCCGTAAACCTGGCGGATAGCGGCGATGCCGAAAAAGGCGATGACACAGAAATAACAGACAAAAACGCCCAAATAATAATTCGAGAGCACCGCCAAGGCAAGGGCGATGACATAAAGACGGAACTTTCCTTCCGTTACAAGCTTGTAGAGCCCCAAAAAGACCAGGGGAAGCAGGGCCACGGTGTCCATCCAGATGGTGTCCCAATAGTAGCCCATGATAAAACTGCAGAAGGCGAACATCCATCCGAAGAAGGTGATGGATGCATCGTTTTTGCGGAAGATGCTCTTCAGCATAATGGCGAAAAAGAGTCCCGCACATCCGATTTTGATGGTCAGAAGCAATGCCATTACATCCCGCAACATAGCGGCGGGGAAGAAAACGGTCAGCAGATTCAGGGGAGATGCAATATAATAGGCGATTAAAGAACCGTAGTCGGTTCCCATGCCGCCGTTCCAACTCCAGAACAACGATTCACCGTTCTGCAGCCGTGCCTGAAATTCCTGAAGGAAGGGATAATATTGCTCTCTCAGATCGGAGTATAGCATCTGCCTGTCCCCGAAGGGGTGAACTCCGCAGACCGCAAAACCGATCCACATGCCCAGGAAGGGGAGCAGAAATGCCAAAATCAGCCAGATAGGGTTGCGGCTGACCTTGGCCGAGGTATCGGTGAGAGGTCCCGAAAAGGTGTTGTTTTTCAGTAAAGGTGATGTCATTGTTGGTCCTCCGTCATTTCGTCCAGGGTTTTTCCGAAGCTTCCCAAAAATTCTTCTTCAAACACCCGCAGACTTTGCAAGGGCATGTCCTGCAGCTTTTGCCACAGAGTTTTTTCCGCCGAAACGAATTCACGGTTTCCCGCCTGCCGCTCGGCAATGCATTTGATGTATGCGGAAAGGGTGTCCGCCGCCTTTACGTAGATCCATTCCGGCTCCCGTTCTCCGTTGAGAATGTCGGAATAATCCTCCTGAAGGTCTGCGGGCAATTTCGCAAGGAGCGTGTCCTTTGCGTAATCTTCCACTTCTCTGTATCCACCCAAAATCTCCCTGCTGTAATACTTGACCGGTGTGGGGAGGTCTCCCGTGATGGTCTCCGCCGCATCATGGTACAGGGCAAGAACCGCAGCACGGTCGGGATTTAATTGTGCCCCGAAACGGCGGTTTTCAATCAGCACCAGGGCGTGCGCGATGGTGGCGGTCTGTTGTGCATGCTCTGTAAGGTTTTCGGGGATGGTGCTCCGCATCAGGCCCCAACGGCGAATGAAGCGCATGCGGTCGATGAATGCAAAGAAATGGAACATAATGCTCCCTCCTCAAAGAAAAAACAGAGAGACGAGGCATCCCCGTCTCTCCGTTCTGAGTTCTCAGTTCTCGGACTGTTCTTTCTTGTAACGTTCCAGAAGAGCTTTGATCTTCTGATGGGGATCCAACAGTTTGGAAACCGACTGGTTCTGATGCATGGCAAGGATGTAGTAAGCGATGTACTTGGAGCAGTCCACTTCGGTGAACCAATCCTTGGCCAGCAGTTCGGGAGTGCGGTAGGTCAGGTTTGTGGAGAGTACGCCTGCGATCACACCGTCATCCACGGCCTTCTGGAATTTTTCCAGCCCTTCGGTGAACAGACCGTAGGTTGCGGTGACAAAAATTCTCTTTGCGCCCTTTTCCTTCAGCTCGTAGGCAAGGCCCAGCATAGAGTCCCCGGAAGCAATGATGTCATCGGCCACCAGAATATCCTTGCCCGCAACGGCGTTACCCAGATATTCATGGGCGACGATGGGGTTGCGACCGTTGACTACGGTGGAGTAGTCGCGGCGCTTGTAGAACATACCCAGGTCTACGCCCAGAACCGATGCGTAGTAGATGTTTCTCTGCATAGCGCCTTCGTCGGGGGAGACCACCATCAGGTGATCCTTGTCCAACTGAAGGTCTTTGTACTTCTTCAACAGCGCTTTGAGCACCTGATAGGTGGGCATCACGTTATCAAATCCCATAAAGGGAGTTGCGTTCTGCACACGGGGGTCATGGGCGTCAAAGGTGATGATGTTCTTTACGCCGATGGCTTCCAGCTCCTGCAGCGCCACTGCGCAGTCCAGAGATTCCCGGGTGGAGCGCTTGTGCTGACGGCCGCCGTACAGGGTGGGCATAATGACCGAGATGCGGTAGGCCTTACCGGAAATGGCCTGAATGGCGCGCTTCAGATCCTGGAAATGATCGTCGGGAGACATGGGAACCTTGCGACCGAACATTTCGTATTCCAAGGAGTAGTTCCCCATATCGGCTACGATGAACAGGTCGTATCCGCGGGCGGATTCCTTCAGCACGGCCTTGCCGTCGCCGGAGGTGAAGCGGGGGCAGTTGACTTCCATAACCATGGAGTCCCGCATTTCGGGGTCATCCTTGTAGTGAGGATAGCGATCGTGGTACCATTTTGTCAGGTGCTTGTCGATCTTCTTGCTCAGCTCGACAGCGCCGGGCATCGCAAGAACGCCCAGGGGAAAGAATTCGTTGGGGTGGGTGATAAACTTTTGTTCGTCCATGATGATCTTCTCCGTATCTTTATTTTTCTCTATACAATTTTTCGTTGGAATAGCGGAAAAGAAGAGCATAGCCCAAGGCTCACTCTTCTTGTCGTGTTATTCCTCTTCGTCGGCGCGGTCCAGCCAAATGGTAGCGATTTCCATAGCGTCTGCCATGGATTTCTTTTCGGTCTTCTGAATAACGCGCTCGTTGGGTTTTGCTTCGGGGTCGTTGTTCTGCAGTTCCACGGAAATACGGGTGGATTTTTCAATATCCCCGTCGGGAGAGGACGCAAGAATCTGCATCATCACCACGTTCTTATCGTTCAGATTTCCGTAGAAAATAACATTGCCCGAACGCACCAAGGGACGTCCCTTGTAGGACAGGAAGGAAGTTTCCTTTGCCATATCAATGTGCCTCCGTTCCGAAATTTGAAATAGATATATAATATTATATCATAAAAGTACGCCGTTGTCAAGCCGAAAGTGCGAAAAAAGTTGTACATTCTTTTGGCTTGTGAGAATATTTTTCCCTTTTTGCGTGCATACTTGCGGTGAGGTGATTTATTATGTTACAACTGACCCAAAAAGAAACCGCCCTTCTCAAGGACATGAAGGACCAGGAGCAGCTTTGTGCTGACAAATATACCCGTCACGCCCAATGCGCCAAGGATCCCCAGCTGAAGAATCTTTTTTCTCAGATGGCGGCCACGGAAAACGAGCATCTGAACACCCTGAATCAGATCTGCTCCGGCACCGTTCCTTCTCCTGCGGGCGGCAGCAAAACCATGCCCACCTTCACCCCCTGCAACTGCTCGGAATGTGATAAGCAGAACGATAAATATCTCTGCTCCGACGCCCTCGCCATCGAAAAGCATGCCTCTCATCTCTACGATACCTGCATTTTCGAATTCGCCGACGAGAACGTCCGCAATACCCTCAACCACATCCAAAAGGAAGAACAGCAGCACGGCAAAATGCTCTACGACTATATGTCCGCCAACGGCATGTACTGCGCCTCCTGATTCCCACAAAAACCGAACCAAAAACACAACAAAGCCCCTTCGAGTTTTCGAAAGGGCTTTGTCTTTTTGTTTAATCGAGTTCTTGTGAAGGGGTGGGCATAATTCTGTATCCATCTTGGGCGGTCAAAATCAAACATCTTCCCCAAAAGGCGGTTTTTAAGTCCTTCAGATGGGTGACTGTGATCCAATGGACACCGTTTTCGGACAGATGTCGCAGGATCCCCGCCAGCCCCACGGCTCCTTCTCTTGGGTCTGTGGTCTGGAAAGGTTCGTTGAAAAATAATATTGTGTCTTTTGTTGTTTTTTCAAGAATCTTTGCGGTCTGACGCACTTCTTGTTCAAAGCGTCCGGCACGGTCGGTTTTTGAATCGGTTTCGGCTTCTGCGAAAATGGAATCCATCCTTGCGTATGGATGAATGACCCCTTTCGCAGAAATGGGTAGGCCTCCCTGTGCAAGTAGTTGTGCTGTCATGACTGAGCGCAGAAATACGGTCTTGTCGCCGCTGTTTTTTCCGAAGATCAAAGTTCCTTTTGCCTTCTTTGGTATATAGTCATTTTTGACCACCTTTTTTGCTGATTGAGACAGTAAAAGAAAAGGGTCACAAAGGTCTGTTAAACTGGTGTAGGATGCGATTTTGGGGTAGATAAGGGTTGCTCCTTTTTCGGTCATGCAAGTCTCATATTCCAATGCCGTCCGATAAAAAGAGAGTTCTTTTCCGATTTCGCCGAAGCGGGAAAACAGTTCTTCACAGAGTTGTTCCAGAAGTCCTGAGGATTCTTTGACTGCATTTCCTATCAATTCAGCGGACAGGAAAGAGGTTCCTCGATAGGGAGCAGGCGCGACTTCTCTGCGAAAAAGGGAAAACCGTCTTTTTTCCTCCTTCGGGGGCGTTCTTTGAGGGTAGATTGGTTCGCATCGGGCGACCGCGCCTTCTTCTGTGAGGGTGAGGCGATAGGAGGTTTCGTTGAGAAGGGTATTTTCGATTTGCCCGCACAGATATAGCAGGTCTTCCGATTCGGGGGCCGTTGCAATGGTTTCAAGGGCTTCTTTCAGCCTCTTGAGTCCTTCGGAGTTGTAGTCTCCGCAAAGACGGGTTAGGGCATCCCGCAGGAACAGAATTCCCCGCTTCAGGCAAATAGCCTGTGTGATGCGTACGTTGTTTGCCGCCGCTACCGCATCCCGGTCTGTTGTGCCGCTGCGTCGTGCGTCTTTTCGCAGCATCTTATGGGTTTTGATCAATTCTGCAAATTCTTCTGCCCAAGCCCGCAAGGAGGGTTCGGTGTTTGGATTGCGCTTCAGATCTTCCAAAATTTCTCTTCGGTACTCAATATCATTTTTGTGCAAAAGAGGTTTTTGCAGAATCTGCTGAAAATACCTTCCCCGTTCGAGATCGGGACAAAACGCTCCACGGTTCGATCCAAAGAACAGTGGTCGAGAAGAAATTCCCCCACACTTCCGACGGACGTGTCCGGGGTTTTATATAAGAGGCTGATTTTCACGGCGCATTCTCCTTTCCCGGAGGGATTGTTCGTCCAGACCGTATTTTTTCAGGATGTCTGTGGCAAAGGAAGAATTTTGCCCTTGTTGCCGACGGATGCGGAAGGTTCTGCGGTTGTTCGCAGTTTCTTCCACAATGGTGCTCAGTTGGGGAAAGTCAAGGGTTGTTACCTGATGCAGATGCGTAACGCAGATACCGAAGGTTTCGTTTTGTTTCAGCGATTCACAGTTTTTTTTCAATTCCTCAAAACCGCATAGATCATCGGTACTACTGTAGGGTTCATTGAAAAGCAGGAATGGTGTCCCTTTCGCAGATAAAATGCTTTTTGCCCGACGCAGCTCGTTATCCAACCGTCCCCCGATGTCAAAGCGTTCGTCCTCGGGGAAGTGGCTTAATACCGTAGTGAAAGGGTAGACGGTTGCGTCTGTTGCGAATATGGGGCAACCCGCCAAAGCGAGAATCAGATTGCACCCAACTGCTCTCAGGTAGGTGGTTTTTCCTCCGCCGTTGGCTCCCGTCAGGAAGAAAAAGGGTTCTTCCTTTGTGAACCATGCGTCGTTTGGGATGATGGTGTTTTCTCCTCTCAAAAGGGTGATGTCATATAAATCTTGCGCTGCAAAGGTGGGTGTTTCGGATATTTCGGGGAAGCAAAGAGGAACGTCTTTCTTCTTGGCTTCTTGGCAAAGTTCGTAAATTTCAAGAAAGAATTTGATCTCTTCTTCGTAGGTAAGAATCTGCTTTGATGAGATGTTTTGATAGGGGGACAGGAGTTCCTCCGTTTGGAGCAAGATCTCCGAAAACCCTTGAAAATACTCACCTTCCGCTTTTCCGAGCGGTAGCTTTTTTGCTCTGGATTCTTGGATGTCACAACCCAAAAAGCGGCCGTACTCCAGAAGAATATCATTACAGGTTTTGCTTTCGTCACAGGGTAGAATCCCATTTTTTATATCCACACGGGAAATGGAATCCAGTTTTTTTCGTCCCTCGGTCGCCGCCTGCTGTGCAAGGGTGCGAAAAGGGCGTGCTTCTTTGCTTTCCAATACTTCCTTAATGCGTAAAAATAAGGGACCCGCCGATTTTTGGGCGGAAAGATGATCCATCACTTGTAATAGAGTTTCCAGTCGGGTACATTGCAAGAAAATTCCCTCGGTTCGGGATTCTGTTTGCCCCAGTTTTTCTTCCACGTGTTTTAAGTGCGACAAGAGCGGCAACAATTCTCGCAAACGGTTGCATTGCTCTTCGTCGAGGGCTCGGAAGGTGTCCTGCCGCATGCGCAGTGTTTCTTTGTCGCAGGGACGAGAAAGAACCCGTCGGGTCTGCTCCGAAAAGAGTTTTGTGTATTGAAGGTCTGTAAAGGTTTGGGTTGGGATGACCTCTATAGCCTCATTTTGTAAAAGAGAGGGCAGCTGCATCATATCACTCTTCCCCGATCATTCGCAACAGCGAGGTCATGGTGTGAAGTTCCATTCCGAATAGTTGTTCATGGGGATTTATAGGTGCGGTTTTCTTTGCACCTTCTTCTTTAAAAATTCCGATATGGGGATTCATATATGTGTTCTTCTTTGCGTTTTCTTCTCTGAAAACTCCGATGCAGACGGGGGAAAGTAACAGTATTTTGCGGGGCGTTTTCAGTTCCCACTCGTATCGGAATCCGTAGCGGAAATTGTATTCCGGTATGGGGGTTGGACCGATGTCGGGAAGCCAACGACTTCGAATACTGTAGGTGCGGTTCTTCCCAAAGATCAACTGTGACCTTCTGCCTGCAACCCCGAAAAGTTTGACGGCGTACACTGTTTTTGTCGTTGTAATATACACATCACAGGGAGACGCATTTCTGCGGCCGAACATCCAAAGGGGTGAGGTTCCCGTCAAGGTTGCCCCTTTGGATTTACAGGCTCTTTTGAGTTTTACGGCAAGTATAAATCGCTTGCAAGCGAATCTAACGAATCGATACAGAAAAAACAGTACAATGAGAAATATAACAAGTATTCCAAGCCCTTTGAACATGTTTTCTCTTGTTGTGAACGAGAGGAAATGTGTGGCAGCCATAAGCTTTCTCCTTTATACATTTTTTCGGTAACACGAAAGATTCGTTTTTTGCAAATCTGTTTTATTCCGCCCGATAGACGATTTTGCCGTCCACGATGGTGATGTTTGCTTCGGCGCCGAGGTAGACGAGGGGGTCTTCGTTCCAGATAACCACGTCGGCATCCTTGCCGGGCTCCAGACTGCCTACACGGTCACCGATTCCAATCTGCGTGGCGGGATTGATGGTGATGGCTTTCCAAGCTTCCTCCATGGCAAGACCGCTTTTTGCCGCTAAGCCGGCACACATGGGCAGATATTGCTGAGGAATGACGGGAGCATCGGTGATGATGCTGATGGGAACACCCGCTTCATGCAGCACCGCAGGGGTAGAGAAGGATTTGTTGATCAGTTCAATCTTGGATTTGCTCCCCAAAGAGGGGCCCACAAATGCGGGCAGGCCTTCTTCTGCCAATTCGTCGGCAATCAAAGAGCCGTCCGTGCAGTGATCCAGCGTCATTTTTACGCCGAATTCCTTGGCGATGCGAATGGCGGTGAGAATGTCATCCGCACGGTGTGCGTGGGCTTTCAAAGGAATTTTTCCTTCCATTACGGGGATCATGGATTCCAGCTTCATGTCAAAGCCGGGATTCTTACCGTTGGCCTTGTCTTCCATGTAGCGACGGGTCTTGAACAAAAGCTCCCGCAACAGCGCCGCCGTGCCCATGCGGGTCATGGGCGCCTTTTTCGCACCTTGACCGTAACAACGCTTGGGGTTTTCACCAAAGGCACACTTCATGGCAATGGGATCCTTGACAATCATTTTGTCCACCCTCTTGCCGTAAAGCTTAATTGCAACAAAGGTACCGCCCACAACGTTTGCGCTCCCCGGACCCGTGCAGACCGTGGTAACGCCGCCCTTCAGGGCTTCGGGCAGAGATTCGTCCAAGGGATTGATGGAGTCGATGGCACGCATCTGCGGTGTGAGGGGATCCACAATTTCGTTGTAGTCCCGCCCTTCCCAGCCCACGGCCTCGTTGTGAAGCCCCGTGTGACAATGGGCATCTACGCAACCGGGGGTCACAAGACGTCCTTCGGCGTCAATAATTTCGTATCCGGCTTCTTCTTTGATCTCTTTTGCTATGGCTACGATCTTCCCGTCATCGCCGATCAGCACGCATCCGTTTTCAATATCCTGGCCCACCATGGGCTTGATGTATCCGTTTTTAATCAATAACATGGGCTTATCCTCCGCTTTTTTCTTTTATTATAGCACGTCGATGCCCTGTTGTCAATATTTATTCGCAAAAAAGCGTTTTTTTTCTTGACACCGAATAAGATTTGTGCTATAATAATGTCGTTTCGGAAAGGGGTGCTTATAATTTTGAAAAAGCCTCATATGTCCAGAGAGTTCTGCTATATTCCCGCCACATTGTTTCTTGCCCTCGGTGCCGCCCTGATGACCAAAGCGGATTTCGGCCTTTCTGCCGTGGTGGCGCCTGCCTATCTTTTGTCTCAGATCTTCGGCATTTCCTTTGGTACGGCGGAATATTGCCTGCAGGGATTGCTGGTGATTGCCGTGTGTCTCATCGTGCGCCGATTCCGCCCCACATATCTGCTCTCCTTTGTTTCTGCCTTTTTGTACGGGATGGTTTTGGACGGAATGATCTGGCTTCTGTCTCTGACAGGACCGTGGAATGTTCCGGTCCGCCTCTGTATGATGGTGGTGGGGCTGGTTCTTTCTTCCTTGGGCGTTGCATTCTTCTTCAAAACCTATCTGGCGCCCGGTGCTTATGAACTCTTTGTGAAAGAGATTTCTTTGCGGTATCGGCTGAATATGGGACGGTTTAAGGTGATTTATGACCTGTCCTCCTGTCTGGTTGCCGTGATTCTTTCCCTTGCAATCTTTCAATCTTTTTTTGATCACGGTATCGGCGTGGGAACGCTTCTGGTCGCCCTTGTCAACGGACTTGTTATCGGTTTGTTTTCCGGATGGCTGGATCGTACCTTTGAATTTTTTGATCGCTTTGATCTTGCAAAATATTTTGAATCTCGGGAGGAATAATCTATGAAACGTGTAAAAGTTTGTCTTTTGGGCTTCGGTGGAATTGCTCGATCCCATTTAAAGGCATACCACAAACTTACCGAACGCAATGCTCCTGTGGATCTTGTCGCTATTTGCGATATTGATCCTTCTCAGTTTACCAAGGGTGTTTCCATGAATCTCGGCGGAAGCGGTGCGGAATCACTTGAAGCTTATCATCTGTACACCGATGCGGAGGAAATGATTCGCAACGAGCAGCCCGATGTGGTTGATATTTGTCTACCATCCTTTCTTCATTGCGAATATGCCATAAAAATGATGAAGATGGGTTGTAATGTGCTTTCTGAGAAGCCTATGGCGCTCTCTTCCGCTCAGTGTGCCGAGATGATTTCCGTGGCAAAGGAAACGGGAAAGTATCTGATGGTTGGACAATGCCTGCGCTTTGAGCCTGCCTATAACTTCTTGAAGGATCGCCTTTCGGACGGTTCTTTCGGACCGATTCATTATGCCCATTTCGACCGTCTTTCCGCTCTTCCGTTGTGGGGCTTTGAGCAATGGTTCCGCGATTCCGAGCGCAGCGGCGGATGCATTCTTGATATGCATATTCATGACGTGGATATGGTCCGCTATCTGTTCGGAGAACCAAAATCTGTTTCTGCTGTCACGACGGGCTACGAATGTCAGTGGCAGGTGGTAAACAGCCGCTTTGAGTATGAAAACGGGACGTTGATTGTTGCCGACGGCTCTTGGGATGAGGCTCGGTCCTCTAAGTTCTATGCGGGCTATCGGGTCCGTTTTGCCGATGCTGAGGTCTTTTACGATGATAGCACTGTTACCGTTCGTCCAAACGATGGAGAAGAGTATGTTGCGGATCTTCCCAAATCCACCCGTATGGCGGACGAAATCGAATGTCTCGCCCTTACCGTTCTCGGCGTTTCTACCGATCAACGAATCTCCGCCACCGAAGCCGCCAAAACCGTCGCCCTCGTGGAAAAGCTCCGCGAAAGCGCCGCCCACAACGGCACCCCCATCAGAATCTGACAAATTGATTTTAAGAAGCGCATCCTTGTGGATGCGCTTCTTTTTTTTGCATCAAAATAACATTAACATTGATTTTTTGTTAAATAATGTGTTTTTGTTTTTATAACAAGTGGTTTGTATTTGTAAAATAACAAATGTAATTATGTTTATGATCGATGTTGGTTTTTGATGAATTTTAATGAGGAAAAATTATGAATAACTATTGTTAATAACACATGTTATAATCTGTATATTTTGCAGTAAAATCGCTGAAATCGTCATGTTTTTTCGCTTCTAAACTTTTTTGTCACCTGTGAGCACTGTTACTTATAATTTGCACGCTGATTTTTTTGTAATTATTTTTTTAATTTTACTTGCTTTTTCAATTTTGTCTTAATGATAATTTATTTTCCCTCTAAAAATGGTGTGTTTCTATCTGTTTTTGCACTGTAAAACATCAAAAAAACAATAAAAATGGAAGATGCAAAAAATTTCCTCTTTTTTCGATGCAATATTTTGCGCTTGAGCGAGGTTTTAACTGCGAAAGCGTAAATGAGTCGGATATTTTTTACTGTTTGCCTCGGATTTAACCCTCTTCTGTTCTTGTTCTTTTTGCAAGAGGAAAGATCCGAGCCGTCTCTGCGTGTTTTTTTAGTGCGTATCTCTTTTTGCTCTCTCGTTTTTTGCATGGTTGGTTTTGTGAAAATGTATTTTTTTCTTTTTGTGTTGACTCTTTCGAGGGATGCTTTGGAGGCTCTTTTCGTATGCCTCTTCTCGCGCAATCAGCTTGATTGAAAAGAGAAGTCAACAAAAAACCGAAAAAACTGTAAACTCCATTGCTTTTTTACCTGTGATGTGCTATAATCTCTATGTGTTATAGTTAAGTCACGGAAATACTGTAATCTTTTAGTCGATCTGTGTGGTGCTTTGGTGCCTTGCGAGCTACCTCGCGTTGCCCTCTGTCCACATCAACAGTCGATGAATGTTGCGATCCGACGTGTTCGGATGCTTCTTTTGAGATTGTTTGCAGATTTGCGAAAAAGCGCAGTTGAACTTCACTATGTACGACGCGTTCATACCGCGCATTGCGTATGAGAATAAATTTCTTTTCTAGGAGGAGAAGGAAAATGCGAAAGCATGCAAAACTTTTCAAACAGGCTCAGTCCTGGGTTCTTGCAGTGGCCATTATTGTGTCCCTGTTCACACCTATGTTGAGTCTGACCTCGTCCGCTCAAACGAACGAGAAGACCAAGACAGACGGTCAGATTGTCGCTGACAATTATGCCGGTCTGTCGCCTGAGGAGAAGGCTTTGATTGGCTCCGGCCTCTTGATCGGTGAGACTCACACCTATCAGGTCCCCGGTGCCAGCGATGATCTGATTGATGTCGATACTGACCATCAGAAAATCGTAGCCGACAGTTACGAAGGTACTGACGGCTATGTATTCAAGCCTATCTCTGCTAAGATCGTTGTCGACAACGATGTGAAGGAGACAGTCACCCTTACGGATGGCGAAGGCTCCTACGAGTATGACGGAAATGCGTTTTCCGTTAGAGTCGAGTACGTTTTGGATGTCACTATTGATGCCGATGTTCAAAACACCTTGCTCAATGCCCCCGGATATTTCGTTGATGGCCTTTCCGGTATTGATGCCGTTGTTGCTCAAGATGGAAACCTCGAGATCTTCTCTCGTGACGAGGTTCAAAACATTCTTTTTCAAATGGCTACCTCGAATTATTTGGCCCCTGCGTACGGGACGTATGTTCCTGTCTACTTGGTTTCTACCGATGCGAAAAATGCTGTGTTGGCTCTGAATTCTCAGATTAAAAGCAACGGACAATTAAATCTTGCTGGGTTGATTGACGCATATCAGTCCGCTAACAGCAAAGTCCAGTTCCTGGTTGAGAATGGTGCTTCTTTTAGAGCCGAAGCTTTGCAGACAAAGGCTTATTTGGAGGCAATTCTTGCTGACAGTGTTTGGTGGATCAAAGATCATGATACTTCTGTCAAGTTGTTTTGGGATGCAATGAATGCTTTGGTCAATATTCTCAATGCAGAATGTGTAGACGAATGGCCTGCAACCACCACAAAACTTGTAAAAGACGGTATTTCCGATGCTGAATATAAAACACTGGACGAATTGGTTTCCAAAATCGGTGCTGTTACTGATGTTTCTGATGTTTTGATCAAAAATCCTCTTCGTGTTGAAACCGTAACGATTCAACACAATCTGAGCATGAACGATGTTTCTGTTAGTGTCGTTTTGAAAACCACGCAGAACAATGTGGTTGCTCAGTTTGGTAATGCAACAACCGTAACGGTTACCCTCCCCACCGGTGCAACTGCCGCTGACGTTCTTTCCGCGATCGAAGAAAGTGGCGTGGAAGCCGATGCAATTGCCTACTGGGATAAAGCATATGTTGCCGGTAAATTTGAGTCTGAGACAGTTGGTGTTCCCGACACTCTGACCGAAGACGTCAGTGTTACCGTTACTTATACCCCTAAGTATTATGATGTTACTTTTGACTACACCGATGACGCTTCCTATCCTTACCGTTATGTGATCACTTTCGATAATCACGCGGATGTTTCCCAGGCTTATGACTATACCGTCAACGGTCAGTATTATGCTCAGGGTTCTTCTTATACCGTTGAAGGTGATACCAACATCACTCGTGAGGTTGGCAAGGCCTACACTCCCGGTGATCTCTATCAGATCGTTTCTGACAACTATCTGTCCGGTAAGGGTGCTTCCATCCTGACCTCCGGCGCTATCCTTGGCAACGTAGAGATCAACGTTCGTTATCCCGATAATAGCGGGAAGATTGTTGCTCTTAACGGTAACACCCTGACTGCTAAGCCTTTTGATTCGAGTTATAAGGGACTTCAGTGGACTCCTTCCTTGTATACTCTTGAAGATGGTACTACCGGAGAGTTTACCTATAACGGTGGTGTCTACGAAGCTGAATTGAGCAACTTTGAAACCGTTAAGGTTACATATTGCCTCAATTTGATGAGAAACAATGTGATTTCCAAGGATACTGTCCTTGCCGCAACGAATATCCCCCATGTTCTCAATGAAGAAGCAAAGGACCAGCTTGCAGCTCTTGAAAGCATGGCCGGTTTGAATGATAGCCTTGCTCTTTTGACCGGGAATAATGTTGACATCTTCACATCTCTTATTGGTAGTGCTACTCTGCATTCCGATTCTGCCGTGAATGCTGCGCTGAAGGATAACTTCACCGATGTTTTGGCTAAGATTAAGACCCGTCAGACGGAAGGTCAGTTGAATCTTGCTCGTTACATCTCTGAATATGCTGCAGCGCAAGACGGTCTTCTGTACTATTATAGTAATAGCAAGGCCATCATTAGTGAGGTCAACGAGTTCTCTGCTCTCATGACTCAGATGCTTGGTGACGATGGGAATGCTCTTCTCTCCAAAGATATGAAGCAGCAAGCATTGAAGGACCTGATGGATACTTATGGTTCCGGCTTCTTATCTGCAGAGCAGTTGGAAAAATATAAGAGTAAACTGCCTGAACTTGAAGATAAGATGAAGCAGTTGTCTGAAAATCTGAAGGCTCCCAACGAAGCCATTGATTTGAATAGTTCTAATCTTTATGTTCTGACCGCTGCGCTTCAGGAGAGTGGTGACACCAGAGAGTTCAGCGCTGTTGAAATCGGAACGCTCCTTTTGGAAGATTCCTCCATGCCTGCCTTGACATCCAACGAGAAGGTTGCTCTTTCTGTCGTTATTAAGGTAGAAGGTGGAAAAACCGTTACCGTGACCTCTAAGGCGTTTGTAAAGACTAAGGAAATTACTCAGAATGATATCGCAGAACTGAAGGGTGCTGTTGAGGCTGCCTATAGTTCTCTGTTGATTGCCGGTGCATTGTATGATAACAATTATAATTCCGGTGTGGAATTGGATGCCTTGGTTGGAATGACTGCAGGTGCGATCTCAAAAACTGTTTACGAGTATTCTTGGACCTACAGCGTGTTCTCTGTCGATGTTCCGATGGTCGGATCTCAGAATGTTTCCTACAAGAATCCTGTTATTACCTTTGCGACCAGCGCCGATCCTGCTTACCGTTATGATTATTACATCAACGGAGTTAAGGTAAACGGAACCTCTTATACCTTGTCTCCCGCCGAGCTTAACAGTGTCGCAAACGGAACCTTCAAGGTTACTTTTGAATCTGTGTTTGTTCTCGAGGAGAATCTTATTAACTATGTAAACGAGTTGAATGCGTCCCTTGATTCCGATGTTGCGGTCTTTGCTTTGGTCAAAGATGCGAAGGGCGACTACTCCATCGTTCTGAAGATCGATGCCGCTCAGCCCGATGCTCTCATGGGGGCTGTTCAGGGAATTGCAATGGGCATTGCTCAGGGTAATTACCCCTATGTTGGTATTGATGGAAATGGCTTCTTTGCCGACGGTAAGATTTCTCTGCAGTGTCTGATCGATGCCCTGACCAACAGTGGCTTCGGTTCTGAAACCATCCTCAAGATGATGGACGCCAATGGCAATATCAACCATATTAATATTAATGGTAATATTATCAGCAATCAGGCGGTTGCTCCTTGGGGCGGTCTGTTGATGGAAACTTCCATGCAGCTCGGCTCTTCCGCTGCTTCTGTTACCGACCTTCCCTTCTATGTTACCCTTGGCTCTGTTTCTTCTGAACTTGTTCAGGTTAGAAATGCTTTCGCCGGTGACCTTGGTAAATTCTTCGGTTTCGAATGCTCTAACGGTGCCTTCGGTCTGAAACTGAATCTCCCCGAAAAAGCATATGAAGCCTTCCTCGCAGTTCTTCTGATCACCGAAAAGATTGATATCACCGATATCAATGCAGTGAACGGTGAAATCGCAATCAGCTTCTTCAATGAAATGCTGATTCCTCTCTTCAAGGGTGACATTACCGTCGAAACCTTTGAAAATACTCTGGCGAAGTTTGGCGCAAACTACGACCTTTCTTCTCAGAAGGGCGCCGAAACCCTCTTCTCCTACCTTAAGAATTTCTATACAGGTGCTACTTTTACCTACGGTGCTGATAACGGTACCGCCACCGGAACGGTGAGCATTAAGTCCTTTGTTGATTCTATGGATCTTGGGGCCCTCGGCGGTCTTATCGCTGAGTATGAGTCCGGCCTCGAGATTGGTATTGATATCGCTCTCGAAGACCTCGGTACGGATTATGAAGCCCTCTTCGTTGATGTCAACGCTTCCGGTGTTGCCAACAAGATTGGTCTTACCACCGACCTTTCTGCGAAACTCAATGATATTTCCGGCACTTCCGTCATCGTTCTTCTGAAGGACATCTCGGATGATCTCGTCATCAACACCACTACTTTGCTTAACCTCAACGGCTTCACCGTTGATGCTAACCTGACTGCGAACGGTAAGACCATCGTCGTTGATAGCTATGTCAATGATGATAAGGTTGGTACTGTTACCGGTAAGCTTTCCGGAAACCTGACGCTGGTTGCCGGTAAGTACACTGACGATGCCACCAACTTTGTTAAGAACGGTTTCGTTCAGGGCAATGACGGTATTGTCAACAACAAGTTCTATTCCATCGATGAAGACGCCAACGGCAACCTCGTTGTCTCCATCAATGCCGGTCTGATTCATACCAATGAGCTCCCCGATGTTACTGGTCTTGCTCTGGATCTCGCTTGCGACCTTCTGTTCAACGGCTATTCCAGCAATTACCTGGAACTGGATGGTAACACCATCTATGACATCACCCTCAATGAACTGATCGGCCTGTACACCTCCAGCAATCGCCTTGATTCTGTTATCGATGAAGCCCTCGGCATGATCGACAGTGCAGAACTCTCTACCTTTATTAATACTGTTCTTGACGACGTGATGGATTTCGCCGCAATCAGCGAGGCCATTGCGAAGAACGAACCCATCGTTTCCTATCCCATGATCACCAAGCCCTGGGCTGTGGAATTCCTCCACATCACCGACGGCAACTACATTGACACCAGCATCGTTTCCGGTTCTCCCGCAACCGAAAGAACCCTTCAGGTGAAGCTTGTTGGCGATGATGCCGATAAGAAGTACTTTGAAGATCTCTTTGCTGAACTTGGTAACACTGTAGACTCCGATGTCAATGTCAATATTGCTCACGGTAAGAATGATCTCAACATCTTCGTAAATGCTGAAGCCAATGTTAACGTTACTGTTGACTGGTCTAATCCCAACTATGGAATTATGTTCAGCATCATCGTTGCCGATGGTATCGGCGCTCCCGCAAATGCTAAGCTTGTTGCCGCGATCCGTTCTTATTACGAGACCGGTGACATCGACGCTCTCAGCGTTGCATTCAACTCTCTGACCACCGCACAGGTAATTACTGCACTGAAGAATGTTGCTAAGGACGATTCCTTCACTGCAATGATCAGCGCTCTTGGCCTGGCCGACGTGGTTTCCGCAGACGTTGTTACTCTTGAAGCTCTCTATGACAAGATCGGCAAGATCGCTGCTTTCGCAGTTCGCAAGGCTGATCTCGTCGGCGGTTCCCGTACCCTCTCTTCTTACCTCGGTGCAAACGGTTTCTATGACATGAGCCGTGAAAACGTTGAAAGACTCTTCAACAGAGGTCTCTTCCGCGGTTACACCATCTCTGTAGATGTTGCAATCACCGACTTCTACTTCGGTCTGAAACTGTTTGACACTGTTCCCGCTCCCGAATTCGTTGACGATCACGGTAATGCTACCGTTGGTACCAGCGACCTGCTCTTCGGTTCTCGCGTGGATCTCGACAAGCAGATGATTATCCTGGATACTGTTGCTTCCGGTGTTACCGTTGCTCAGTTGAAGGCTCTTCTGAATCTTGAAACGATCAACGCTACTTCTGTTGAACTTGTCTTCATGGTAGGAGAGACCGTCCTCGCCGACACCGATCTCGTTCCCAACGGAACTAAGGTTATTGCCACCGCTGTCAGCACGGCTACCAAGCAGACCGACACCACTGAATACACCATCGTTATTCTTGGTGACACCAACTGTGATGGTAGAATTGCCATCGGTGACGCAGTTCAGATTGCTAACAACATCGTTGGCAACAATACCTTCTCCGAACTTCAGAACCTTGCCGCTGATACCAATAACAATACTCGTATTGATATCGGTGACGCGGTCCGTATCGCAATTAAGATCACGGATAGTGCAAACTACACGTCCTTAATTGTGGTTGGACAATAAGAAAGGAGGAGACTGAAATGAAAAACATGAAAAAAGTTCTCGTTCTGCTCCTTGCTGTTCTGCTCCTTGCTACTTCTGTAGTTTCTTCTTTCGCTGAGGTTACCCCCGAGGTAACCAAGGCGAAAGCCGGTGAGACTGTTGAAATTGTTTTCAGCTACGATGATATCCCCGGCATCAGCGGTACCTTCGAATTTACGAATCCCGCACTTGTAAAAGAGTACACGATCACTTCTGACCCCGAGGCTGCCGCTAAAGGTACTTCCTACGCTTGGTTTGCCGGCAACGGAGCTGCTACCGGTGTTAAAATCACCGTCAAAGTCGTTGTTGCTGATACAGTTCAGCCCGGCGATAAGTGCGATGTGATCTTTACCTATGAGCTCTCTGATAAAGACGGTAAGTTGCCTGCAACCCCCGACTATAAGGTCGATACCGCAACCATCGAGATTATAGACTCTTCTGTTTCTATTGATTATACCGGTTTGGATGAGCAAATTACCCGGTACGGCAATCTTATCAAGGATCAGTATACTGTAGATTCTTGGGCCGTCGCCGAAGCTGCTTATGAAGAAGCGATGAAGGTTCGCAACCAGTCCCCTGTAACACAGACGGAAGTTGATCATGCTGCAGATGCTCTGAAAAAGGCAATCGACAACCTTGTCCCCGTGCCTTCGGTTGATTACTCCAGACTGGAAAAGTTGATCGCTGATGCAAAGAGCATCAGTTCCCTCTTTGCTGAGTATACCGAAGATTCTTGGAATGCTCTGGAAGTTGCTCTGGCTGCCGGTGAAGCAGCTTTGAATTCCGATAGCCAGAAGGTTGTTAACGAGGCTGCGGATAACCTCGAAGCCGCTCTTCATGGTCTTAAAAGACTTGATTATAAGAAACTGAATGAGCAAATTGATGCGGCGAATGCCCTGAAGAAGGAAGACTACACCGCAGATTCTTGGACCAAGCTGGAAAAGGCTCTTGCGGATGCTGTCGCCGCCAAGACCTCCAGAGTTCAGAAGGTTATCGATGACGCTGCCGATGCTTTGGAGGCTGCTATTAAAGCCCTCGTTCCTGTGTCTGTTCCTTCTGTTGATTACACTGAACTGAACAAGCAGATCGAAATTGCACAGGGCTTGAACAAGGACGAATACACTGCAGATTCCTGGGCTAAGCTGGAAAAAGCTCTCGCCGACGCCATTGCTGCCAGAGAATCCAAGGTCCAGCAGGAAGTAGACGATGCCGCAAAGGCTCTTGCCGACGCCATCGCCGCTCTTGAAAAGAAGCCTGTGGTTATTCCTGTTGACTACACCAAGCTGGAAGAGGCCATCGAGAAGGCTCTGAGCCTGAAGGAAGAAGACTATACTCCCAATTCTTGGGCAAACCTGCAGAAGGCTCTTGCCGATGCAATTGCCGCAAGAAAGTCGAACGTTCAGTCTGAGGTTGACGCTGCAATGAATGCTCTGAATGCCGCTATTGATGCTCTTGTTCCTGCAACCTCCGATAGCGTGGTCTCTCACCTCTGGATTGCACTCGCTGCATGCGTGGTAGTCCTCCTCGGCGTTCTTGCTCTGCGTTTCAGAAAAAGAACCTCTGAAAGATAATTATTGAATCCATCGGCACCATCAATAAGTTCGGTGACCAGTCCGGTGCGCCGCCTGTGCGGCGTGCCGGGTGGGATTTCAAAACAAGGATATGAAAGATATGAAAAGAAAGTTAGTTAATTTAATATCGGTTTTGTTGCTCATCGTTGTGTTATTGATGGCTACCGGTCTTTCGTCTTCTGCGAAGGTTATCACTCCTATGGCGGTTAATGTGACCCCGGGGGAGACGGTAACTGTTAAATTCCAGTATGAAAAAATCATGGGATTTCAGGGACGTATTGTGTTTTCTTCCCCATCAGCTATCTCCAAATATACAGTTACCGGTGATACCCTGCAGACCATGCCCGGTTCGGATGGTACGATTGCCGGATTTGGCCTGGCTGTGGTTGACCAATATACAATCACGCTGGTTCTTACTGTATCCGAAACCGCAAAAATAGGGGAGACCGTTACCGTTTCCTTAAAGGGCTATGGTACTGTTGATGGCGCGAACGATCCTCCTGAAGATCAATGGGGTGTTGAAAGCGTTTCTCTTACTATTGTGGAAAAACTTGAAACCGCAACTTTGCGCGACCTTATTTCTCAGGCGGAAGCCCTGAATCCCTCTGCTTACACCTCCAATACCTGGAAAACGTTGCAGTCCGCACTTACCAATGCGAAAAGTGCATTGAACAATGCCACCACTCAGCGGGATATCAATGCGGCCGCAGATGCTCTTCGGGATGCAATCAAAGGCCTTGAAGAACTTCCCAAGCCTCCCACCATTGACTACTCTTCTCTTTTGAAGCAAATCAAAATTGCAGAGGGTCTTGTGGAGCAGGACTATACCGCGGCTTCTTGGAAAAACATGAAGACCGCTTTGACCGCAGCACGTGCTGCCAAGTCCAGCACGAATCAGTCTGCGGTTGATTCTGCCGCAAATGCTCTGAAGGATGCAATCAATGCCTTGGTTCCCGTTTCCGGAAGCAAAGTTGTCAATTTTGATGAGTTGAATAAGCAAATTGCCGCCGCAGAAGCATTGAAGGAATCCGATTATACCGCAGCTTCCTGGTCTGCCTTGGTTACTGCCCTTGCGAATGCAAAGGAAGCCAGAAGTTATACCTCTCAAAGCCGCGTAAATGCCGCAATGGAAGATCTGAAGAGTGCGATTGCTTCCCTTGAGAAGCTCAACCTTCAGCGTCTTTTGGATGCGATTGCCGCTTTGAAGGGATATGCAGATCAAGATGAACTTGCACAGTTGATTGCTCAGATCAACGGGCTTTTGGCGAAGGCAGAGGAAGCGCTTCATAGCGGAGATCAGGCGATCATTGATTCCTGCGCTGTTGAACTGGAAAATCTGCTTCGCTCAATCCTCAGCAAACTGGAAGATCTCAAGCAGACGAACACCGTGATTGTTGAGAAGCCTGTTCCTACCGATCCCACCGATGATTTCTGTAATATCGGATCTCATATTGTTTGGATTGTTCTCTTCTGGATCAGCTTTGCTTCGAACGTTGCGGTTGCTGCATTTATTATCTCTTACTATTTCATGAAGAAAAAGAAGACCTCTGACGACACTCCTTTGGTGGATTATGACATCACCGATGATGTAGAGTAAAAACCGTTTGGAAACAACATAATTGCAAAAGGAGGTGTTTGCCTTGAGAGAACAGAATTGGAAACGGAAAGAATATGAATCCTGGGACGAAGCCTTTCGAGGCTTGACCCCGGTGGTTCGCCAGCAATCGGTTCGTGTCGCTGCATATACTCAAGTTCTCTATGTTCAAGCTGTGAAAATGCATTTTGGAGAGAATACCGAGGCAGGCGCCGAGCGAATGAATGGTAAATATGCTGACTTTATGTATAAATGCGGCATGTATCATCAGCTCGGCAAAGCCCTTGTTCCTCCGGAATATCAAGTGTTACAATCCGATTTTACCGAAGAAGAACATGCGGTATATAAAAAGTATACCACAGACGGACGCCTTTTGGTTGCAACATTGCAACAAAGAGGTGCGCGCGCTTCGGAGCGTCGGAAGAGCGAGTATGTTGAGCGCCCGACCAAAAACATCCTTTGGATGATCCTCCGTGAATGCTGCGAGCAGCACATGGAACGCTGGGACGGTTCGGGATATCCCCACGGCCTTCTCGGCAGTGACATCAGTGCACCCGCACAGATTGTGGGACTTGCCAAGGAATTGGATCGTCTGGCTTCCGAGATCCGCTCCGAAACCCCCTTCGATATCGCTTTTGACACCATTGTTGCCGCTTCCGGCAGGGATTGGTCTCCCGAATTGATTGAGGTTTTGAAAGCATCCCGCGAAAATTGTCTTTCTGTATACAATAAGTACATCAATTATACCCGCACCCTCCCCCGAACCGTTCCTCTTGTGGAGCGCCGTCCCGATCGTTCTATGGGGCTGAAGTACCGTCCCATGGCAGGGGCAGAGCTCAACAGTGTGCCTCTTTATGAAGCAATTCCTTGGTTTGGCGGTGTTGCGGATCAGCCCGGTGAAACCGAGCCCATTGAGGCTCTCCGGGAACTGTTCAAGCGAACTAATCTCGTGGAAGATATCTCTTGGTATCTTCTCTATGAAGCCGCCGACACTGTCTTGCGTATGCGTAACTGCAACCTGGCCGTGGAAGGTGTGCTCCTGCAGATGATTCCCGAATTCTATAATCTTGGGACTCAGCTGCAACATTTCAACCGTCTTTTTGTCGATCAGCCCATTCCTAAGGAGAGCCTTCTTCTCACCATTCCTGCGGAGATTCTCCGTGGGGCAGGGAAGACCGCCCTTGAGATTCTCGAACGTTATCCCCGCAACGGTATTTGCCTTGTGGTGGACGATTTCCGTCCCGATGACGAATGGACTCCCGAGCGTCTCATTGCCATGGGCATCACCCGTGTCCGCCTTCCTGTGGATCTTTATCTGACCCCCGAGGGGACTGTGATCCTTCAGGATCTTCGCATTAAGGGCATCACCGTTCTCGGCAAGCATGCCGATACGCCCGAAGCCCTTGCGTGGCTCAATGACGGCGGCGCATACTGTTCTTCCGGCACCATGGTTGGTGTTGAGGTCAGCGAGGACGAGATGATTCTCGACAGTCTGGCCCGAGAAGAATCCTGATCGGTAAACTGTCATGGCTGAGAATATCAAATCTCCCGAGCCCAAAATCCAAGGTGCCGCGAAAAAGCAGCGCGGACCCTTTAAAAAGCGCAGAGCAGGCGTCGTTCTTACCAAGGACGAGGTTATTGCCATCAAAGCGGGACGTAAGAAATTGCGCCGCGAAATGCGCGCTATGGGCATCAAAAACAGGAAGGAATTCGAGCTTACCGCTTCCAGCCTTGGGCTTTATTTCGACAAGAATCGGCGGCTCGCCCTTCTTTGGTGGCTCCTGCGGGGGAGACTGTTCTGGCTGCTGCTTGGTTTGGGGGCATTGCTTTTGACGGCGTTGGCAGGGATTTCCTACATCACCGAATTGCAAGGCCATTTCACCATCAGCATGACCGACGACCTCTTTCGGGAAGGCTTCACGCTTTCCGAGACCGTCGGCTTTGAGAACCCCACCTCCCACCTCTTTGCCAGCCCGGCAGAAGGAGTCCCCTGTATCTCCATTAAGAATATCCCCACCAACGTGGATGATATTGACGGTCTGCACAACGATGAGTATTTTGCTTACACCTTCTATGTCCGCAACGACGGCGAAACTGCCCAGGACTTGGAATGGAACCTTCTTGTCAATTCCGAGAGCCTTGGCATCTCCGATGCGGCATGGGTGATGCTCTTTGTTGACGGCAAAATGACCGTATACGCAAAGCCTGATGAAAACGGCAATTCTCAGATGTTGCCGGCGCAGGACGACGACACCCGCGGTTATGAGAACCTGCCCCTTATTGAAAAAGCGGCAGATCCTCAAGGACAGTTCGAGACCGTTCGCAAGATCGGCGCAGCAGTTCGTTGGCGCGTTAAGCCAAAGAATTTCCTGTCCGGTACGGCGGTGGATGTCGGTCGGTTTTATAATGTACAGCCGAAGGAAGTCCACAAGTTTACAGTGGTGATTTGGCTGGAAGGGGACGATCCTCATTGTACCAACGAATTGATCGGCGGACATTTGGGGATGGAGTTCCATCTTGAACTTGTGGAATAATTCCACGTAACTTTGATTTTATCGGTGTTTGCGGGTTACGCTCCCCAAAAGCATCGCTAAAATAAACACATGGAAACATTCACGGTTGTTTCCGAAACAAAATTTTATTTCAGAAAGGAAATGAAAGAAATGGAAAAAGACGAACGCAAAGTTGTCTACGGCATTCGTGGAAAACTCGTCTCTGCCGTGGCTATGCTCCTGGTCGCTTGCATCATGGTTGTGTCTTCCACCTATGCATGGTTCACTCTTTCTACGGCTCCCGAAGTAAAGGGTATTTCCACTGCCGTCGGCGCCAACGGTGCCCTTGAAATGCTTCTTACTTCTTTTGATTCCAGTACCGGTGATATTTTTTCTGGAGACGGTCTGCAGACGGGTGTCACAGATGTTCCTACTCGAAACAAGTATTGGGGAAACCTGGTCGATTTGAGCAGTAATACTGAGTATGGATCTAATTTGATTACACTCTACCCCTCCATGTTGGATTTGACCTTGACTGGCGGTTCTGTACCTGTTACCGGTCCTGTTTTGTCTACTCCTGAGTATGGGGCAGATGGTCGGCTCGACGCTGTTGAGCGCAACGCAGTCTATGGCAAGTATGACGGTACGGCATTCTATCCTGTTAATGACAATGACTACGGCTTCCGTGTCCTTGGTGTTGCTTCCGGTATGACTGAGCGCGAATTGGCATACCGCAATGCGCTTTCTAACATTAAAGTTAATATGGGTCTTGCCAAGAACTCTGCAGCTGCTTCTATTGAGAATAACGGATCGACTCTTGCCGATATTGCCGTTATTAAGGCTATGCTTGATAGTCCTAAATTCACTCAAGCACAGATTGATTCTATCTCTGCTATGATTCGTGAACTGAAGGTTGCTCTTGATAGCGTTGAAGAAGCTTACATCCAGTCTATCCTTGCTCTCGCTGCAAGTGCGGCTGTGCAAGATGAGGCTGGCTATACTGCTATATCGAACTCCATTAATGGATTGACTCGCGTTAGCGGTTCTTCGACTGATCTTGATGGAATTATTTCTAACTTGGAAACTGTTGGGGTGTCTTTGCCCGCTAATCTTTCTGCAGGTATTGATGCGTATAAGGCTTCTTTGGCCAATGTTGTTGCTGCTGAAGGCTTGATTCCGACATCCGGTACAAGTGGTGACACAAATTCTCCCTATCTTTGGGAAGATTTTGATGACGCTTTAAATAAGTTGGTTAATATCAACACTATTGAGGTTAATGGTAGTTCTACTATTGACAAAGACAAGATTGCAGGAGACGTTTTTGCAGGTAGAGGTATTACTGTTACTATGCCTACTGGTTCCGGTGTGTATGCTGATATTGCCGACCAGTGCGGCGACTATTCTGCAGGTATTAAAATTAGTGGCAAAGAGTTGGGTATTAACGAAAGCGCTCCTGCTACTATGAACACTAAAACTGATATGACAACCGCAGCTAAGGGCGGCTATGTTTATTTGGATGCTGCACACAATGCTGCGTCCGCCGCTGGAACGCCCGACACCTCTGGTACTGCAAAGCCTCTTACGGAATTCTATGGTTATGTTATTGACCTTTCTTTCAGAACAAATGCTGCGCAGTCGAAGCTGTTGTTACAGGCTGAAGGTGTAGATCGTATATATGAGGATAACAATAACGATAATACCATGGGCAGCGGAAGCACCATGACATTCAAAACTGTTGATCCGAGTTTTACCACTGATAATATGAGAAACCTCATGGGCAACATTCGAATTGTTTTCTTTGATACTAAGACCGGTACGATTTATGCTCAAGCTCGACTGGAAACCTCTGAAGATGAAACTCAGACTACGGCAGATGGTATTGTTGCAGAAATGTATATTCCTTTGACTGTTGATGCCTATAAGTATACAATAACGGAAGGTCAGACTTCGACGGATTATATTGTGTTCAGAACAGAGACAACAACTGGTGAGGGTGATTCGGCCGTTACGACCTATACCTACTACTCTGACTATGAGAAGACTAAACTTGTTACTCTTCCCGCCGGTGTTTCTGATCAGGATGTAGTTGCAACAACGACTGAAATCAAGAGCTATGAAATCGCAGATTTGAATCAGAATCAGGCTAAGTATGTATCTGCACTTGTTTATTTGGATGGTACAACGATTACCAACGCAGATGTTGCTGCCTCTGCTGCTGCCTCTATGACCGGTAAGGTTAATTTCCAGTTTGCAAGCTCTGCCACCTTGGTTCCTATGGAATATAGTGATCTCCATATTACTGATCAGGTTCCCACTATTACGAAGGATGTAACTATTGAGGCTGACGGTACTGACAAAACGATCGTTCTTTCCGGGCAGAATGCTACAACCTTTGTGTTTGACGGAACTGCTCCTACAGGATTGTCTATCTCCGGTACAAACTTGACGGTTACCAAGGATGCCGTAGCGCGTGATTATATTATTCTCGGTAAGGCCTCGGCGGATGCTGATGCAGAAACCTTGGTAAAGATCAAGCTTACCGTAGTGAATAACTACGTTGCTCCTTAACCACGGTTGTTAATACATCTCTCTGATTGAGAATTTCGTCCCCCTGCCCGTGATTCGCGGGCGGGGGAGACGCGGACTCGCCTCAATTCTTCGCTGACACTTAACGGAAGGTTTTAACGTGGAACATCAAGCAAATACCCCAACCAAACGCAGACCAAGCAGAAAAACGATGCTCTTCATCTATTTCTACCTGATTCTGCTCCTCTTGGCTCTCTCCACGGTGGCCACCTATACATGGTTTTCTCTCTCAAGAACGCCGCAAGTCAGCAATCTGTCCATGTACGTGACCTCCCGCTCCGGTTTGGAGCTTGCTCTCGCCCCCGACAGCGAGACCTGGGGAAGCCACCTCTCTTACCTTGATATGGTGCAGGATTCCATACCACTCCGTCCTGTCACCTGGTCGGAAAAAGATCAAAGATTCTATGCAGCGGTTTTTGGCATCGACGGCAGGCTTACAGGTCAGTGGGAGCCTCTGTCGGATGAGCGTAATGCCAATCGCGACAACTACGAAGGTTATTATGTTGTGGGAACCTTTTATGCCCGCACGGGCCAAGATGTTACCGTCTCCCTGACCCACGCCATGGAGGTTGAAGAGGGCATCAACGGATCGGGCACCTATCTTATCGGTACCCCCAAATGGGACGCCGACCAACTCGCACATTCCAACGCCGGTCAGGGCGCCGAAAACGCCGTCCGCATCGGCATCCGCATTACTCCTTTGGACGCAAACAATCAACCCATCTCCCAAGAAGAGACCTTTTTTATCTACGAGCCCAACTGTGACACTCATCTCGACGGCTCGCAAGGATACAAAGAGACCCTCAGCATCGACGGAGATACCTCACTTATCCCCAAGGATCGCTTGATTCTTCAGTCTCACACCACGTGGACCGAATCCGATCCTGTGCAAAATGGTGTGCAAAACTTCACCTTCGGAGAGTTCTTGACCCCGGTCGAGCTCTTTTCTCTGGATTCCAATCAGAAGGTGATGATCCGTGTCTATCTTTGGTTGGAGGGCCAGGACGTGGATTGCACAAACGCCATCAAGGAAGCTCAAATCCTTGCAAACCTCCAGTTCCGAGCAGATCCGGACAATCAATCCGGTATGACTCCATACGAGTAAGCCTCGGTTTTTGCCCATACAAAACTTTTTTCGCGCCGTGCCCATTAATTTTATGTGACCGACTTCCCGCGGTCAGGAGGCATTTATGAACGATAATATCCCTACGAATAATGTAGAGACAACGGTTGTGCCGGAAGTTCCCGCTTCTGCACCCAATCCTTCCCCCAGAATGAAAAAGAGAAAGAAGAAGAACAACTCCAAGAAAACATTGAATATTGTCATCAATGTGATTCTTGTCGTGGCCATTGTAATTGCCGCAGTTTGTACTTACATCTCTTTTGTTACCACCTCCGGGAACGGCGTTCCCAATGTGTTCGGTCTCCGACTTCTGTCGATTCAGACCGACTCCATGTATCCTAAATTTAAGTCCGGAGATCTGATTATTTCCGTTGGCATCGACGATCCTTCAGAGCTCCGTCCAAAAGATATTATTACCTATTGGACCGTCATCAACGGTGAACGTGTCCTGAATACCCACCGTATTGAGAACATCTACGATGGCGGCGGGTATCTGATCTTTGAGACCAAGGGTGATAACAACGCCAACGTCGACCCCCTGACCGTCCATGAATCGGAACTGGTGGGTGTGTACAAGTTCTGTATCCCCGGCGTCGGTAAAGCCCTTGATTACCTGCAGACAAGCACCGGCTTTTTGCTGGTGGTTCTGATCCCCGTTCTGCTCTTCTTCCTGTATCATCTCGTTCAGTTCTTCCGCGTTTTGTTTGAATATCAGAACGTTAAGAACCGTATTAAGTTTGAGCAGGAAAGAGGCAAGACGGAAGATCTTCTTGCCGAACAGGCTCAACGTGAGGCTGAGCGTGCCCAGATGGAGGCTGAGTTGCGGGAAAAACTCCGTGCCGAACTTCTGGAAAGCATGGCCAGAGAAAAAGAATCGAAGGACGAATAATTTTACCCCGTCCGTTTCGGGGGAACTATTTGGTTTAGAGAGCTTTTGTTATGGATAATTTTTTCAGATACTTTTTCCAGGATATCGGGAATGTTTTCCGCGCTTTCGTGGATGCACTTGTTGCGTTTTGGGACTTTATTTACCTGTTGTTTAACTTCCCCAAACGCATGGATATTATTGCTCAGTACAACGAATCCTTCTCCACAACGGAGTGGGTTTTGTTGCTGGTGGTCAATCTCATCCTCGTTGCGCTGATTATTGTTCTGATTGTCTTTCTTGTAAAACTTTTCCGCAAGATATTCCGTTTCCGCATTTCGCCGAAAAAATACGATGATGTGGTGCGTCAGTTGCGTGCTCTTCAACGGGATTTGATCCGCGCAAACTACGAAAAGGATCGCCTTCTGGCCATGCGAGTGACTGAAATGGGCGGGAAAGATCCTCTTCCGCAGTTCGAGGGAATGGAAGATCAAGAAGAAAATACGGAGCAAACAGAGCCGAAGGAAGATGTTCCCCTCGTATCCGCGAACCGCAATCGGTTCGATTCTCCCTGCGTGGATCCCGCCGACAGCCGTTTCTTCCGTCTGACCGGTGTGGACAACTTCTATAAAACCGAATATTATCCCCCCGTGTATGATGATAATGTCACCTTAAGTGAGTTCTGTGAGCGATTCCGCCTCTTTGCGGCATCCAGATTGCATCTGTATTATGATCTTGACATGATGCGGTTCTTTGTTGCGTCTATGGGTGCTGCCAGAATTATCATTTTGCAAGGTATTTCCGGTACCGGTAAAACCAGTTTGCCCTATGCCTTCGGTAAGTTTGTTCAGAAGGACTCTACCGTGGTTTCTGTCCAGCCTTCCTGGCGTGAACGTACTGAGCTTTACGGTTATTTTAACGAATTTACCAAGCGCTATTCCGAAACCGAATTTTTGCGCGCCATTTACGAAGGAAACTATTATCGCGATCCCCATGTGGTAATCCTGGACGAAATGAACATCGCCCGCGTGGAATACTACTTTGCGGAGATGCTCTCCATTCTTGAAATGCCGCTTCAGGAAGAATGGAAGGTCGATATTGTTACTTCTGTTTGGGATAACGACCCCTGCTTGATTGAAGGCGGTACCGTTCGTATTCCCAATAATATTTGGTTCGTCGGTACCATCAATAACGACGACTCCACCTTTGCCGTCGCCGATAAGGTGTACGACCGTGCCATCCCCATCGACTTGGACAGCCGTGCGGAACCCTTTGAATGCGAGGATACCGATCCGATTTTTGTCTCTACAGATCGTCTTAGCTATCTGTTCGAAGAAGCAAAGAGTATGTATCCGGTATCGAATGAAATTCTTGAAAAGCTGGAGATCGTCAACGAATACGTTATTAAGAATTTCCGTCTGGCCTTCGGTAACCGTGTTATGAAGCAGATTAAGGACTTCGTTCCTTGCTTTGTTGCTTGCGGCGGAACCGAGCTTCAGGCTGTTGACTTTATTGTTGCGAAGAAAGTTCTCCGTAAACTGGAATCCTTGAGCCTTGGCTTTATGAAGGACGACCTGACGAAATTCAGCAGTTTCTTGGATCGTACCTTTGGCAAGAACTCGATGATGTTCTGCAAGAATTATATTGAATTGTTGAAGAAGACCAACTGATAAAACAGGAAAGGAGTGTACGCCGTGGCTGAAAGCAAAAAGAAGGCCCCTGCGGTTGAACAGAAAGAAAGCGATAATGTCGAGATTCTGTTTCAAAAGTATGTGAAAAGCGTAGTGCGCGCTCTCGGTAGTACACAGTTTTATCAGTATTTTATGGAATCTGTTGCAAGCGCGGAAAATGAAATTCAATTTTCCAACCGCCGCATGGAAAAAATTGTGGATACCGAATGGATCGATGCGGTTGAAAGTGCGTTGACCGGATTCCAAAACATTATCGAAAGTCCCCGTAATGTTATTCGCGAGGACGAATTGATTGTTAATGTCGCCAATGCGAAAAAGACCGGCAGTGATGTGGTTCGTCACCTTTCTATGCATGCTTCTCTTGTTGAAGATTTCAACGAAGAAAGCGGCGATGTTCGTCCCAGCAAGTTGATGCAGAAGTATCGCGAGGACTCGATCGGTCAGGTTTATGAGAACCGTGTTGTTTTTACAACACTGGAAATGGCTTATCAGTTTGTCAAGATCCGTCATGACGCACTTCTGAGTGCCATGAGTGAGGAGTTCGGCGCAAAGCTTAAGGTTAAGACCGATATGTCCAATCCTGTGGAATCGGTCCATATGGATATGTTTTTGCATATTCGTGACGTAGACGGTGCGCTGGATACGGACGATAAAAATCGGGAGGTTTTTGACCGTATTTCCCGTCTCTATCGGTTGCTTGCCAATGATATGAACAGCCATTTTGCCCGTCATATGTCTCGCTATCCTCGCGTGAAGGGTTCTGTTACAAAAACCAACGTGTTGAAGCGGAATAAGAATTACCGTGTTATTTTGGAGCTTTTGGAGTATTTGCGGAGTTACGGTGATATTGGTTATACCATAAAAATCATTGAGCAAAACCCGCAGATTGACGAAGTGTTCGAAAAGAATATTTTCCACAACGTATTGTTTCAGTATCTTCTGTTGAAAAACCATTTGGAACGGGATAAGGATCGTCGCCTCCCCTCTCCGATGAAGGAGAAGAAGCGTGTTCTGAAGCCCAAATTTATCAAGGAAATTATCGAAGAGCTCACCGAAGATTATGATCTTCCCGACGTTGAGGTTCGTAAGGTTCTGATTGAAGAACTTACCAAGGAACAGCTGCTTCAGGAAGAAGCCGCGGAACGCAGACGTCTTGTGGAAGAGCAGGCACAGCGTAAGAAGGAAGAAGAAGCCCGTCGCAAGCAGGAAAAAGAAGCCGAGAAAGAGCGTCTCCGTCAGGAGCGTGAGGCTGAAAAGGAACGCCTGCGCCAAGAGCGTGAAGCCGAAGAACAACGTTTGTTGATCGAACGCATGGAACGTGAGCAGGAAGACCGTCGCCGCAGTCGCTTGTTTAAGGCAGATCTTGACTTGTTTGCTAAGAATTTTGACGAGCGTTTGGAGCTTCGTGCACAGGCAAAAGCGATCAGAGAAACGGTTTCGCAGGATTTTGAAGATGCTGCATACATTTTGGAAGAGACCGAACGTCTGAAAAAAGAAGAAGCCGATCGAAAGAGACAGCGCAGACGGGAGGAGATGGAGCGTCGCCGTCAAGAAGAACGGGATGCTCAACTTCGGGCTTTGGCCGAAGAAGAAGCCAGACGTCAGGAAGAGATCCGTCAACAACAAGAGGCGGAAGCACTCTTGCGACAGCAATTGGCAGAACAGGAAGAGGCTGAGCGCAGAGAGCAGGAATTCCGTGATCAGCAGGCCGTTGCCATATTTGTGAATGAGTTGGCTCTCTTTGGAAACGGTTTTCAAGCGCGATTGTTCTTGCGAGCGCAGGAGGAGCAGAGACTTCTGCAGCTTCGTGCCGCATTTGATGAAGAAAAGAGAAAGCGGCAGGATGCAAAAACCGCAGAGGAAAATCGCCGTTGGAGATTTGGTAAACGATGAAAAATACAGTTGGCAAGCTGCTTGCAGCTTCTATGGCTCTGATTCTTTCGGTTGCGATGGTGGTTACAATCACTTACGCATGGACCACACTTTCCACGACTCCCGTTGTGGAGGGGGTGCAGATTGCTATCAGCGGAAGCAGCACCATTCTGATTGCCCCCGATCTTTCTGAGGTTGTTGATGGAACTACTTATCACTATCCGGGACATTTCAGTGATAATTTGAATTTTTCTCGTTATGAAAATTACTCGTATCTGTCCTCGCTTGATGCCCTTTCTCCCGTTTCGACCTCGAATGGCTTGCATTGGTTTCTTCCCGAGTATTATGATATTTCCGATGAAGCGGTTAAGAACGGTGAAGCTCGGGTCGGTGATGTGAAGCCTGTCCGTGATTTTGTTTTGGATACTGAGTTGGAGTTTGCAAATCTCAGCGGATCGGATGCTTCGACCGACGGACATTATCTCTATTTGGATTTTTGGGTTGTTTCTCCTTCCACGAATTATACGCTTCGCATTTCCCGCGGAGATGAAAGTGGCGGCAGTTATTTGCTGGAGCTTCCTACCGTTTCTTCGAATGAGAGCGGATATACCTTGACGGACAGTGATGGCTCTTTTGCGGCCGCTGCCCGCATCGGATTTTTGGCAAATACGGACTATGTTACAGATAACACCATGGTGTATTATCAAAAAAGTCCTGCCTATAATGACCAATTTCGTCGTTTGAGCGGTTTTTATCAGGAAAAGGGTTCTCTTCTCTATTCCGGAGATTATCGGTTCTTAATTTACGAGCCAAACGGGGATCTGCATCCCGGGACGGAAAATACCGGATATGTTGCCACAACGCCGGTTGCAACCGATGGAAATCAAGTGTTCCTTGCCGATATCCGAGATCGTTTGAGTGTACAGCTTAATAATATTTGGAAAAAGAACGGCTCGGAATCTATTCTCCTGGAGCAGATTTTTCAAACTGCAATCTCCGGGAAGGATGTGGAGTCTCCCCAAGATGCTGCATCTCTCTTTTATGACGATTATTTGCAGGGGCAGTTTGCTCCTTATGTAACTACAGGGTCTTTTGTTTCGAATATATCCGCTTTGTACGGATGTATGGAAAATGATGGTTTCTCGGTGAGTGCTGAGGCCATGAATTCACTGAATTTATCAGGTGCTACAGAAGATACTTATATTGTAAAATTGGAAAAAAACGTACCGCAACGGATCCGTATGTTTGTTTGGATTGAGGGGCAGGATGTAGACTGCGATTCCTCTGCAAGCAACCGACGGTTTGCGTTGAGCATTGAACTTGCGGGAAGCAATCAAGATTGATTATGAAGCATGCAGACAACAGAACGAAGATTCGGAACAGAATAATATCGGCATCGGTCACAGTCCTGTTGGTTCTATCACTGTTTTGCTGTTTGTATGTGATTGTTCAGGTCTTGACCTGTGGATATGTTTCTTTTGGCGGTCATTGCTTTTTTCGGGTTGTGACCGGCAGTATGGAGCCTTCCCTCTCTGTGGGAGAATTGATTCTGACCGATGATGTGGACATCAAAGAGATCTGCGTCGGGGATGTTGTCAGTTTCCGTTCTCAATCGATCGATACCATGGGGAATATTATTACCCACCGGGTGGTGGATGTTTCGCACAATGCAATGGGTGAAATCCAACTTTTGACGAAGGGGGATGCGAATCTGTCTGTGGATGGAATGTATGTAACCGCCTCGAATTTAATCGGAAAAGTTGTTTGGTCTTCCGGAGACAGTTTCCTTGCCTCCGTGATGTCGTTTTTGTCCGGTCGGTATGGTTTTCTCGCATGTATTGTATTTCCCTGTCTGCTAATTCTTGGCTTTGTGTTGAAAGACAATGTTAAGTCTATGAGACGCGACATGAAGAAGCTTGTAGATACAATGGAAAAATCCGGGGAAGATGTGGCACTGGTGTCTTCGGATGTTATTGCAGAAGAAGATTATGATGCTATGCGTGAACGCCTTCGTGCGGAATTGATGGAGGAGCTATTGAATCGTGATGTTGAAGCACAGTCGAGAGAAGAATAATTCTGCCGGCGGTCTGCTTGGGCTTCTGAAGGTATTGCAAAAAAAGGTATTGCTCCGCATTGTTTTGGTAGGATTGATCTTAGTTTTGACTTTGATCCTTGTTTTTGCTTTTACGATTGCGTGGCAAACAAATATTGTTCAGACCGGCGGCTTGATGTTTTCCGCAGAAACTTGGAATTTCAGCGGAGAAATCTCTGTTTCCGGGCAACCCGATGCGATTGCGCCCGGTGATAGCGGAACAATCGGGATTCAACTGAAGAATGAAAGTTCCAATTTGGTCGCAGCAAGCGTTACGGTGTCGAAAGATGGCCTGAACGAATTTGTGCGTCCCCGTATGTATTTTTATGTTGATACTACTGTGGCACGAAATGAGGAAACCCTTTCCCGTGTTTATGTCAGCAGTAAGAGTAGTTATACTTATGTTGTTTTTCCTTATAGCGATCTTCAACTGAACGAAGATTCCGATTACTATCCTGTTCTGAAGTGGGAATGGGTTTATGACAACCTTGGTTACTATGTTCTCGGTCAGCCCGGCACAGATTCGTTTCAGATTGACGAATATATTCGACCGATCGAATATGAGTACGACCCCATGAGCACTTCGTTTGACGCAGACGGTAACTTGATTCAGTTGGAAGGAAAGAGTGTTTCCGAGTTCTTGCAAGCGTTTTCGCAAACCGACGGTTATGTCGGCACGATAGATACCACTGCTGCACAACAGGGGTATTATCCCGTCTCGGTTGACGCTAATAATTACGGTGTTTGGGCTTATTTGTGCACCTATGATGAGATCCAATCCGGTGCGACTAAGGATTCCGAATTGGGGACGGGTAGTGCGACGTTGGGTTCTGCGTCTGTTGTTGTGACCGGCTGGAATAGCCAAGAAGCCGGTTCTCCTGTATACAATGAGGATACGTTGCTCCAAGCTTTGAGTTCTCCCGGGTTCAATCATGTCACACTGTCTCAGGATGTAACATTAACAGAGTCTGTTCTTTTGAAGTCGGGCTCTCAGACAATGCTTGATTTGAACGGCCATACTATCTCTTCCTCTGCACAAAGTGTTATTTCTGCAGAAGAAGGGGCAACCGTGATGATTTGCGACGGTGATATCGTCGGTCAGAACGGTGCTGAAAACGGCATTTATTCGGTTGGTTCTTCTGTTACTTTGAACAATGTAAACATCCGCGATGTTGTGGAAGGTATTACGGTTTTTGATCATAAGAACTCGCTTGGTTTGGATTCTTCGATTCACTTGGTCGATTGTAATGTCGTCGGTAAATTGGACGGTCTTTGGATCTATGGCAACGGCAGCGATTCCGCAAAGAACACCTCGGTTGTTATTGAACACAGTACAATTGAAGGCTCCGGCTATATCGGTGTTCTTTGCAACGGTACGTATTTCGGTACGGATATTCGTATTTCGGAAGGAAGCGTTATCAAAGGTCATTATGCTGCAATTTATTTCCCGCAGAGGGACAGCTTCTTGACGGTCAGCGATTCTACCCTTGAGGGTGGTACTGCATTGGCCGTAAAGGGCGGCGCTGTCAGGGTAATTGATTCTGTTATTATAGGAATAGGAGAGGCAAATCCTCCTCCCGCTGATCCCGCAAATCTTTCCAAGAGCGGTTTCTGGGATACCGGCGATGGTGTTTATCTGGAAGCAAATTATACCGAATGGACTACAACTATCACTATTGAAGGCGATAATACAAATATCAGCAGTGCCAATGGTGAGGCCGTTCGCATGTATCCTACGGGCGGTACCCATGCGAGTATCGTCATTTACGGTGGGACTTATAGTTCGGATGTTTCCGAATATTGGGCAGCCGATTCTTGATTATTCGAGCGTAATAACGGGATGCGGTTAATCTGCAGCACAGTTTTTTTGCACGGAAAGGAGAGATGTGTATGAACCGGAAAAAGAAAATATGTCTTCTTTCGTTGTGCATGATCTTTCTCTTTCTGACGGTTGTTTCGGTTTCTGTGGGTGATACATTTGCCCGCTATACAACGCAGTTTTCGGGCATCGTTTCCTATTCTGCAGGATCCATCCCCTCATTTAAAGTAAACGATGAAAGTGTGGTTTCTTCCCATTCGTTGAAACCCGACGCGGATGCCTGGACTTCCTTGGGAGGCGAAAAGATTTATTCTTTTGATGTTTCTGCTACAGACTCCGCACGTAATACTCAGCTTCGGGTTCGCGTTTTTGTCGAGGAGGATGAATCTGCCACGATGCCAACCGTTGCTTTGACAATGGATGACACCCGCTATACTTCCCAATTCGACTACCTTGGTCAAAATACCCCCTTTTACCTGTTGCATAAAACCGAGGGATGGTATTACTGTTTTACCCTTGAAAATGAAGAAATTCTGTGTTTTTTGAATGGCAACGAAAGTAAAACCCTTACCGTTTCCGTCCACAACACCGAAATTGATTTGTCTCGCATCTGGATTTGTATTGATCGAGTTTCTGCTTGATCCCATTGCTCACAGGAGAATGAATATGAGAGAATCGCAAAGAAGAATTAACGAGTACAAACGAGCCCTTCCCCGATTAAAGGAGAAGGTAATCGCTGTTGCTTTGTTGCTTGCCGTATCCGCATCTATGATGGTTACGGTTACTTTTGCATGGGTTGCTTTGTCTACAAACCCTGAAGTGAGTGGTGTTAATACCAGCATTGCCTCCAACGGTAACCTGGAGATCGCCCTTGCTACGGGCACTCTGACCGATGCCTCCGCTCCCGGCGCATCTCAGATCGGCGACAGTAACCTCGATACCCTCCTGCGTAACGTCACCTGGGGCAACCTGATCAATTTGGGCGATGCCCGCTACGGCCTCGATAATATTGTTCTCCGTCCTGCTCTTCTCTATGAAAGTGAGTTAATCACCTCTCCTCTTTATGGTCCGGTGTATGATGCTTCTGGACGGGTGGTTGATTTGAATACTAACTTTGGTTATTCTAAGTGGAAGGAGTCTGCAAGTCGTTTTGAAGATACGGATGAACTGGGAATTCGTGCCATTACCTCTATGGTATACGGTGAAGATAGTGATGCAAGCATCTACGGAGAAAGACTGAATCGTATTAAATCTGACATTCGTAGAGCTCAGGTTAACTACCAGAATATGGCTTATAACCAAGAATACATGGATGCATTGGCATCTATGATGACGGGTTATATGGTTCAAAATGTTTTAAAGGTAAACTCTTCGGTTGGGGGTATGATTAGCGATGCGACAATTCTTAAAAACGATTTGAAACAATTTTCATCTATGTATAGAACATTGATGGATAGTTATGTTGAATTTGCAGATGTATTAGCCTCACTTCTCAACCTTCAGGCAGAGTTGAATGGTAAAAGCATTTCAATTACCGGCGCTCAAATAATGGAACTGCCGTATGATACAGATACAAAAAGTGCTTATAATGCGCTTTTGGAAATGGGGTTTGAGACCTGTTCTGCTGACGATAAAACGATCGGGTTTGTGGAGGAAGTCGACCTGTTTTTGTCGGATTATAATATTTTGGTGAATGATGTTGTTAGAATTGACAATTTGATTTCCAGTATTAGCGGCACTTCTGTTTCTTGGCCTAAATCGCCTGTTGTTGAAGGAACGGAAAAGAAATTAATCGATGATATTATCGATAATCTTGTCAATGTAAAGGAATGTACGATTACCGGTGGTGAGTATAAAAATTTAAAGATTAAGAGTGTTGGTGCGACTGCAGCAATGAGCTTGAAGAATGCCGGAACTTGTGAAACAAAAATAACAAATGGTGTATTGTACAATTTCGATAGTATCACCGGTGCAAGAATTAAAAATCCCGATGGAAATCCTTTGAAATTGACTGTTCAGGTAATGGGGACTCAGACCATTACTTCCAATGTTTCCACAAGCGCAGAGGGTGACTATTTTGCTAATGAAGTGACTTTGGTTAAGGGTATTATTGACGATAAGTTTAGTGAGCCTAAGTTAATCGCCAACGATACCTACGGCTTTGCTGTGGATTTTTGGGTTCGCACCAATGCCGCAAATTCTTATCTTACCCTTCAGGGTAATGTTCTTACCGATACCGAAATGGTTGATGTGAAAGGTAAAGACCTCGATGGTAACGAGGTTCAGCTTTATACCATTACTGTGAAGGTACAGACCGAAGAATCGGAAAGCACCTCCTCCGACTCTTCCTCAAACACTGAGGGCGGTGGGCTTCTTGAGGACTTGAATACTGTCTCCTATGATGTATATTACTATCCTCAGAAGGATGCTGACGGAAAAGATGTAACGGATGATCAGGGCAAAGTTGTCAACGATCTTCGCTATGCCTCCAACCATCAGATCGTGACTGCGGAGAGCCTTGGTCTTGCGGAAGGGGATCCTATCCCTGAACCCAGTAAAAAGGTTGAGGAAGTGGAATACGTCATTGGCTTTGAGGGCGACAACCGTATATGGGAAGGGGATCAGCACTCCCTGCTTTCCGTCAATAGCACTACTCAGGGTAGTGGTAGTTGTTATGTCTTTTATGCCGAGACTCCCGTTGATCAGGAACGCAGTTTGGAGCTTCTGAAATCTATGAAGGTTGCCTTTGTTTCGGCGGATGGTACTCTTCTTGCTACTGCCTATATGGATTCCGATCGTCATTTTTCAGATAGTGGTAAGGTGATCGTTCCCATGGTTCTGGATAGCGAGAGCACCAGTATTGGTACCGACGAAGATGGTAATATTCGTTATGCAATTACTGCCCTTGAGCAGAATGTTCCTACCCGTATTACTGCTATTGTATATTTGGATGGCTCCGATTTGACCAATGATGATGTTCTTGCTTCTGCTGATATCGAAGGGCGCATGAACATTCAGTTCGGTTCTTCTGCGGTTCTTTATCCTCTCGATAATGAAACTCTTTACAATGCCGAACTGTACGCGGAAGTGGATTCGATTTCTCCCGGAAGCTTCGACTATGATACTTTGGCCGAGGGCGATTCTATGACTTCCCACGTAAAGGTTCGTATTACGGGAACACAGCCAAAAGTTGTTATAGCAAACTTCATTCGCCGCATCAATGCCACCCAGGGCTCTCCCGAAGACACCTTTATTCTTACGGATGCCGATGGTGACGGTGTTTGGGAAGGGGATTATACCTTCCTTTCTCCTGGTACGTATATCCTTCGCAGTGTCACCATGGACGGCGTGGAGCGCGACCTTCAGGTTCCCTCCGGCGTGGAGGGGAAACAATATCCCACAGTTGTAGTCAAAGGCTTTTCTATTTCTTCGGTTAATTACAGCATGTCCCGTTTTGTTATGACCGACGCAGGCTCTTATAGCGGAACGGTTTCCTTGAAGTTTGCTACCGATGATCCTGAAAAGATGCCAACCTCCGTCATCGGGAAATTTACCCGTGGTGACGGTGTCGCCGTCAACGTCAATTTTGTTTATAACCCGACTTCTGGGGACTGGCAAGGACGTGCTGATTTTGTTTCTTCCGGGGAATATACTATGCAGTATGTGATTCTTGATGGTGAATATACTGAACTCGCTCAAAATCACCAGTGTACCGTCGAACTCATCCTCGGCATGCGCGTTCATGTTGAAACGCTCTCTGATACTAACATGATTTATGGTGATGAAAACACTCCCGAGACATTGGAAATGCGTGTGCAGATTCTTGACAACAGTGGTAACCTTATTCCGTCTCTTGCAAACGCCGACCTGTATTATTCGATGGGTGGTCCCGAAATACTTCACACTCGCCTGATATGGAATGGTGATTTGGAGGTGTATGAAGGAGAGTTTAGGACTGCTGCCGGTACATGGCGTTTTAGTCGTGTTGAAATTGAAATGGGTAATAACAGTAAGAATACTCTTACTGCAGTTAACTCGAATGCTCCCGTTTTTGTTATTATTCCTCCCACTCCTCCCACCTTTGTTAGGGGCGATGGCACATTGGCGCAACTGATGACCAAGGCTTCGGATAAGGGATCTGTTTTCGTCTATTTGAAGGATGCTACTTCTGCAAAGGTTGTGGCAATGCTTGTAAATGAAGAAGGCAAGGTTGATTATGTTCTGCCCAAGGCACAGGATAGTGGCGGAGACTTCTTTGTAGACGGTGACAAACAGGGCTTTATATTCCCTGTGGATGACGGTTTGTGGACGTTGAAAGCTGTTTCTGCATTCAATGTCTTTGATAGTGACAGTAATCTCCACTCCCTGCCTTCTGATGGCACCGTTGATACGGAAGAGGACTTCGAATCCGGTGTTGTCTTTGAGGTCAACGCTGAGCCCGTTGCAGTGCTTCATACTTCTGCCATTGAAATCAATGTGAACTATGATGAAACCCTTGCGGGCTTTTCCGCAAAGGATGAGGCAACAAAGACCTATTACTACGGTACCGATGCCAACAAGAATCCTACCGCCGGGTTTATGACCTCTCATGCTCTCGCAAAGGATAGTATTGTAGTTACTTTCAGCGATCCCTACGGATTTATTCGTAGCGGTAAGTTTACTATTTCCAACGTTAAGGCTAATTTGGAATATGACACTGTAAATACTACCTATGGTGGTTATACTGCGGTTTCCAATGCTCCTGTGAGTGGAGTAATTCATACGCCTCTTTCCTTTGTTGGTTCCGGAACGAGATTTACTCTTAGCGATGCTGTTTCCTTGCAGTATGCTGCAAAATATGGATTCTCGGATAGTGATTCTCTGAATGACATCATCACCTATGATGTCACGCCGGCTATTGCAAAAGCAGAAGCAAAAACCGTGACTGGTGCAGCAAAGAATGCGTATACGTTTGAAGTTTGGTCGAAGGCACCGACGGTATATATTTCTGATATTACTATGGATGGTGCAGGGGCGTATTCTGTGGATCTACATACAACAGGATCGCTGGCAGATACATCTACGTATAAAACAGAGTCGAGCGGTTGCTTTACTGACTATGTTTATACTTGTACAACAAATAAAAACCACATATTTGCAAGCAAAAACACAGGGTATATTTCAAGAATAGAAGAAGGTTCTTTGACTGCATGGTTGTATTTCAAGTGTAATCATGATGATGTTGAAACGTATGATGGTGGAAGGGTAAACGGATATAACGGAGGCGCGACTTTTAAGGGACATACTTATCTTTATAATAATGGAAACGGCGTCCCCGCTGCGACTTTGACACTTACAGACATGGGGAAGGCGACTAACGCTAAACTGACATTTGTTAAATCCGGTGGTGGTGAAGTTGTCATGATTACTCAGTATACCGCTGATCGATCTGGTGGAACGTATTGGGGTGATTACAATACATATGGAACCGATTCTTATGTGTGGAATAGTAATGGTGAATGTAAACGTTTCATTGGTGTTATGGATAATGGTGCAGGCAGTAACAAGAGTGATACAAAAACTGTTGCTGGAACTATTATTGCGGATACCTTAACGTTGACATATAACGGGGTTCAGTATTCGGTTCCTATAGCAAAGATTACAATCAATAATCCTTATTAAGAATCTGGAGCTTGTCCTTAATAATATAAGGACAAGCTCCGATGGAAGAGAATAAATGCAAGAGTATATTCAACAAATTCTGATAGACATTCGACAGGCAAATTTAGAGAATGTCATATATTATGGGACAACAATAATAGGAATTATTGTAATGTTGTTTTATAGTTTATATTACGCAAAAAAGGTTAATATTAGTCGAACAAAAGCTGTTGTTAGCATACTTCTAGGGTCTACGATTGTCTTTTTCTTACTTCACGGCTCTTTGTTTGCAGTTAGGTTTATTGCAGAACACCAAATATTGAATATACATTCAGTTCAAAATAGCTTGGGGCGTGTCTTTGTTCTCGTTCCAATCGTTTCATTCCTTTTGAGTAAAATATTAAAAATACCACCAAATAAATTAAATGATCTGTTTGCTTTTAGTCAACCTCTAATTTGGGGAACAACCTCGATTGGTTGTTTGTTTGCAGGGTGTTGTAATGGATATAGCTGTGAATGGGGCATATATAATGCAAGGTTAGACAGTTTTGTATTTCCTACGCAGTTCTTTAATGCATTGATATTGATTGGTATTTTCCTTGTTCTGATTAAAATATTTCAAAAGAATCACTATAATACAAAGGGGATTTTGTATCCATTGATGTTGATTATGGTAGGTTTAACCCGCTTTTTTACCGAATTTTTGATGGATAGTGAAAAAATCCTTTTTGGTGTTTCTGCGGTTGGCGTCCATTGTCTAGTAATGCTTTTAGTTGGTTTTGTGTGGATTCAGAAATGTAGGTTAAAGAATTAAACACGCTGGTGTAAGATCTTTATGAAGTAAAAGTTTGTTTTTTGTTAATGAGGTAGGTATCTATGATCCGTCTTAAGTCAAAATTGAATATCAAGCGGAGCATAGGTCTCCTTTTGGTGCTGGCCTGTCTGTTGGTCGGGTTGCCTGCCCGTGCCGCCGAAAGCGGCACCTGCGGTCAGAATCTGAACTGGACCTTCGATCAGGGCACCCTTACCATCACCGGGGAAGGGGCCATGACCGAGTTCAACGAGTACCGTACCGCTCCTTGGTACCACCTCCGCGAACAAATCACCAAGGTTATCCTTCCCGACGGCCTTACCTCCATTGGCCGCCTCGCTTTTTACGGATGCACCGCCCTGCGCGCCGTTTCCTTCCCGGATTCTCTGCGCACGATCGGGGACAGTGCCTTCTATAATTGCGAAAAACTGGTGCAGGTGCGGATGTCCTCCACCCTCTCCAAAATCGGCCGCCAAGCCTTCTACGGCTGCACTTCTCTTGTGTTTATCTCCCTTCCCATCAGCCTGGAATCGGTGGGCGACAAGGCTTTTTATCTCTGTGAAAGCCTCGTTTCCATTACCCTTCCCCGCTATGCGGAAAAGCTGGGCACGCAGGTGTTCGCTTACTGCACCTCCCTTCTTCGCGTGCAGATTGACGCCCCCATTAAAACCGTCCCCGAATGGATGTTCTATGGATGCGAGAATCTCGCCGAGGTCGCTCTTCCTTCCACCGTCACAGAGGCTGAATATTATGCCTTTAAGCGGTGCGATTCTCTTACGGGTATTTACCATTCCGGCGATAAAAACACCCTCAATTCCCTGCGACAGGACATTTCCGAAAGCAATCCTTCCTTTGCTGCCTCCGGCTATATCGGCAACGGCACCTTGACGGACACCTCCCATTCCTCCTCTTTGGAATATGATCTTGACGGCGAGTTGATTTCTCAGACCAACACCACCGTCACGCTGGAAGAAGGCGTGACCCTTGTCACAAAGGTGGAAAGCAAGCCTGCAGAGGAGGGATCTGCCGGTACTTATACCACCGATCTTTCCATTACCGTGAATTCGGATTCTTGGGCCACTGCCACCGATGCGATCACCGATGCCTTGGGCCAAGTCAACGATACCTATTCTTCTTCTGCGATTTCTCAGGGGACAAAGGTCACGGTTTATACCGACGGATCCCCCGTGGATGAAGATTTTCTCAAGGAAATGGCGGGTCGTGACGTTCAGCTGGAGATTGTTACCCCCGGCGGGGACACTTGGCGTGTGGACTGCTCGGGAATCGACACCTCCGATGTCAACGGCGCTCCCAATTACTCCTATACCGTCAATACTGCCCCCGATTCCTCTCGGGAGTCTTTGGGTACAGATAATTGCTTTGGCCTGAATTTCAACGATTCTTCTTCTTTGAAGAGCGAAATTCTCATTCGCCTTCCCGATTCCACCGCAAACACCAATGCCTTCCTCTATCAGGTGGAGTCGGACGGTTCCCACACCCGCTTGCAGGCCTCTGTGGTGGACAATGACGGCAATGCCCATTTTTATCTCTCTTCGGTAGACAAAGATACGCAGTATATTGTGGGAATCAATGTTCCGGGAGAAAACACGGATGATGTGATCATTCCCGATGAAATGAGCCCCGTCTACGGCGCTATTCAGCGCTTGGAGCATATTGAATATGTCGAAACCGGTGTCCGCGAGATGGGAGGCTTGACCCTTGCCGATGTTATGCTCATTGCCATTGGTGGGTTGGTTCTTGTTTCCATCATCGTCGGTATTGTGATGTTCTTCCTGAACAAGCGAAAGCTGATGAACATGTATTCCGCAAAACATTCCTGATTTCGATTTCTTTCGTGTCCCCCAAAACGGGGGACATATTTTTTTTTGACCGAAAGTGCACACTTTTTGATTGAAAAAGACAAGAAAACGGAGGAGGAATGTGGTATAATGGTAGCCGGAAAAAGGTAGAAAAGAGGCTTTTATGAAACGTCCGAATTATGCTTTCAGCCGCGTGATGTATATTATTGAGGTGGCGCTGGAATACTTCATTTCCATGATGATCGGCGGTGCTTACCTTGCGAAAATCGCAGGGGAGATCGGGTTGTCCGACAGTACCACGGGCGTGCTTACGTCCTTTGTGTCGCTGGGACTCGGATTTCAGATTTTTGCACTGTTTTTGCGGAACAAGACACCTGTGAAGCGTTGGGTATCCATTCTTCATATTGTCAATCAGTGCTTTTTTGCCCTTGTTTGGCTGACGCCTCTGTTTCCTCTTTCGGGGACGGGAAAAACCGTGTTGTTTATCGGATTCCTTCTGATTGGTCATGTGCTGTGTAATGTCATCACGCCGTCGAAGGTGAATTGGCTCATGTCCCTTGTGGATGATCGTAAACGGGGCGTCTTCACGGCAAATAAGGAAATTGTTTCTCTGATTTCGGGGATGATTTTCTCCTATGTCATGGGGGCACTGTACGATTTCTTTGAGGCAAAAGGGGAGACGGTGCCCGCTTTGATCATAGGTGGCATCACCATTTTTGGTCTGATGATTTTGCATACCGTTACCTTGCTTTTGTCGGATGAGAAGCCCACTCCCAAGTCGGAAAAAACCTCCTTGCGAACCCTGTTTTCCGACCGTCGACAGGTCAAGTCTATTTTTCTGGTGATCGGTGTGAATGTTCTGTGGGCGGTGGCACATTACATCACAACCCCCTTCTACGGTACATATCAGGTGAAAGAGCTCGGCTTTTCCATGACCTTTGTTTCGGTGTTGGGAATCCTGTATGCCGTTGCCCGCTCTGCCGTTTCCCGTCTTTTGGGGAAATTCGCCGACCGTCATTCCTTTGCCTCCATGCTGAACATCTGCTTTGTTGTGGTGGCGGTTGCTTTTGGGGTAAACGTGTTCACCGTTCCCGAGAACGGAAAGGTCTTTTTTACGATCTATTACGTGCTGTTTGCCGTCGCAATGGCGGGAATCAACAGTTCTGCAATCAATCTGATTTATGACTATGTGGAGCCGCAAAAGCGAACGGTTGCCCTCGCCTTCAGTCAGAGTATTTCCGGGATTGTTGGATTTTTGGCTACCTATTTTGCAGGGTTTCTGGTGGAGTGGATTCAGGAGAATGGGCTCGTTGTGTTCGGACGAAATATCTATGCTCAGCAGGTGATGTCTCTCCTCGGCGTTGTCTGTGTGCTGATTGCACTGCTCTACACCAATTTGGCGGTGCGTAAATTGCCGAAAAAATCCGCATAAATGCACATAAAATGCGAACCCCGCATCCGATTTCGGACGCGGGGTGATTTTTTTGAATTCATGTTATATAACAATTGTTCTGTTTTCTTTTTTGCAGAGGCTGTTGTTCGAAAAAATGAAAAGGTGATTTGGTAGAAAACGTTAAAATATAACAATTGTTATTTTTTTCTGTATTCGCCCGGAGTGACGCCGAAGCGCCTGCGGAATAATCGGATGTAACCGGATACGTCCGAGTATCCCGCACCGGTGCAGGCCTCGGTGACAGAGCGCCCTTCACGGAGAAGAATTCTGGAATATGCCAACTTCTTTGTTTCCAGATAACTCTTCGGCGAGGTGTGCAGGTGGGTGCGGAACAGCCTCCCCAAGGTGGAGGGACTGATGTAAAATTTTTCGGTCAGATCATTCAGCGATTCGATCTTCGAAAAGTTTACGGCAATCTCCTGCAAAATCTCCGTGAGGATGGGCGGAAGGTTTGTGTCGCTTTCTTTTCCCGTACCGATGCTCTCTTCAATCTCGCATAGGATCTGACAGAGCAAAGCGTATTCCCGACGATGCTTTTTCTCTTCCGTGGCCCGATAGAGCTCCTTGCAGAGGGATAGTATCTTCTTTTTTGTCTCCTGTGGAGGGGAGATCAAATTCCCTTCCGATCCGCAATTTTGCAGAATAGCGTCCAATAAAAAGCAGGAAGGCTCAAACCAAAGGCAAAAATGCTTATGTACCGTTTTTTCCGTCAGAATGCAGTTGTGCATTTCGTTCGGTGCGGTGATGAGAATGTCGCCTGCCTTCAGTCGGTACAGACGGTTTTCCACCGCAAAGCAGGCGGTTCCTTCTTCCAGAATGTAGATCTCGGGTACGTCGTGGATGTGGGGCGGAAAAGTGCGCGCCTCAAAGGGCTCGTCTTCTTTACTGTAATAATATTTGAGTTCAAAAGCATCCGCCTTGGGGACCCGAAGGGTGTAGCGTGCGTTCAGCATGGTTTTGAATTCCTTTCCAGAGTCAGCAACGTTTCTTTCAGCGGAATTCCTGCCCCGAAGCCCGTCATGCTTCCGTCTGCGCCGATGACGCGGTGGCAGGGGATCAGAATCAGGATAGGGTTGCGATGAATGGCGCCTCCCACCGCTCGACATGCTTTGGGCGATCCGATGGCGCAGGCGATGTCTTTGTAAGAACGGGTTTCCGCATAGGGAATCTGCCTCAGCGCAGCCCAGACCTTTTCCTGAAAAGCAGTCCCCTTCGGTCTGCAGGGGAGATCAAATTCCGTCCGTTTGCCCGAAAAATATTCTGCCAATTGTTGCTCGGCCTTTTCCGCAAGAGGAGTACGGCTTGCGCATGTTCTTGCCGTTGTGTACAGTTCCGTAATGTATCCTTGTTCTTCGCGGATTCGTATGGCTCCGATGGGCGTCTCAATGATAGAATCCATTGACTCCCCTCCCTTTCTCATATCATACCATATCTTTTGTTTCTTGTCAAGACTTGACAATTCACTTTGTTTATGTTATTATTAAAATAAAGGGTTTTTCTTGAGGATTTTTCGTCTGTGATTCGTATAAGGGATGATGGACGGGAAGTTGGAGGCAATTATGAGCAACGGGGAATCTGTCTATCGCCGATTTCTCGACGGAGACACGGAAGCCTTTGATGAGATCTGGAAAACATACCGCGACAGTCTGACCTTTTTTATTCAGCGCTATGTTTCGGATTTCGGTGCGGCAGAGGATATCGCTATTGATGTTTTTACCTACATCCTGGTTCATCCGCAGCGGTATAACTTTAAGGTTTCGCTGAAGACTTATATTTTTATGTTGGGGCGCTCCCGCGCTCTGGATCTGTTGCGCCATCGAAAAGCTCTGATCATGACTGAATTGTCCGAGGCGGACGGTGTGGCGGATGCTCTCTCGGTGGAGGAAACGGTTCTGCGGGCGGAGGATCGAAGACAGCTTAACCGTGCCCTGGAGCAACTGCCTCAGGATATGCGGATTGCGGTACATTTGGTCTATTTTGAGGAGCTGTCCTATGAGGAGACGGCTCGTGTGATGAAGAAAAACAAAAAGCAGATCGATAATTTGTTGTATCGGGCAAAGAAATCCCTACGGGAAATTTTGGAAAGGGGGAAGAACTGTGAGACGGAATGATGCGGAATTCAAAGCGGAAATTTACCATCGAAAGGATCTTCACGATCGGAAAATTGCAAAAATTCGTCGCAGTGTGACCGTGGCCGTATCCTCCCTTTGCGTGATCCTGATTGCGACGGTTGCTTTGTTTGGGGTTCAAAACAGCCCCTCGGAGCCCGATCAGTCGCCCTCCCTTGAGGTTCGCCCCCCTGTGCAAAAGCCGGGTTCGACGGATGTTGTCTTTGGTGAGGGTGTACCTTCCTCGACCACCGGAATCTCCACAGGAGGAGGTTCTTCCGCTACTCGGCTGCCTGCGGATACAAGCGATAACATTGATAAGACAACGAATTCCTCCACTGATAAGGAGTCCTGTGATGGGGAGAACCCCGAACAAGAATCCCGCGTGACAGTCAACGGTCGGGTGGTAGGGGAGATGTCGGCAGATACTGCGCTGGCCTTCCTTTCCTGCTATATTTCCGTTCCGGGATATGATGCGCCCATCTATACCGAGCCTGTTCCCCCTGCTTCCGACGGCTCCTCCGCCGACGGACCTTCCGTCGATGGCCCGGGCGATTCGGATGGGGGCTGGAGTTATGGTATCGAGATCACAGACGGAGATAAGACCTTTTCGTATACCCTTTCCGCACATTGTCTTGCGGGGGAGGAAGAGATTGTTTTTCTGCAGACGGAGCAAACCGAGGCGGTGCTGACCTTTTTCGGTCTTTTTGTCGAAAAGTAAATTTTTTGTTAACTTTTTGCTTTGTTTGTCACATTTCTAATTTTTTTTCGTGTATATAAGGTGAAACGCAATAATATTTAAAGGAGGCGTGTTGAATGAAAAAATTATCTTACATTTTGCTGTCCCTCGTGGTGTTGCTTCTTTTTTCTTCTTGTGCCCCCTCGCAAACAGAACCTACGGAAGGTACCGATTCTTCCTCGACTTCCTCTGGGTATACTTGCGGCCTTCCCCCATCTCCCGTCGATCGAGAGGATCCTGTTGATGCTTTGATTCAGGTGAAGCCCTCGATTACCGTTCCTGCGGAATATAAGCTTTGGGATGCAGGGGAGTGGGATGTTGTTCCCGGGCAGACCTTTGAATGGAATCGCGCCGATGAGCAAAGTCGCCTTGCATGGATCAACGGAAAGGGACTGTCTTCCGACGGTCTTTGGAAATATTTGTGCTATGAGCATGCTTCCGGAGCTCGGAATGCAGGGTATAAATCCTTGCCTCGTCAGGCTTTGTCCGGAGGTTCTTACCATTATGCAACCTCTTCTTCGGGAGACAGTGTCTACATTGCGAAAGTTTCCGATTTCGGAGAACGGTTTTCGGCAGGGGCTTATGTGGACGTTGTTAAATCCTTTGTCTGCCCTTCGGGAGGAAGAGTGCGGCTGAGTTCCGTACTGGAGGTCCTTTTGTCTTACAAGGACGGCGTCGTTTTTTCGGTGTATTTGGAAAACCTCCAGGTATATCCCACCGACGGCAGCCGCGGCATCTCTTTGTCCGAAGTCGGGCAGAAGCGTTTTGATGTTGAAATCGATGTCAAGAAAAATCAACGGATCTTCATTCACATCGGCAAGGGCGGAAGCACCGAGCATTCAGGGGTTCGCATGTCCAACACTGTGGAGTATCTCTCCGTGAACGAGGAGGTTGCCACGACTTCGGAATTCTGTACCCATGAAATGGATGCATGGAAGGTGACTGTTCCGGCAACATTCCTGTCTGACGGTTCGTGTACCCGTGCTTGCAAGTTTTGTCCTCTGTTGCAGTATCGGGTGATTCCTCAAATCCCCCGCGAACAATGTACTAGCTGCGACGATTTCCCATATGTCCTTCAATTTGCCCCGACGATATATTATCCGGGACGAGAGTCAACTACCTGCGGTGTATGCGGTCGGAATCGGTCTCGTACTATACCTTGCTCCGAAACCGATGCCGCCACCGGCGTTACGGTATATCCCATCAACGGAATGATGACCCACGGCACAAGTTTGCGCGTGACGGCCACCGAGGATGGCTACGATGTTTCCCTGATTAAGGGCGGTGCAATTTTGTCTCCTTATAACGGGGATTTGAAGGTGGAAATGCCCTGTAAGGCAGGAACGGTTCCCCTAAAAGCCTACTATATCTCGCCCGACGGGACGCGCAGCGAGATTTCCTGTTCTCTTGTAAACGACAAGCTCTCCGTGGAAATTCCCGATTCGGGTCGGATTGTCCTTGTTTATAACGACTGACGGAAGTCTTTTGCGATGAAAAAATGTTTCATGTTCCTATCGCCTGTGTTGACTGTAATGCGTGTAAGAATGCTGTGAAGATGCGTAGTAAGATCTTCTTTTGAAGTTGAGTCAACACTGCAATTTTAAATTGTGTTTGAGGGAAATGCCTTTTTGGGGAAAGATGTGCTTTTCCCTCTTGCTTTTTTCCGTTCTTTGTGGTATAATAAGAAAAACAAACGAAAACGAGGTTCTTACGATGAAAATTGCCATTCTTGACGCCGCGACCCTTGGGGAAGATGTGAACCTTGCCCCTTTGAGAAATCTGGGCGAAACGGCGGAATTTCCCACTACAGCGCCGGATCAGGTCGCCGCATGTCTTGCCGATGCGGACATGGTGGTTGTGAACAAGATCAAACTCAATGCCTCCAATCTGGCGGGTTCTTCCGTAAAGTTGATCTGCGTGGCCGCCACAGGATATGATAACATTGACATCGAGTATTGCCGTTCGGCGGGAATCGCTCTTTGTAATGTGCCCGGCTATTCTACCGACAGTGTGGCTCAGTTGACCGTTTCCATGGTTTTGTCCTTGGCGACCCATTTGCCCGAATATAATTCTTTTGTTGCAGATGGGTCCTATTCCGCTTCGGGCGTTGCCAATAAGCTGACCCCCATTTATCATGAAATCTCCGCTATGACCTGGGGTGTGGTCGGTGGGGGCGGAATCGGCTCCAAGGTGGCGCAGATTGCCGAGGCGTTTGGGTGTAAGGTGTTGATGTGCCGCAGAAAACCCGATCTCCGCTATGAACAGGTTTCTTTGGATGAATTGTGCGAGCGCTCTGATATTATTACCCTGCACGTTCCTCTCTCCGATGAGACCCGCGGAATGATCAATGAAGATCGGATTGGCAAAATGAAGAAGAATGTCATTTTGGTCAATGTGGCACGTGGTGCTGTCACCGATGAGGAAGCACTCGCCTGTGCACTGGAAGAAGGTCGCTTGGGCGGTCTGGGCGTGGACGTGTATTCTGCTGAGCCTTTTCCTGTGTCCCATCCCTTTACCCGCCTTCTCGGTCGGGACAATGTGTGCCTGACTCCTCATATGGCATGGGGAAGTGCGGAGGCGCGAAACCGCTGTGTTGCGATTATGGCGGAGAATGCACGGGTGTTTTTTGACGGCGGAAGACAAAATCGCATTGTTTGACGTATATTTTTACCGATTTTGTCTAAAATTGTACCATTTAGCCCCTTGACGAATGAAAAAAAACGTGCTATAATAGGCTATACTGAGTATCACAACGATACCCGAAATTTATAGGAGGTACATACCATGGCTTATCAGATTTCCGACGATTGCATCGCTTGCGGCGCTTGCGCAGATGAATGCCCCGTCAGCGCTATTTCCGAAAAGGACGGCAAGTTTGTCATCAACGCCGATGACTGCATCGATTGCGGTGCTTGCGCTTCCGCTTGCCCCGTTGGTGCTCCCAACCCCGCTGAATAATTGGGCAAAAATGCGTAATGAGGTCTCATCAGGCTCTCATTACGCATTTTTTATACCCTTCGGAGGTTTTTATGATTCGCCTCGATGATCTGTTCGTGCATGGCTGGAAGATTTATCAGGATACCGACGGCTTTTGTTTCGGTACCGATGCCATTCTGCTTTCCGCCTTTGCCGCAGAAAAGCGCTTTTCCCATGCGGTGGATCTCTGTTGCGGTACGGGGATTCTGCCCCTGCTTCTTGCTTCCTACGACTGTGCAAAGCATGTGTGCGGTGTGGAGATTTCGCCTCACAGCGTTGATCTTGCCCGCAGGTCGGTCTCTCTGAACGGGATCGGGGATCGGGTGGAGATTTTGTGCGAGGATCTTCGGTCCTGCTCCTTGCCCTGCGGAAAAGCCGATTTGGTTACCGCAAATCCCCCGTATTTTCTTCCCGGCAGCGGAAAAGAGCCCCGTAAAGAGGTTTTGATCGGTCGACAGGAAGATTTATGTACCTTTTCCGATGTTACGGACTGTGCTTCCCGCCTTCTGAAATTCGGCGGCCGTTTTTGTTTTGTGCATAAGCCCGAGCGCCTTTGTGAGGTTATGTCGGTTGCTTCCGCCTGCGGTCTTGAACCGAAGGTTTTGCGCCTTGTTTATCCCAAAGCGGACCGCCCTCCCGAGTTGATTCTTGTGGAATGTAAAAAAGGTGCGGCGTCCGGGCTGAAGGTGGAACCTCCCTTTGTTCTTTATGAATCCGACGGCAGTGAAACTGAGATGTTTCATGCCGTTCACCGTTTTTGAAAGGATCGGATATGGATCGGATTTCCCTCTATCTTGTCGCAACGCCCATCGGTAATCGGAACGATTTTTCTCCCCGTGCCCGAGAGATTCTCTCTTCCGTGGATTTTATTGCCGCCGAGGATACCCGAACCTCGGGAATTCTTCTTTCTGCGTTCGACATCCATAAGCCAATGATCAGTTATCATGATCACAACCGCCGCGCTCATGGGGAAAAGATTCTCGCTCGCTTGCTGGCGGGGGAGACCTGTGCGCTGGTATCCGATGCGGGGATGCCCGCTGTCTCCGATCCGGGAGCGGATCTTGTGGCGGAATGTCTGGATGCCGGGTTGAAGGTCAGCGCAATCCCCGGTCCCTGCGCTTTTATTACTGCCCTTGCTATGTCGGGGCTTCCTACCCGCCGTTTTTCCTTTGAGGGATTCTTGCCCACGGCAAATAAGGAGCGCCGTGCTCTGTATGAGGCATTGAAAATCGACCCCCGCACCTTGATTTTTTACGAGGCGCCCCACCGTCTGCGGGATACTCTTGAGGAGTTTTGTCAAGTGTTTGGCCCCGACCGCCGCATCTCCTGTGTGCGTGAAATCTCCAAAATATACGAAGAATGTGTCCGCTCCACTTTGGAAGAGGCGGTTGCCCGCTTTTCTCAGACCGACCCTCGTGGAGAATTTGTTTTAGTGGTGGAGGGGTATGTTCCCGGCGAAGCAGACGCACCCGATTCCGATCGTATTCTGGCCCTTTGGAAGGAAAAAGCCGCCGAAGGTCTGGGAAAATCCGCCGCCGCGAAAGCCATTGCTAAGGAGTATTCTCTTCCCAAACAGGAAGTGTATGATTTGATCAAGGATCTGTAAGGAGTTTGTTTTATGGAAACCATTGCCAGCTTTGAAGTAGACCATACCGTATTGAAGCCGGGAATTTATCTTTCCCGTGTGGATCACGGTGTTCGCACCTATGATATCCGCGTGACCGTGCCCAACAAGGAATTTTTGCCCAATCCCGCCATGCATACGGTGGAGCATCTCTTTGCCGTACATGCCCGAAACGGTGCCATGGGGGATCATATCATCTATTTCGGCCCCATGGGATGTCGCACCGGATTTTATCTTCTTACCCTCGGCATGACCGATGGAGAGGCGGTTGATCTGATTCGGGAAACCTTCGCCTTTATTGCGTCTTATGAGGGCGCCGTGCCCGGAACCTCGGAGAAGGAGTGCGGGAATTATCGGGAACACGACCTTGTTGCTGCAAAGGAAATTGTTGCCCGATACAGCGATGTGATCCGTGATTGGACGGCAGATCGCATCTTTTATTGACAAAAATGTAAAAACAATCGCACGAATTGGGGAATTTTCTTCTCTCACGCCGGAAAGAAGGAAATTCCCCTTGCTTTTTTTAAATTTTCATAGTATAATATATAAATATATCGTTTGTCCTGCGAATATTTCTGATGATCACTCTTTGAAGGAGGCCTTTATGCCCCAGAGGAATACCTCGGAGAAACGGGACGGTTTTTCCCTCAGTTCTTTGTTCCGTTTCCGTTTCTTCCGTCGCTTGCGCCGTCGGTACTATGGGCTGCGCCGCCGCAAAATGCGGGCGCACTATGAAAAGTTCCGTCATATGACCGTGCGCAATACCTCGCCCTTTTATCGCTTTCTGCTGCTCTTCCGTCGGGGATTTCATGCCGTGCGGACGAGAGTTTCTTTGGTTATGTCCTTTTTGTCTCCCGTCTTCTTTCCCCTGTTGGGGGCATGTCTTGTGCTCTGCTCCCTTTGGTTCTTTTCCAACTACTCCGTGGCTCTTGCCGTGGAGGTGGACGGAGAATTGATCGGTTATGTGGAAGACTCCGAGGATTATACCCGCATCAACGATATGGTTGAGACCCGCGTGAAAAACGAAAGTGTTTTCCAAACGGGCGCTGAGATGTATCTGATTGAAGCCTTTCCCACCCTGCGATATGCCATTGTTGCCAACGATCAGTTTACCTCCGAGGAGGATATTTTCTCTGCCCTTTATACCATGGCTTCCGAGTATACTCGCCGTTCCTACGGCCTTTTCCTGGACGGTGAATTGGTTGCCACCAGCCGTGACCGTGCGGTTCTCGACCGTGTGATCGATGAGGTTATGGAGGCATATGCCATGAGCGAGGAGGACAGTCTGGAAATCCTCAATTACGTTGAAATCATCCGTGGCGAATACGATGCTTCCTACGACCTGGGCTACGCCCGTATTCTCGGTCAGTTCAAGACCGGTGCAAATCTGAAAACCTATACCGTCCAATCCAAGGATACCCTGGAATCTATTTCCGAGCGCTCCGGAGTCAGCGTGCCTGTGTTGCGTCTTCTCAACGATATGTCTCCCGACCAGCAGGTGAAGACAGGGCAGACCATCCTTTATGGCAAGCCCTATCTCCAGCTGACCGTGAAAAACACCCTCACCGTCTCCCATACCGAGACCGAAGCCTATAAGACAGAATATGTTTATTCCGCCGACTATTGGGAGGGCACCTCCGTGGTTCTGCGCAGTGGCTCCGAAGGGGTGTATGAGGTTATCTCCAACAACGTTTATGTCAACGGACAGGCTTCCTCCTCGGCCCTTGTTGCCCGCAATAAAATCAAAGATTCGGTCTCCCGTCAGATTTTGATCGGAACCAAGACCATTGCTCCTTCCGGGCATTTCATTTTCCCGTTGAAATCTTATCAGTTCATTTCCTCCCGTTTTGGCTGGCGTTGGTTGCGCGGACAACGTAACTACCATCGCGGTCTGGATATCGCCGCCTCCCGAGGGACCTCCATCTATGCCGCCGATGCCGGCACTGTGGTGGACGTTGGGTATGAAAGCGGCGGTCTTGGCTATTTTGTTAAGATCGACCATGGCAACGGGATTCAGACTGTCTACGGTCACTGCATGAAGCTTCCCCACGTCAAAAAAGGGCAGAAGGTCCATCAAGGGCAGGTCATTGCCTACGTGGGCAGCACCGGTAACAGTACAGGGAACCATCTCCATTTCGGTGTTTACAACAAATCCTCCGGCTCTTATCTCGATCCGGAAAAATACATATAACAACAAACATTTGAGGTGTTCATTTTGGAAAAGTTTATCATTCACGGCGGCCATCCGTTAGAGGGTGTCGTGACGGTCAGCGGATGTAAGAACTCCGCCGTGGGAATCATTCCCGCGACCGTGCTCGTAAACGGTCCCTGTATTTTGGACAATGTTCCCGAAATCAGTGACGTATTCCTGTTGTTTGACATTCTGCGCTCCTTCGGCGCAGAGGTAACTCGGCTGGAAAAATCCACCTATCGCATCAATTGTGCCTCGCTGAAGGCTCCCATCGTTGCCGATCAGCCTGCGGTGCGCAAAATGCGTGCGTCCTATTATCTGATCGGTGCTCTTCTCGGGCGCTTCGGTAAGGCCAAGGTTGGACTCCCCGGTGGGTGCGATTTCGGCTCCCGTCCCATCGACCAGCACATCAAGGGCTTTGAATCCATGGGGGCGAAGGTCACCGTGGATCTGGACGAATGTAACGTGGTTGCTGAGTCCGATGGGCTGAAGCCCGCTTCTGTTTATTTCGATATCGTCAGCGTCGGTGCTACCATCAACGTCATGCTGGCCGCGGTGGGTGTTCCCGGACGTGTGACCATTGAAAACGCCGCAAAAGAGCCCCATATCGTTGATATTGCAAACTTCCTCAATGCCATGGGTGCCGACATCAAGGGGGCAGGCACCAACGTGATCCGCGTCAATGGCGGTCGTGAACTGCGGGGCGGACGGTATGAGGTTCTGCCCGATCAGATTGAAGCAGGGACCTATATGGTGGCGGCAGCGGTTGCAGGCGGCAGGGTAGAGGTCCGTAATGTGATTCCCAAGCATATGGAATCCATCTCCGCAAAGCTGGAGGAGGCGGGCATCGGCATCGAGGAACTGGATGATTCCATCATCGTTACCCGTTTTGACCGCCCGAGCCGTATTAACATCAAAACACAGCCCTATCCCGGCTTCCCTACCGATATGCAGCCTCAGTTTGCTACTATGCTTACTACTTCGGCAGGTACCTCTGTGATCACCGAGGGAATTTACAATCAGCGCTTCCGTTATGCGGCAGAATTGCGTAAGATGGGCGCAAAGATAGAAGTGGACGGCAACGTGTGCGTTATCGACGGTGTGGATCAGCTGAAGGGCGCAAAGGTGCGAGCCTGCGATCTGCGCGCCGGTGTTTCCATGGTTCTTGCGGGGCTTGCCGCGGAAGGAACTACCGAGGTTTTGGATATTCATCATATCGAACGTGGTTATGAGGGCCTTGTGGACAAGCTTCGTGCCCTTGGTGCCGATATCGATAAGGTGGATGACGGTGTTCCCGCATCCTATTCTCCGGAGATCTCGCAGTGAGTGGGTTGAAGCTCTGTACGCTGGTCAGCGGAAGCAGTGCAAACTGTACTTACGTGGAATCTGAGGGCTGTGGGCTTCTTATTGATGCCGGGGCCGGAATTCGTCGGACCGAAGCTCTGTTGCAATCGGTGGATTCCTCCCTTTCCAAGGTTCGGGGAATCTTTATTACGCATGAGCACTCCGATCATATTTCGGGTCTGAAGACCATTCTGAAAAAGCATCGGATTCCCATTCTTGCCAACGAAAAGACCCTTTATGAGATTTCTCTTGCCTATCCCGAAATTTCCCCCGATCTCTTTTGTACCCTTCCCACGGGAGGGGATGCGAAGAACGATTTCTTTTCGGTTTCCTCCTTTCCTTGCATGCATGACTCTGCGGAATGCGCAGGCTATGTGATTGACACCCCACACGGAAAAGTGGGTATTGCCACCGACTTGGGACAGGTCACCGATGAGGTGCGCACCGCACTCTCGGGTTGCAAAGCCTTGGTTTTTGAGGCGAACCACGATGCGGATATGCTCCGCAACGGTCCCTATCCCTTCCCTCTGAAGCAACGCATTGCAGGTCCTTGCGGTCATCTGTCCAATCAGCAAAGCGGAGATGCCTTGACCGAGCTTGTGCGTGAAGGTGCCGAGCGGGTGTTTCTTGCTCACCTGAGCCGCGAAAACAATACCGAATCTCTTTGTCTTTGCACGGTGGAGAATATTCTGCGCCGCAACGGAATCGCCTGTGGAAAAGACGTTTCTGTGTCTGTGGCTCCCCGCAATGAACGGTCGGAGGTGTTCGAGATATGATGACTGTTAAAATCGTCTGTGTCGGAAATCTGAAAGAGGCTTATTGGCGCCAGGCCTGCGCAGAATACGAAAAACGTCTTTCCGCCTTCTGCAAGCTGAAGCTTGTGGAATTGCCCGAATCCACCCTTGCTGCGGAAAAGGATGCTATTTTGAAGGAATGTGAAGGCTTTATTATCGCTCTTTGTGTGGAGGGTAAGCCTATGACATCGGAAGGTTTGGCTGATAAAATCGCCGCTGTTTCCCAGATTTCTTCCAAAATCACCTTTATCATCGGTTCCTCCTGCGGGTTGGATCCTGTTGTGAAGAGTCGCGCGGATCTGAAACTGTCCTTTTCCTCCTTTACCTTTCCCCACCAGATGATGCGAGTGATTTTGCTGGAACAGATCTATCGGGCCTTTACCATTCAGCGAAATATGACTTATCACAAATAATTTTGCATATAATATCCAAAAGGAGACCATTATAAACATGAAAAGTTATGATTACCGCACCCGCGGCGTCTGTTCCCGCGGAATTCATATCGAGGTCGATGACAACGATGTTATCACCTGTGTCCGTTTCCAGGGCGGTTGCATGGGAAATACCCAAGGCGTTGCCCGCTTGGCAGAGGGGCGTAAGATCGATGATGTAATCAACATTGTTAAAGGAATCAACTGCGGTATGAAGGGGACCTCCTGCCCCGATCAGCTGGCACAAGCCCTGGAAGAAATGAAGAAATCTATGTAATCTCACCCCTGCGCATAAGGAGTATATTATGAATCAAGCATTGCAACGTTGGCTCACGTCCCCTGTCGTGGATGCCGACACAAAAGAAGAGCTTTCCGCCATCGCTCAGGACGAAAAGGAAGTGCTCAGCCGTTTCGGATCCTCTCTGACCTTCGGAACGGGCGGTATTCGCGGTCTTTTGGGTGCCGGAAGTAACCGCATGAATATCTACGTGGTGCGCCATGCCACTCAGGGGCTGGCCGACCTGATCCGAAAGACCGGTGCCGAAGCCTGCCGCCGTGGCGTGATTGTCGGACACGACAGCCGCAATTTTTCCCGCGAGTTCGCTTTTGAAGCCTGTCGAGTCCTTGTGGCAAACGGCATTAAGGCCTATCTTTTTGACGAACTTCGCCCCACCCCCGAGGTTTCCTTTGCCATTCGGGAACTGAATTGTATTGCGGGTATCAATATTACCGCATCTCACAATCCCAAGGAGTACAACGGCTACAAGGTCTATTGGGAGGACGGTGCACAGTTGGGCCTGGAGCAGGCCGACGTGGTCTACGCATCCATCTGTGCCAAAGATATTTTTGAGGATGTGAAGGTCGCATCCGTTGCACAGACCGAATCGGAAACCGAGCTTGTTTATAAGGATTTTGATGATAAATTCTTGGCCAATGTTCTGGCTTGCTCCATTGATCCCCAGGTCATTCACCGTCAGAAGGAAATGACCATCATTTATACGCCCTTCCACGGTACGGGCTATCGCCTTGTCCCCGAGGTTCTGAAACGGGCAGGCTTTGATAATGTAGTCTGTGTTCCCGAGCAGATGGTTCTTTCCGGTGAATTTCCCACCGTGGAATCGCCTAATCCCGAGAACAAGGAGGGTTTTGCCATCGCCATGAAAATGGCGGACGATCTTGGAGCTGATTTTATTATCGGCACCGATCCCGATGCTGATCGTGTCGGCGTTATAATTCGCGATAAAAACGGTGATTTTGTGGCTTTGACGGGAAATCAGACGGGTGCGCTCCTTCTGGATTATGTTCTCGGCGCCCGTAAGGCAACGGGAAACCTGCCCGTGAATGCCGCCGCCGTCAAATCCATCGTCTCTACCGAAATGGCAACTGCCATCTGTAAAAAATACGGCGTTGCTATGATCAATGTGTTGACCGGCTTCAAGTTTATTGGCGAAAAAATCAAGGAATTTGAGGCAGACGGGAATCACACCTATGTGTTCGGCTTTGAGGAATCCTACGGCTATTTGACCGGAACCTATGCCCGTGACAAGGATGCCGTTGCCGCATCCCTTCTGGTCGCCGAAATGGCTGCTCATTATCGTGAAAAGGGCATGACTCTGGCTGATGCACTGAATGCTCTCTATGAAGAATACGGATATTACGGTGAAAAAACCGTTTCCATTACTATGAAGGGAGTGGACGGAGCCGAAAAAATGAAGGCGCTCATGTCCCGCCTCCGCAATATCCGTCCTCAATCCCTTGCGGGAATTGATGTGGTTCAGGTATTTGATCTTCAAAATGGTGCAATGGGGCTGCCTGCATCGGATGTTATGTATTACCGCTTGGCCGACGGCTCGGTTTTGGTGGTCCGTCCCTCCGGTACCGAACCAAAGGTGAAGTTCTACGTCCTCGTGAAGGGCACATCTTCCACCGACGTAACCGCAAAAATCGACAGCCTGCGCACTGAATTCTTCTCCTTCGCTGAAATTAACAACTGACCGATTCTGTTTTATCCACCCGTTCGTTCGGGTGGATTTTTTCTGTCAGAAAAATTGTTCTTCTTTTTTGTGACTTTTTGTGCGTAGCGATTGACTTTACTAAAATAATAATTTATAATGTAGTCAGAATTGTGGGGGAGATCCCGCAAAATACGGAGGTATATGCTTATGACAGATCGCAGAATGTGGAAAACCGGCCTTTCTTTTGGTGCGGTTTCGGAAGAAAAACTTCATAACGCAGCGATTGCAGGTTTGGATCTTGTGGAAATTTCCGGAATTGACGATCCTGCAAATTGGTCCAAAATTCCCGAATGGGAAAAGAAAACCGGAGTAAAGGCCTGGTCCTTCCATTTGCCCTTCCGTTGGCCCAACAGACCCCCCTGTTGCCGATCCCGCAACCTTTGATGCGGAAGAATGGAAGCAGACGTTGGAGCAGGATACAAAGTGGATTGAATGCTGTGGACAGGGCGGCGTAAAGCACATGGTTATCCATCCCAGCCTGGAGCCTTACAAGGAAGAAGAGCGAGAAGCCCGCTTGCAGATTGCCATTGAGCATCTGGGGATCCTTTCCGATATTTGTAAAAAGAACGGTTGTATCCTTTGTGTGGAAAATATTCCCCGTACCTGCCTTGGCCGTGATTCCGGTGAAATGCTTCGTATGATGGAGAGTAATTCTGATCTTCGTATCTGCTTCGACGTGAACCATCTTTTGAGAGAAGATCACGTTCAGTTTGTCAAAACTGTCGGAAAATATATCGTTACCACTCATATTTCCGACTATGACTTCAAGGATGAGAAGCACTGGTTCCCCTTGCAGGGTGAAATCAACTGGAGAGCACTTCAGTCTGCATTGGAATTGGCGGACTACAAGGGTCCCTTCCTTTATGAAACCATGCCTATGGGGCACACCTGGGCGGACGTGAAGAAGAATCACAATCTGCTCAAGGATCTTTAATTTGTTCTGCAGCGTCGGTCGGAAACGGCCGACGCTTTTCTATTGCTTTTTTATGACTTTTTGTGAGAAACCATTGACAAATCCCTCTTTTTTCTCTATAATGAAGGCAAATAAAAACCGAGAAAATCGGTTTGTGGAGGTATATATTATGACCGATCGTAAAATGTGGAAATCTGGCCTTTCCATCGGCCAGTTGTCCGAGGCGGCGCTGGAGCGTGCCGCAGCTGCGGGGCTGGATTTGGTTGAAATCGGCGGAATTGATGATGTTGCTAACTGGGAAAAGGTTCCCGAATGGGAGAAGAAGACCGGCGTAAAGGTTTGGTCTTTCCATCTTCCTTTCCGTTGGTGGGGAGACCGTTGGGCGGATCCCACAGCAACAGACCCTGAAAGATGGCAGCAAACCTTGGATTGGGATGTTCCCTTGATCGAAGGTTGCGGCAAGGCGGGAATTAAGCATATTGTCATCCATCCCAGCCGCGAACCTTTCAAGGATGAAGAACGTGAAACTTATATGCAGGTTGCTATCGAGCATCTGACCATCCTTTCCGATATCTGTAAGAAGAACGGCTGTATCCTTTGTCTCGAAGACCTTCCCCGTACCTGCCTTGGCCGTGACGGAGATGAAATGCTCCGCTTTATCGAAGCCATTCCCGATGCTCGTGTTTGCTTTGACGTGAATCATCTTTTGCGGGATACGCATGTCGATTTTGTTAAGAAGGTCGGCAAATACATTGTCACCACCCACATTTCCGACTATGATTTCATCGATGAAAAGCATTGGTTCCCCCTGCAGGGTGAAATCAACTGGAGAGAACTGCAATCCGCTTTGGAATTGGCCGATTATAAAGGACCGTTCCTTTATGAAACCATGCCCATGGGCTTCACCTGGGCAGATGTGAAGAAAAATCACAACATGTTGAAAAATCTTTAATTTATCTTGTGCGTCGGTCGGAAACGGCCGACGTTTTTTTCTATTGCTTTTTTATGACTTTTTGTTGGAAAGCATTGACAATGCCGACTTTTTTCACTATAATGAAGACAGAGAAAACCGAGAAAATCGGTTTATGGAGGTATTGTTATGACCGATCGTAAAATGTGGAAAACTGGTCTTTCTTTTGGAGCGGTTTCCGAAGCGAAATTGAAGAAAGCTGCCATTGACGGACTGGATCTTGTGGAAATCAACGGTATTGACGATCCCGCAAACTGGGAAAAGGTTCCTCAGTGGGAAAAGAACTTCGGTGTGAAGGTGTGGTCGATCCATTTGCCCTTTGGTCCGGTCTATCCGGACGATCCCGACGATAAGTGGGAGTCCTTTTTGTCCGTTCATAAAGCGTTGATTGAAGGCGGCGGAATTGCGGGAATTCCTTATATGGTGATTCATGCCAGTGGCGAACATCGGGAGCTTGCTTCTCCCGAAACCCGTGAAATTCGTATGCAGAGATCCATTGCCCATCTTTCCGCTTTGTCTGATCTTTGCAAAGCAAACGGCAGTACTCTTTGTGTAGAGGTGTTGCCTCGTACCTGCCTTGGCAATTGTTCCGATGAGATTCAGCGGATCATGGACAGTAATTCCGATCTGCGTCTCTGCTTTGATGTGAACCACCTTTTGAAGGAAGATCATGTGGAATTTGTGAAAAAGGTTGGCAAATATGCAGTTACCACTCATATCTCCGACTATGATTTCATCGATGAAAAGCATTGGTTCCCCCTGCAGGGGCAGATCAACTGGCGAGCCCTTCAGTCCGCCTTGGAATTGGTCGATTACAAGGGGCCGTTCCTTTATGAAACTATGCCCATGGGCTTTACTTGGGCAGATGTGAAGAAGAATCACAATTACTTGAAAAATCTGTAATTTATTCGTAACTGAGCGTAATTTTAATAGGAGTATTTGTTATGACCGATCGTAAAATGTGGAAAACCGGGTTTTCCTTTGGGGCTGTTTCTGAGGCGAAGCTGCAGAGAGCGGCTCGCGCGGGATTGGACCTGGTAGAGATCAACGGGATCGACGATCCCGAAAATTGGAGCAAGGTTCCTCAGTGGGAAAAGGAAACGGGTGTGAAGGTTTGGTCCCTCCACCTGCCCTTCAAAAAGGTGGGAAGACCCGATGATCCCGATGAATTGTGGAATGAAGTTTTTCCCAGACATCAGGAATTGATCTCCCGTTGCGGAGAGGCCGGGATCAAGCATCTTGTCATCCATTCCAGCGGCGAATCCAAGGAACTTTGGACGCCTGAGGGCCGTGAAATCCGTATGCAGCGTGCCATCGAACGTCTGAATACCCTTTCCGATCTTTGTAAAGCAGCAGGTTGTGTCCTTTGTGTTGAGGTCCTTCCCCGTGTTTGTATCGGAAACTGCTCCGACGAAATTCTTCGTATTATGAATACAAACCCCGATCTTCGGGTCTGTTTTGACGTCAATCACCTGCTGAAGGAAAGTCATGTGGAGTTTATTGAGAAGGTCCATCCCTATATCGTTACCACCCACATTTCCGACTATGACTTCAAGGATGAATGTCATCTGATTCCCATGCGCGGTCAGATCAACTGGAGAGAGCTTCAGACCGCATTGGAGTTGGTCGACTTTAAGGGGCCCTTCCTCTATGAAGGTGTCGGTATCGGTCATACGATGGAAGATGTCCGTCCCAACCACGAATATCTGAAGAATCTGTAAGCATAATAAAAAACACCCCGAAACACTTGCTTTCGGGGTGTTTTTGCACGTTAAAAGAGCATGCATCCTTGTTTCTTGAACTGCTCTGCCATTTCGGGCAGTTTTTCTTCATCCAGGTCGAATTGCTCCGCCAGACAGTGATAGCACAGACAGTTTTCCCCGTCCCTCCGCACCAACTTTCGGTAGAGGGCAAATTCATCTGCCGTCAACTCTTTTTTGCAGACGGAACAGAAATAGACGAAGCTCACAGCATTTTGACCGGCTTTGCCCGGAAGATACGGCAGCCGCCTTTCGGAACCTTCACCGAAGCGAATTCACGGATGGGATCCATCTCTTCTCCGCTGTAAAGATCGGTCAATTGCAGACCGTAACCGCTGGATGCGGACAGGCCCAATTCGTCAAAGATGAAATATGCATGGGTGTCACGGTCGGCAAAGTTGAAGCAGGCAATGGCGAAATCTCCGTTGGACAGACGTTTTGCATAGGTGGGACATTGGGTGGTGTAGGTGGAATCGCCCGTAGCTGTGATCAGGAAGGGAGGACGGGCATCCTCGTCCTGATCAATGGCAATCAGTTCTTTATTGGTGAGAATGGCCATGGATTTTTCGCTCAGCTTGCGGATGTCACATCCGATGAACAGGGGAGAGGATGCCATGCACCACATGGCAAACTGGAGCTCATAGTTTGCGTCGTTGCAGCCTTCCGTTCCGCAGAAGCCTTCGCCGTACATGCCGATGGTCATCATATCCAAATCGTTGAAGCAGTTTGGCGCGGAGTATTGCAGTTTTCCGTCGTATTGGCTCATTCCGAAGGTGGTGAAGTTTTTGAAATTGTCCTTCAGATCGTAGGTGGAACGGTACATGTGGGCGCCTGCGGAGCGAATCCAGGACCAGACATCATCCTTGCCCCAGTTGCAGGCCGAGAAGACAATATCCCGTCCGCACAGGGACAAGGCTGTTCCCATACGGTGGTACAGTTGGGGGCCGTTTGCGTTTGCGGGATGGAAGCAGTTGTCATATTTCAGCAGATCTACGCCATAGCTTGCAAAGGTTTTTGCATCGAGAAATTCGTGATCAAAGGAGCCGGGGTAGTTTCCGCAGGTGCGGATACCGCAGCAGGAATACATGCCGAATTTCAGCCCCTTGGAATGGATATAATCCCCTACCGACTTCATACCGTTGGGGAATTTGTCGGGATCGGGCACCAGTTCATCGGTCTTCGGATCTCTTCGCTTCAGCGACCAGCCATCGTCGATGACAATGTACTCGTAGCCTGCGTCCTTCAGACCGAGATCAATCATGGCATCGGCGGATTGACGGATCAGGGCATCGTTGCATTCCAAGCCAAAGGTGTTCCACGTGTTCCATCCCATGGGCGGTTTTCTTACGTTCATAGCAAACCCTTCCTTATTCGGTTAAATTTCGGTTAAATGAATCTTGAAGGATGTGAAATCCTCACGGTATTCGGGGAAGATAAGTCCCGCATTCATCAATGTTTTTCCGTTATAAATTTTTCCGGTCTCTTCGTCCTTGTAGTTCTTTTCCGGATCCAGCCCCCGCAGCTTGATGTAGCGGTTACGATGCAGCTTTGTCATCATTACAACCACTGTGACCAGGGCTTCTTTCTTGTCGGGCGAGACGAACATCCACGCTGCTTCCTCTCGTGTATAGGGCGGAATCAAACGATAAAGGTCGCCGTTGTGAATAACGTTGAAATATTTATGGTATTCCTCGCACTGCACCTTGACCAGCTCTTTTTCCTCGTCGGTCAGCTTTGTAATATCCAACTCATACCCAAAGGTTCCCCAAAGGGCCACGTTTCCTCTTGTTTCGAAGGGGGTGGTCCGCTTCATATGGTGGCTGGGACAACGGGAGACATGGGCGCCCATGGAGGAAGCCGGATAGCACATGGAGCTTCCGAATTGAATGGGAAGACGTTCCATGGCATCGGTTTCGTCGCTGGCCCAGTATTGGGGGGAGTAGTAAAGCATGGCGGGATCATACCGTCCGCCGCCGCTGGCGCATCCCTCCAAAAGCAGGTTCGGATAGCGATCCAAAAGACGTTCCAACAGATCGTACAATCCCAAAACAAAGCGGTGGAAAACTTCCTTCTGCCGTTCTGCGGGGAGCAAGGCAGAGCCAACCTCGGTCAAGGGGCGGTTGAAGTCCCATTTAATATAATCGATCTGACAGGAATCCATGATTTTTGCCATGCAGTCCAGCAGATAATCTCGCACATCCTCTCTCGACATATCCAGTACGTACTGGTTGCGGGAGGTGGACATGGTGCGTCCGTCAACCTTCAGACACCAATCGGGATGGGCTTCGTAGAGGTCACTTAATGGGTTGACCATTTCGGGCTCAAACCAGATACCGAATTTCATTCCGAGGCCGTGAATGCGATCGACCAGATCCTTCAAGGGACCGTTCAGCTTTTTCTCGTTTACATACCAGTCTCCCAAGCCGTGCTTGTCATCATCCCGTGTGCCAAACCAGCCGTCGTCCATGACCATCATTTCAATGCCCAGTTTGGAGGCCTCTTCTGCGATGGAATAGATTTTGTTTCCGTCGAAGGTGAATCGGGTTGCTTCCCAGTTGTTGATCAGAATGGGGCGTTTCTTGGTTTTCCAGGGACCGCGGCAAAGATTGTGGCGGTAAAGCTTGTGGTAGGTTCTGCTCATTTCTCCGAGGCCTTCGTTGGAATAGACCATCACCGCCTCGGGGGTGTAAAAGGTTTCCCCCACATCCAAACGCCAACCGAAGCCTTCGGGGTTGATTCCCATCAGCATTCGGGTTGTATAAAAGGCATCAACCTGGGTTTCGGATGCAAAGTTTCCGCTATAAATCAAGCTGATTCCGTAGGCTTCTCCTTGATCCTCCGTGGTTTCGGATCGGACAAGTGCTACAAAGGGATTGTGCTGATGCCCCGCATATCCCCGCTTGGAGGAAACCGTTTTGATGCAGCGGGTCAGCGCTTCCCGTTCCACGGTGCATTCTCTCGACCAGGATCCGTCCAGATGCAGAAGCCGGTAATCCGCGTCAACAAAATCAAGGCAGGTCGACGCAATGCGTTCCAGATCTACAGCGCAAGCGGTGTTATTTGCTACCATAGTGTGACGGGTGATTACGTCTGCCTTGCGGAATACTGTATAGAACAGGGTGATTTCGATGCCTGTGGCAGGGTCCTTGCAGAAAACTTCCAGTGTATCGGCTTCTTCTGCTGTCGCATATGTAGCAGGTTGGTGGGGAATGGCGGGCTTGCCCTTGTAAATTTTATGGGAAACATAGCGAAGATCTGTGGAGTTGTGGCCGCCCCCGTCACGGATCTGCAATGCACTGATACGAAAGTCGCCGCTTCCGTTGGTGCTGTATTCCATGGGCGCCAATGCCGGAGAGAACTCGCGGTTATTCACATCGGGAGAGTTGGGGTAGGTTCCGTTGCGTTTGCCTCGGGCACAGAGATATCTCAGATCGTCCTCTCCCACCGTAGCGCCGTAATAGTCATGAATCAAATAATTCCCTTCATGAATGTGGAACAGGTATGTTGCTTTTGGCGTATCTAAACGGAAGCTTTTTGTTTCCTGTAAAAAGCGAATGGACATAAATTGCTCCTTTATTATTGAATCTCGGAAAGATAAACCTTGAAGGTGGTTCCGTCTGCCATGGATTTGGGATAGTTTACGCCAATATTCATCCATGCACTTCCGGGAAGGACGGTTCCCTGCTCATCGGCATAATTCTTGTTTGGATCCAGACCTCTAAAGTGTACTGTACGGCGGATCTGAGGATGGTTACGGATACAGACAAAGGTCAGAAGGGCTTCGCTCTTGTCCTCTGAAACATAGATCCAGGCACATTCTTCTCCGTTGGGAGGAATGACCCGATAGAGGTCTCCAAAGTGGATCACATCATAATATTTATGGTATTCCTTGACTTGTTCTCTGACCTCTTCCTTCTCCGCCTCGGACATTTTTGTCATGTCCAGCTCATAGCCGAAGGAGCCCGCCAAAGCTACATCGCCTCTTGTGCGAAGAGGAACGGTGCGCTTTGTCTGATGATTTGGGCAGACCGAAACGTGAGAGGAAATGGCCGAGGTCGGATAGCAGATGGAGGTGCCGTACTGAATGTCCAGCCGTTCCATGGCATCGGTGTCATCGCTGGTCCAGATCTGGGGGGAATAGTAGAGCATGGCCGGATCGAATCGTCCGCCACCGCCCGAGCATCCCTCCAACAGAAGGTCGGGGTGGGCGGTCATAAGGCGATCCAGAAGATCATATACGCCCAGAACATAGCGATGGAACATTTCCTTCTGTCGTTCTGCGGGCAACAGGAAACTTGCAACCTCGGTCAAATTGCGGTTAAAGTCCCACTTGACGTATTCGATCTGTGCCGTGTTAAGAATATCATCCATGCATTTGAACAGATAATCCCGAACATCTTCGCGGGACATGTCCAGCACATACTGGGTGCGGCCGATGCTCATGGGGCGGTTCTCTACCTGCAGGCACCAATCGGGATGCGCGCGGAACAGATCACTGTCGGGGTTGATCATCTCGGGCTCAAACCAAAGACCGAACTTCATTCCCAATCCGTGAATCCGTTCGGAAAGATTGCTCAGGCCGCCTTTCAGTTTTTCTTCGTTAACGAACCAGTCTCCCAAACCTGCCTTGTCGTTGTTGCATGCGCCGAACCAACCGTCATCGAGGACCAGCATTTCCACGCCCAGCTCTCCCGCATCCTTTGCGATGTTGAAGATCTTCTCCTCGTCGAAATTGAAATAAGTACCTTCCCAGTTGTTGATCAGCAGGGGGCGCTTTTTCGTCTTCCATGGGCCTCTGCACAGGTTGTTTCGATAAAGCTTGTGGAAAATGCGGCTCATTCCGCCCAGACCATCTTTGGAGAAAACCATGATCCCTTCGGGCGTTTCAAAGGCTTCTCCCGGCTCCAGTCTCCAACCGAAATCGGTGGGGTTGATGCCCATGATCAGACGAAGGTCTCCGTCGTAGTCTTTTTCCACCTGAATGGAGAAGTTACTGCTGTATACCAAATTGAATCCGTAAGCGGCTCCTGTGTCTTCCGAGGTGTTTTTGTCTACAATGGCGGCAAAGGGATTGTGATGATGACTGGAGGAGCCTCGCTTGCTCTCGATGGCGGTGATTCCATGGGGAATTTCCTTCCGTTCAAAGGTGCGTTCCTTAGCCCAGGATCCGTAAAGATGACCAAGCTCCCAATTTCCGAAGGGAATCTCCACGCACAGAGAATAGATCCGCTCCAGGTCCATCACCTTTTCGGAATTGTTCTCCGCTTTGACCCGACGAGAAATGGCATCCTGCTGTTCAAATACGGTATAATATAATGTAATTCTTGCACCGGTAACCCCATCCTCGGTCAGAACCTCCAGTGTAGTAGTTTCTTCGTCGGTGCCATAGGTTGCAGGTTGCCCTTGAATAGCAGGCTTTCCGGGATAAACTTTATGAGATACATAACGGATATCTGTGGCGGCGTTGCCTCGGGATTCACGGATTTGCAGGGCGCTGATGCGATAATCTCCCGTTCCGTTGCAGGAATATTCCTGAGGCGCCGTTTCGGGAACTGTGGTCAGATCGGCGCTTCTCGGACTAAAAGATGCTTTTCCGATGCGGGCGGAGGCAGAGCGAAGATCGCACATGGGAAGAATCTCTCCGTAATAATCGTGGATCAGAAATCCGCCCTCGTTGATATGAAAGAAATAGGCGGTGTTCGGGGTTGCAAGGCGGAACAAACGCAGTTCTTCGGAATATTGAATAGGCACAGTAAAAGCTCCTTTGCAATACTTTCTTTGACAGGGGAGAGGTGTATTTTTCATATTATAGCATGGAATTGTGACGATTTGTTGTTTTTATAGGATCTTATTGTTGTATCCTTTTGTAGGTTTGTTTGTTTTTTGTCGGGAGATTTTTTTTATGTGTGAAGAAAATGTGAAATCGTTTGCAAAGACCTTGACAAATAGCATTAATTGTGCTATTATGTTAGCATGCTAAAGTGGTTGGCATGAAAACATTGTATTAAAGGAGTCTTCATTATGAAAAAGTTTTTGTCTTTACTGATGGCGGTTGTGCTGTCTCTCTGTCTGTTCTGCGCATGCGGCGGAAATGATTCCGCAGGCGACCTTCAGTATGTTAAAGATAACGGAAAAATCATCATCGGTGTTACCGTCTTCAAGCCCATGGATTGGCAGGAAGGGGACGAATGGGTCGGTTTTGATGCGGAAATGGCAAAGGAATTTGCCGAATATTTGGGCGTTGATGCGGAATTCCTGATTATCGCCGACTGGAGTAAGAAGGCAATGGAGCTGGATACCAAGGGTGTTGACGTTGTCTGGAACGGCATGACCATTACTGACGAAGTCAAAGGTCTGATGGGAGTATCCGATGCTTACTGCAAAAACGCACAGGTCGTTGTTGTGAAATCCGAAATTGCGGATACTATTAAGACCGTGGACGATGTGAAAAAATTGACCTTCGCGGTGGAAAACGGCTCTGCCGGCGCAGAAGCCCTGGATGCTATTGGGGTTAGCTATACCACCATGGATACTCAGGATAAAGCCCTGCTTGAGGTTAAGTCCGGTTCCGTCCAGGCTTGTGTTATCGACCTTTTGATGGCAGGCGCTATGGTTGGCGAAGGAACCTCTATGGCAGACCTTTCCATCACTATCAGCCTGACCGAGGAAGAATACGGTGTCGGCTTCCGTAAGGATAGCGATTTGGTTGCTGAATTCAATAAGTTCTGGAAAGAAGCTTATGATGCGGGCACGGTCATGCAGATGGCTGAAAAATACGGTATTGCCAAGAATATCATCGCGAAATAATCAACCTGTTATTACCGCAAGGCAGGAAGGTTTTCCTTTCTGCCTTGCGTCTTTTGCGGAGTATTTATGCTGTTAGCTTTTTCCACAGATACCTCCTTTTGGAGCGTTACTCTTACCCTGTTGGAGGGCCTTTTTGTTGCGGGGAAACTTTTTTTCCTGACCCTGCTTCTGGCTCTTCCGTTGGGACTTTTGATCTGCTTTGCTTCCATGAGCAAGATTGCACCGCTGCGTTGGTGCTCCAAGACGCTTGTCTGGATCATTCGCGGTTCCCCTCTGATGTTACAGATTTTGATCGTTTATTACGGTCCCGGGCTGATCTTTGATCTGCCTCTGTTGCCTCGTTTTACTGCGGCATTGGTGACCTTTGCGTTGAATTACGCCTGCTATTTTTCCGAGATTTACCGCGGCGGGATTCAGTCGGTTCCCAAGGGGCAGTATGAGGCGGGACAGGTTTTGGGTATGACCCGTACCCAGATCTTTTTCCGAGTAACCCTTCTTCAGTTGATCAAGCGTATTGTGCCTCCTATGGGCAACGAGTTTATCACCCTTGTGAAGGATACCGCTCTTGTTCGTATTATTTCGGTTTACGAGGTGATTTGGGCCGGGGAGTCCTATATTAAGTTGGGTATCATTTGGCCTTTGTTCTATACCGGCGTCTTTTATCTTGTCGTCAACGGGCTCTTGACAATCTTCCTTTCCCGTTTTGAGAAAAAACTGGATTACTTTAGGGGGTGACGGTATATGGCAATGCTTGAAGTGCGTGATATTTATAAATCCTTTGGCGACGTGCAGGTTCTCAAGGGTATCGAATTTTCTCTGGAAAAGGGAGAGGTTTTGTCTATTATCGGTTCCTCGGGAAGCGGCAAGACTACATTGCTTCGTTGCTTGAATTTCCTTGAAAAAGCAGACCGTGGTACCGTTTCGGTTAACGGTGAGGTCGTTTTTGACGGGAACTTTAAGGGGAAAATTTCCGACAGTGAACTGCGTCGCAGAAGACTTTCCTTCGGATTGGTGTTCCAGTCCTTCAATCTGTTTCCGCAGTATACGGTGCTGCAGAATATGACCTTGGCACCCTCGCTGATGCTGAAGGAACAGTTGCGAAACAAAGCAATTTCCCGCGAGGAATACAAACTCCAATCGGAGGGGCTGGAAGAGAAATGCCTCCATATCCTGGATCAGGTGGGACTTCTTGATAAAAAGGATTCCTATCCCTATCAGATTTCGGGCGGTCAGCAGCAGCGTGCCGCCATCTCCCGTGCCCTTGCCATGGAGCCGGCAATCCTCTGCTTCGATGAACCCACCTCAGCCCTTGACCCCGAGTTGACGGGTGAGGTCTTAAAAGTGATTAAAGGTTTGAAGACTTCCGACCGTACCATGGTAATCGTTACCCATGAAATGGAATTTGCCCGCAATGTGTCGGATAAGGTTCTTTTTATGGCCGATGGTCAGGTCTGCGAGTACGGTTCCCCTGAGGAAGTGTTCGGAAATCCGAAAACAGAGCGCCTGCGCGCCTTCCTTCGGGTCCTTTCCGAAAAATAAAGAACGGTTGCTCTCCTTCGGGAGAGCAATCTTTTATAAAAAAGACACATCCTTGCCCCGAAAAGGAAACGGTAGGGTTGTATAATAAGAGAAGAGGAGGGAGAATATGGATCGTTTTTTGTATGCAAAGGCTACATCCGCCGATGCTGGACGCAATGTAAAGGATTTTTTGCGTGCCCGTTGGGGCATTTCCTCCGCCCTCCTGATCGCTTTGAAGCAGTACGATGATGGGATCACCGTCAACGGAGTTCGGGTCAGCGTTACCTATCGACTGTCTGATGGGGACAGCGTCTGCATTTCTGTGGGCGATCACGGTGTCGATTCGGGCTTTGAAGCCACCGAAATGCCTTTGGAAATTCTGTACGAGGATTCCGATCTGATCCTGCTGAACAAGCCTCCCTTTCTTCCCGTGCACCCCTCCAAGGGGCATGTGAACGATACCTTGGCCAACGGTCTTACCGATTATTATCATAAAAAAGGGGAGACCTTTGTCTCCCGCTGTGTCCTTCGCCTTGACGCAAATACGTCGGGGGCGGTGTTGTTTGCCAAAAATCAGTATGCTCATGACCGTCTTCGTCGCAGGCTGGAAGATGGAACAGTGCATAAGGAGTATCTTGCTCTTGTTCACGGGCAACCATCCTTTCACGGGCAGATTGACGCTCCGATCTATCGCCCCGAGGAGGCGACCTTGCGGCGGATTGTGGACCCGAGAGGAAAGGCGGCGCTGACCGAATATGTCACCGAAAAAAGCAACGGTACTCTGTCCCTGCTTCGCGTGAGTCCCCATACGGGCCGCACCCATCAGATTCGCCTGCATTTGTCTTACTTGGGAACACCCATGGTGTCAGATTTTCTCTACGGAGAAGAGCATGACGGTGTGTTGTCTCGCCACGGTCTGCATTGCGCCTCCATCTCCTTTCCACACCCTGTGACCGGAAAACAGATCTGTGTGAAAGCCCCCTTGGCAGCGGATATGAGGTCTGTTTGCGATGATCTTCCAATGGCAGATCGTTACCGCTCTCTGGATAGTCATCTTCGCCGTACCTATGGAGAAAAGCTGGTGAAGCTTGCTCTGAATGGTGGCTTTTCCTGCCCAAATCGGGAACATGGCGGACGGGGCTGCAGTTTTTGCTCGGCGGGGGGAAGCGGTGAGTTTGCCGTAGCCCCTTGTCCTTCGATCCGTGATCAATTGGATCAGGCAAAGAAGAAACTTTCTGCAAAGTGGTCGGGATACCGTTATATTGCCTATTTTCAAGCTTATACCAACACCTACGGTCCCCTTTCTCTACTTCGTCGCTTGTTTGAGGAGGCGATCTCCGATCCGGAGGTTGCGGTTCTTTCGATTGCTACCCGACCGGATTGCCTTCCTGCGGAGGTTCTGGATCTTTTGTCCGAGCTGAATCAACGTAAGCCTCTTTGGGTGGAGTTGGGACTTCAGACCTCCTCTGACGAAACCGCCGCCCGTATGAATCGAGGGTACGATCGCATTGTCTATGAAACTGCGGTAGGGGAGCTTCGGCGGCGGGGGATTTCTGTGATTACCCATTTGATTTTTGGCCTTCCCGGGGAAACCGAGGAGCAGATGCTGGAATCGGTGCGTTATGTTTCCCGATACACCGACGGAATCAAGTTGCAGATGCTGCAAGTTCTGAAAGGGTCCGTTTTGGGGGAGAGATATGAGTCGAATCCCTTCCCTTTGTTGACCGAGGATGCCTACGTGAATCTGATCTGTGAGGCCATTGCCCTTCTTCCCGATCATGTTACGGTTCACCGCCTGACAGGCGATCCGCCCGAAGATCTGTTGATTGCTCCCGTATGGACCGCCGATAAAAAGCGTGTCCTTGCTCGTATCCGTGCAACACTGAACGAAAAAGATATTGTACAGGGCGCTCAAAACGGATGAAAGCTCCTTCCCAAGGGAAGGAGCTTTCGCGTTATTCTTCGGTTATACTGCGGGATCCGTAAAGGAAATTTCGGTCATAATAGGGGGACGCCTTGCTGATTTCCTTGTTCAAATAGTCAATTCCGTACCGTTCACAGAGCGTTTGCTCATCGGAGTAGAGATTGACGCCCAATCCGAGTCGATCGCCTTCAATGGTGCACCCCAGCGCCGCTAAGGTAGTGGGGAACATATCGAATGTTGTAAAATCACGGTTCTTTTCTTTCGTCGGCTTGATGGGAGCGTTGATAATGCAGTTGTAGACCCGTCTTGTGTAATCCTGGGGAACTACCGTGGAGAAATAGGTGTTGTTCATGCTGTTGTGGTCTCCTACGATAATCACCGTGGTGTTTTCATAGAAGGGCTGACAGGAGAGCCATTCCACAAAGTCATTGATTTGGCAGGATGCGCAGGAAAGAACGTCCTCGAATCTTGTATTCTTTTTCTCTTGATCACTCATACCCTTGATGCTTCTTCTTCGGCACATCAGACAGACGTTCCCCGAGGGAGAATGGGTATCAATGGTGAACATTGTGAAGGCAAAGGGCTCTTCTTTCTTTGAGAGATCGGTTAAAACCTCTTTCGCATATTCGTAGAGATAATGATCCTCTATCCCCCAAAATTCATCGTGATAATCCTTGTAAGGAAGAAGATTTTCCACATCCTGAGCCGTATAATAGTCGTAAATATTTTCGGTTCCGTGCTGGGAATAATACTTTCCCTGTCCCGCAAAGGTGGCGTCCGACCCCATCATCAGGGCTTGGTTGTATCCGTTTTGGTCAAGAATGTCGGAAAGGGTTGTCAGACCGGGCAGAACCAGCGAATATTTCCCCAAACCGTTATTCCAGATATTGTTCGGCAGGCAAAGGGGAACCCCCGATGTTTGCGCAATGGTTGCGGCAATGGTCCAGGTGGTTCCCACGGGGGTCAACGCTCCTCCAACCCCATCCCGATGGGAGAAATTGGTATGATTTTTTGCCAACGAGGTCAGTTCAGGGATCACATTCTTTTTCAATGCGCCTCCGTTTTCTGTGTCCATGAAGGAAATTTCCATGGATTCCAGATAAATATAGACCAGGTTCCGCTTCTTTTCGGGGAATTTGATGTTTGTATCTTTTGGATGCACGTATTCTGTATCAAACAGTTCTGTGCTGTCACATTGTTGCTGAATGTATTCAAATAAGCCAATGGCATTGCCGCTGCGCTCAAAGGAGACGATTGCAAAAATTGCCGACAGGGCAAGGGCGATGATGCGATAGACCGTGCGGCGGACCGAGTCCTTGAAAAAGCGCTTGAAAAACACCTTCGGAATCAGCACCAAAAGGGTAATCAGTGTGGCAGAGCACAATACTGTGGGCAACACGCTTTCCAGTAAAAATGCGATGACGGGCGTGGAATCGGTGCCGTTAAGATCGGAAAAGAGGGTGAAAATAATGGCATCCATCCCCACGCTTTTTACGAAGTTGTTAAAGAACCAAAGCCGTGTGAAAAGGAGGAATGTTCCTAATGTAAGACACAAGCCCGAAAAAAAGTAAAACAAAATGCTGTAGACCGTAGCTTTTTTCATGGCAATCAGGATCCCTTTGTTTTTCGTGTTCCGTAGAGGAAGGTTTTTTCATAGAAAGGAGAGACCTTGTTCAATTCTGTCTTGAGATATTCAAAGGAAATGAGCTCGCAGAGAGTTTTTTGATCCGAAAACAGATTGGTTCCCAGCCCCAGCCGATCCCCTTCAATTTTGCATCCCATGGAGGCAAGGGTTGTGGGCAGCATATCCAAGGTGGTGAATTCTCTGTTCTTTTCCTGTTTTGGAGAGATGGGGGTGTTCAGGAAGCAGTTGTAGACACGGCGCACGTATTCCTCCGGAACCTTGGCATTGAAGTAGTCATTGTTCATGCTGTAGTGATCACCTGTAATAATCACCGTGGTGTTTTCATAGAAGTCCTGTTCCTGAATCCATTGCACAAAACGGCTGACCTGTCTGCTGGAGCAGGAAAGAACATCTTCAAACTGGAGTTGCTTTGCTTCCTCCTCGCTCAGCCCCTCCGTTGATCTCAGCTTGCAGTATTGGCAAGGATGTCCCTCGGGATGATGCGTGTCAACGGTGAGCATTGTGAAGGCGAAAGGCTTCTCCTGTTTGGAAATTTCGGTTAGCTTTTGCTGTGCGTAACGGAAGAGGAAGAAATCCTCGTAGCCCCAAAAGTCGTCATAATAGTCCTGCTCGGGAAGCAGTTCTTCACGGGCGGTAAACAGATCGTAGATCTTGTCAATTCCATGCTGGGAGAAGAATTCTCTCCGTCCGCCGAAGGAGGCATCGGAGCCAACCATCAAGGTTTGATAATAACCGTTTTCTTGGAGAATATTCGTCAGCGTGTTCAATCCGGGAAGTACTTGACTGTAATAATTCAATCCGTTTTCCCAAATGTCATCGGGCAGGCAAAGAGGAACTCCCGATGTTTGGGTCACCATGGCGGCAATGGTCCATGTGGATCCGGTAGTGGTCTGTGCGCCTCCGATCCCCTCGGATTGAGAGAAGTTCAGGTTGTTTTTTGCAAGTTCGGTCAATTCGGGAATCAGATTTTCAGATATGGCGCCTCCGTTTTCCTCGTCCATGAAGGTGTTCTCCATGGATTCAAGATAAATATAAATCAAGTTTCGTTTTTCTTCGGGAAATTCGATCTCTACGTCTGCAGGATTGACGTAATGCTCATCAAAAATTTTTGTGCTGTCTTGGCGGGCCGCAAGATATTCAAACAATCCAATGTGATTTGCCGAGAACACGAAAAGGGAAAGCATCAGCGTTGCCGCAAGGACAAGGGCTATGGTTTTGTGCAGTTTTTGGGAGATCTGATACTTTTTGAGTTTTGTAACGGAAAGGATTCGCGGCAGGGCAATCAGAATCGAAATTACGGCCGCAGAACACATCACCGTGGGGAGAAGCCCTTCCAAAAGATAACTGTTCACCAGTCCCGAATCCACGCCGTGCATATCGGAAAACAGAGTGAAAATAACCGAATCCAGTCCCACCGCCGAATTGAAGCTGCGGGTAAACCAAAATGCGGCAAAAATCATGGTAAAGCCCAGCGTAACCAGAAGTCCGCTGATAAAAAAGATAAGAATGGCAGAGAATTTAATAGGCTTCTTCATAGATAGCTTCTCTTTCTTTCCGAAAACGGATTAAAAATGTGTTTCACATTCTTCCATTCCCAATTCTGCTTTTCGGAGCAGAGACAGGGCGTGGCTGTCGCCGTAGTTCGCATCATCGCTGACCGTTTCCGCTACGGCTTGATAGTATTCATAGGCGTCTTCAAAGGATTGCGCAGTGCCTTTTCCTTCCTTTTTGCAAGTGGCAAGGCGATAACAAAGGTCAGCAATGAGGGGTGTGTTTTCTTCGGGGGCGCAGGCTGCGATTTCATAGGCACGCAGATAGTATCCGAAGGCGCGGACGGCATCCTTTTCCAGCCCGCCCTTGCCGCGATAATAAAAATCACCCAGCTTCATCATGCTGCCCGGATCCTCCAACTCACTGGCTCTCATAAAGCAATAAGCCGCCATGCGGTTGTCCGCCTTGACGCCGCGGCCCGTCTGATAGCAAAAACCCAGATTGCCCATGGCGACCGTGTTTCCCAGCTTGCAGGCGGCACGGTAATACTCGAAGGCTTCGGCTTCTTCTCCGTCACGGAACAGTTCTGTTCCGATGCGGACCAATTCTTCCGAATTTCCCGCCTCAAACAGGGTCTGCAGATCTGTCATTGTGCCGTCGCCTCCTTTGTTTTTCACATTTTATCATTATACACCAATTATCGAGAAATGTCAACAAAAGTTGAGAAATCTTAAGGGTTTTGAAAGAATTTTGTTTGTTTTCTGCCAAAATATTGATCGCAAGCAAAGAGAGGAGCTTAATCTATTATTGCGGATTCCAAATTTCGGAAAAATCGCCGTATTTTTGTTGGAATTACGACACACAAAAGTGTTATTCTTTTATTATAATAAAAGAAACGAGTGAGATTGTATCTTGTTTGTGGCAGATTTTCGGCAAAGGTCCGATTTTCTGCGAAAAAGTGATTCGCCCCCGTTGTCTTTGCAAATTCCCCCATATTTGGGGTTGATCGGAGATGTGTACAATGAAAAAAGTATTGCCTGTGGCATTGCGTGTTCTTGTTTCCGCTTTGCTGATTTCCCTTGTTTTTTGGTTCACCCTGCCGCCTTTGAATATTTTCAGCAGCGATTTCTGGTCCTTTTTGTTCTGGTCTATGGTGATCGTGATTGTTGTGAATTTTGCGGGGAACCTGTTGTCCTTCGTCCGGCAACTGTCCTCGGGGGATACCGTTAGCTTTCGTCCCTCGGTGAAGGGCTCTGCAAAGAGTCTCGGGCTTCCCGTGCTGATCATTCTGGGGGCCATAGTTGTGATGCTGGTCTTTTCCCTTCTGTTCAACATTATCGGTATGGAGTTGTTTAATGCATCCTCTTACCGTGATTTGATCACCATTCAAGACGGAAACTTTTCCGAGGACGTGGCGGAATTGAATATGTCCCAAATTCCCGTTGTGGACCGCAACACCTCCATTGCCCTCGGGAAACGGAAACTGGGGGAGATGAGCGACCTTGTCTCTCAGTTTGAAATTGCCGCCGACTATACGCAGATCAACTATAACGATGTTCCCGTCCGCGTAACCCCCCTCAGTTACGGTGATATTATCAAATGGTTCAATAATCAATCGGAAGGAATTCCCGGCTATCTGCGGGTGGATATGACCACCCAGGAGGTTACCCTTGAACGTCTTGAGGAGGGCATCCGCTATTCCGAGAGTGAGTACTTCATGCGGTATATCCATCGTTACCTTCGCTTCAAATATCCCACCAAGATATTTGCCGATGTGTCCTTTGAAATCGACGATAGCGGTGCACCCTATTGGGTTGCCTCCACCGTGGAATATAAAATCGGCTTTTGGAGCGGTATGGATATCGGCGGGGTGGTGCTGGTCAATGCCGTGACGGGAGATTCCGAATATTACGATGTGGAGAATGCTCCCGAGTGGATCGACCAGGTCTATGATTCCGAGTTGATTATTGAGCAGTTGACCTATAACGGCAAATACCGCTCCGGATTCTGGAACTCCATCTTCGGTCAGAAGGGGGTTCTCAAGCCCACGGAGGGCTACAACTATATTGCCCTCGACGACGATGTCTGGCTCTACACCGGTATGACCTCTGTGGTCAGCGATGAGTCTAATGTAGGTTTTGTTCTGGTCAATATGAGAACCAAGGAGACCCGTTATTATGCCGTTCCCGGTGCGGAGGAGTATTCCGCAATGGATTCCGCCGAAGGGCAGGTTCAGCATCTGAAGTATACCGCAACCTTCCCCCTGCTTTTGAATATCGGCAACCGTCCCACCTATTTCATGTCTCTGAAGGATGCGGCGGGCTTGGTGAAAATGTATGCCTTTGTGGACGTTCAGCAGTATCAGATCGTCGGTACAGGCTCCTCGGTTGCCTCTGCCCAAGCCGATTATCTTGAGAAACTGAAGGCCGACGGGCAGATTGTCCCCGATCGCCCCCAGGATTCCGATACAAAAACACTGATCGGCGTGGTTTCGGGACTTGCCACCGCTGTTGTGGACGGTAACAGTATGTATTATATCCGTCTGCTTGCCGAAGATGGCAAGACTTATACCTTCTCCGCTTCCATCGCTCTTTCTTCCGATTTGCCCTTCCTTCAGCAGGGAGATCGGTTGGAAATCACGCAGACCGAGGACGGAGCCATGACTGAGCTGCGAATTTTGGATCCCCTGCCCGCTCAGCCCGAATAATCGAAAATCAACAACCGAATACGCTCTGCCGACTATTTTTCGGTGGAGCGTTTCGGCACATATCAGGAGGACATTTTCATGAGTGACCCCATCTATTTCGGAGCCGCCTATTACCCCGAGGCATGGCCCGAATCCGAGCGCCCCTATGATATTAAAATGATGAAAGAGGCGGGTATGAATGTCATGCGCTTCGGTGAATTTGCATGGCATAAAATGGAGCCTCGACCGGGAGAGTATGATTTTAAGTGGCTTCATGAGGTTGTGGACGATCTTGCCGCCAACGGGATTAAATCGGTTCTCGGTACGCCTACCGCAACCCCTCCCCGTTGGTTTTTGAAGGCACATCCCGATGCGGCAAAGCTGCATGCGGACGGATACCGTATGCCCCACGGCGGACGGCGGCACTGCTGTTCCAACAATCCCGCTTATCAGGAAGCGTGTAACCGTATTGTGGAAGCCATGGCCAGGGAATTCGGGGACGATCCCAACGTCATTGCATGGCAACTGGACAACGAGATTTATTCCTTCAGCACCTGCACCTGCCCCGTCTGTGAAGAGAAATTCCACCGTTATTTGGAGCAAAAATACGGTACCATCGATGCGCTGAATGCCGCATGGAATCTGGAACTGTTCAGCCAGGCCTACGATTCCTTCGACGACATCCCCATGCCTGTTCACGGATGGCAATCGCCCCATCTGAAGCAGGAATGGAAGGCCTTCCACTATCAGAGTGATATTGCGTTTATCCACGGTCATCGGGACATTCTCGCAAAATATGTCAAGGTTCCCATCAGTACCGATCAGATGCCTGTCAACGGCATGGGATACGAAGAAATGACCGAGCCTTTGGATCTGGTCATGTTCAACCATTATAACACCAAAGAAAACATTCATGCCCTCCCGTTCTGGTTTGACCATCTGCGCACACTGAAGGATCATCCCTTTTGGAACACCGAAACCGCCACCGGTTGGAACGGCTCGGAATCCTGCGTGCAGGTGATGAAGCCCATTGGCTTCTGCCGCCTCAATTCCTGGTTGCCCGTTGCCTTGGGCGGTGAAGCAAACCTCTATTGGTTGTGGCGCCAGCACCGTGCAGGTCATGAACTGATTCACGGGTCTGTGATTTCCGCCGCCGGAAGACCGCTTCCCATGTTTGACGAGGTTCAACAGCTGTCCCGTGAGTTTGCCGTCGCCAAGGATTTCCTGCGGGAGACGAAGGTTGATACCCCCATCGCCTTCCACTTTACCTCTCTCGGCTGGCAAATGATGGGAATTCAACCTGTTGTTAAAGGGCTTGGCTATGAATCTGCGTTGAAGGAATATTTTTATCAGCCCATTTCCGACATGGGGCTTCGTCCCGACCTGATCGGCGCACGGAAGGATCTTTCTACCTATAAGGTCCTCTTTACACCTCTTCTCATGTCCTTGGAGGACGGAGATCTTGGCGACCGCATCGAAGAATGGGTCATCCACGGCGGTACCTGGGTGGTCGGTCCCTGTACCGACATCCGTACGGCTATCGGTACCCACTATATTGACCGCGCTATGGGACGTCTGGAGCGCATGACGGGCAGTAAGATGCTCGGCGCTATGCCCGACGGCGGTACTTATGTCCGCAGTAAGTGGAATGACGGGGAAGACTTCGGTGCAAATCATTGGCAGGAGGTCTATGATCCCGCCGAAATGGTGGAGACCTTGGTCTCCGTGACCGACGGTTATGAATCCATGAAGGGCGGAGCTCTTCTGCAGAAAATTCATTACGGTAAGGGTGTGATTTATCTGCTTGGTACCCTTCCCTCCGAAGCCGATATGAAGAAGATTGTTCGCTTGGTCTGCGCCGATGTGGGGATTGCAATCCCCGAGACCTCCGGCCGTGTGTTGGCGATTCCTCGCAAGGGTGACCATCGGGAAGGTTTGATTTTGATGGAAACGGGCAATGAGCCTGCTACGTATATTCTCAATCGCGCCATGACCGATATTCTCACAGGGAAGACCTATCAAGGCACCGTTGAACTCAAGCCCTACGATGTCCTTGTTCTCGAATAAAGGAGGTTAACATGCTGTACGCAGACGGAATTCACGACGATACCCTTGCCCTGCAGGAATTGCTGGACCACTGCGGAATCGTTACGGTGGATAAGCCGGGTATTTATCGGATCAGCAAAACCTTGATCATTCGATCTAACACCCGTTTTGTTTTGTCTCCCGGCGCCAAGCTCCTGGCCGCACCTCTGTCCCGCTGTGCATTGATCGAAAATGAGCATTTTGCAGGGGGTGGCAGAGACGAGAACATCGAAATCGTCGGTGGAATCTGGGACGGCAATTGCGATGAGATGGGACTGGATGCCGGCTACGAAAGCGAACATCGCCTGGATGATCCCTATGACCCCAAGCTTTTTAAGGGGAAATTGATCCGCTTTGCTCATATTGATCGCCTTGTGCTGACTCGAATGACCGTGCGTAACCCGGTCAGCTACGGGATTCAGATTGCTGATGCCTATGGATTTGTGGTTCGCGATATCTTCTTTGACTATAACTGGCATTTCGGGACCACCGACGGGGTTCATATCAACGGTCCCTGCTATGACGGGGTGATCGAAAATCTTGCAGGAACGACCAATGACGATATGGTTGGTATGACTACTTATGACGAGCCTCATGCAGAGGTGACTCTGGGCCCCATTGAGAATATCTATATCCATAATCTCACCGCCCGCAACGGTTATTCCGGAGTTCGTCTCCTTTCCGGTGAGGATTATCCCATGCGTTCGATCCACATTGACGGACTCTACGGGACCTATCGCCACCATGCCGTAGTGATTTCCAATCACAATGCTCGGCCCGGGAAAAATTGGTATGATGATCTGGTCATCGAGAATGTATTTGCTTCTAAGAGCAATACACCTCTGACCCCCGAGTGTCATGTTAAATGGGAGGCTCATGCCGATAAAGATGCGTTTTTCCAATTTGGCAGAGATATCGCTTGCGGGAATGTGACGCTCCGCAATATCCACCGTCACCAGGATTCGGATACCCAAAGTGCCCTCTTCGAGTTTAAGCCGCCCTGTGTTATCGAACGTTTGATTTTGGATAATGTGACCCAAACCACCGCGCCCGGCGTTTTCGCTCCTTTGTGGGTGGAAGAGGGGGCAACTATAAAAAACCTCATTGAACGGGATTCTGTTACCGAAACCATTGAAAAATAATCGGATTTTAGATTTGAGTAAACACATGCACCGCCACACGCCTGATTCTTCAGGTATGTTCGGCGGTGCCTTTCTATTGACAAAAACGGGATTTTATGGTATTATAAAAGAAAAAAGCTATTTTTTTTCGTTTACATGTGAACTTTTTGTTAAATCTCCCGGAATCTTGTCACATTTTCTATTTTTTTTCGTGTATATAGGGTAGGAATATTTTATTAAAGGAGGTTCTTTTATGAAAAAAATTCTGTTAACAGCTTTTACGGTATTGCTTTTGTTGACCGTTTGCGGGTGCGGAGAAATGGAGACAGAACCATCCAGCGGGAATCACACTTTGGGGTCTGTTTCAAAAGATGTGTTGGTTTGGTGCGGAGACCGCAGTGTTGCTCCGTTGCAGGGATTCTCAGGTTCCGAGAAAGAAACCAAAGAGGAAGACGGATTAATGTCTGTGTGCATTGCAGATGGATACGGACTTTCTAAAGAGATTCCGGAAATTAAAAAGAATCCTTCCTCCTGTCCTGCTCTAATCGTCGATGCACCTGTTTCGGTGGAATCTTCATCGGGGCGGGGTTTTGGCAAACCCCGGGTATATGATTTGAATTATGAAGAACTGAATATTTCTGTGAGTTGGGATAGTCTTCATACATTACCGGAGGGGGAATATTTTATTCATTTTTTCTCGCTTTACGAAAAAGAGTATGAGGATGGATCGAATGAATCCGGTGCTTATGAACATATTTTTCGATTGATTTTAGATTGATCATTGAATGAGGATAATGCTAATTTTTTGTCATCGACAATTTAAAGTGCCGCCCGTTCGGGCGGCACCTGTTTTTTTTATTCTTCGTAGGGGCGGACGCGCAGGGTAGCGCCCAAAGATTCGCAGATTTTTCGGCTCTCTTCCTGCTCTTCGGGGGTGGTGACCACGTCCACCACGGTCATCATCACGTTGGGAACGTATTGTACGCAATCCTTAGTGAATTTCAGCATGGCGTCATAGGATTTCATACCGAATTTCGGCCGTACCACCTTAAAATAATCCTCTTTGTTGGTGGCGTTCAAGCTTACCGAAACCGCATCGATCAGCCCCTTCAGTTTGGGTGCCGTGGGTTCTCCCCAAATCAGATCCGCAAGACCGTTGGTATTGATTCGGATTTTGATGTCGCTTTTCGAGCGGATATGAGCGGCAACCTTTAAAAGGTCGTCCAACCGCTCCGTGGGCTCGCCGTAACCGCAGAACACCACTTCACTGTAATGGGAAAGATCCCATCCGTCAATGCTCTTGCAAACTTCCTCCACTGTAGGCTCACGATCCAGCCATAAGGGCTCGGATCCGTATACACTGTCTCCGTTTTGGCGCAGACAGAAGGTGCAGGCGCAGGGGCAACGGTTGGTCATATTTACATAGATCCCGTTTTTGACGGGATAGGTGATGGTCATCATAATGAAGATCCTCCGTTAAAGGTTTTGTTTGATGTTCAATCGGTCTGCGGACAAACCCAAAGCAAGAAAAAGAATGCTGCTGAGAACCCATTGAATGACATAACCCGGGATTCCTGCCAGCGGTGCTATAAAATTATCTGTGATCAGCGCTTCGTAAAGATAATATCCTCCTACGCAGAGGATTCCCGCAGGGATCAGGGCAAGGAGATTTTTAGTTGATATGATTTTCTTGCCGTTTCTTGTAAAAAAAAGTACGGTCAGTCCTTTGATGATTACCGATGCGGGGGCCCAAATTGCAAATCCCGTCAAGCAGTCCGCCAACAAGGCTCCTCCCACACCCACGAAAATCCCGTAGGGAAGAGGTAACAGACATGCCGCAAGATAGATGAATCCGTCTCCTACATGGGTATATCCCGTGTGGGTTGGAATGTGTAGGTATGCGGTGAAAAGAAAGACAATCGCCGTGAAAACAGCAGCAAGGGTGAGGTTTTTTATGTTTTGATGCTTCATAGTTCCGTTAAAAACTCCTCAAAGCAGAGCCCGTCGGTTTTGGGAAGATCCAATTCCAGGGCGCGCCGCAGAACCTTTGCAATAAAGGCGGATGCTTTGCGGACCGATTCTCCGAATTCCGTTCCGTTGACCGCATCTGCGGCAATCATAGAAGAAAACACATCTCCCGTACCCGATCGGCAGGGGCCAACCTTGTGTTCCCGCAGAATGATGGGAGCTTTTCCTTCCTCGTAGATGAAATTTTCCAGGTCTTCGCCCCGTTCCAAGCCGGAAATCACAATTTTCTTCGGTCCCATGGCGTTCAACTCTTGGCAGAGCTCCTCCAGTCTCTTTTCGGACAAATTGGGGTCATATGGAGTTTCGGTCAGAATGCATGCTTCCGTGAGGTTTGGTGTCAGGATGTCCGCAAATGGCACCAGATCGCGCATTTTTGCGGCCAAAATCGGGGAGTAGGTTGAATATAATTTTCCGTAATCCCCCATGACCGGATCAATCACCGTTATCGTTTCTTCGGTTTTAAAATGGGTGAGAAAATCTTTTACAATGCCGATTTGCTCCGGTGATCCCAAAAATCCTGTCAGAATTCCGTGAAACCGAAGGTTCAGCTTCTTCCACTCCGCCGCATAGGCAGACATGTGATCCGTAAAATCGGTGCAATAAAAGCTTTCAAATCCCGTGTGGTTGGAGAAAACAGAGGTGGGCAGGGGACAGCATTGAACCTTCATTGCGGAGATGATCGGCAGGGAAACTGCCAGTGAACAACGGCCAAATCCGCAAAAATCGTTGATAACCGCCATCTTTTTTTGATGATTGTGTGACAAATTGCCAAACCTCCTTGATTTTTTGCTGATAATAGTATATAATATTTTTGGTGATATTAAAATAGTCAGAATAGGAGAATTTTATATAACCAGATGAAATACGTAATTGATTCCTCTCAGCGACGTGCTGCCTATCAGCAGCTTTATCTGCAGTTGCGAGAGGATATTGTTGGCGGTATCTATACGTTTGGTGAAAAATTGCCCTCCAAGCGTACTGTTGCGGAGGAGGTTGGGGTTAGCACCGTGACGGTGGAGCATGCTTACGCGTTGCTTTGCGACGAGGGGTATGCGGAGGCGCGGGAGCGAAGCGGCTTTTTTGTTGTGTTCCGCACCGAGGAAGGCTTTGCGGCGCCGTCCCGCCCTGCGGTTTTTCATCCCGTGCCTCATTCCCGCACCGACGCTTCTCCCGAATTTCCCTTGTCGGTGTTGACCAAAACCATGCGTTCTGTCATGGCAGATTATCAACAGCGCATCCTGGAGCGTTCTCCCAACTGCGGAACGATGGAGCTGCGGGAAGCTATTCGGAAATATCTTGCTCGAAGCCGTGGAATTGCGGCGGACTGTGAGCAGATTGTCATCGGCTCCGGGTCGGAATATCTGTACGGCTTGATTGTTGAGCTTTTAGGACGGGATCGTACCTATGCCATAGAGTCCCCGTCCTATAAGAAAATCGAGCAGGTCTATTGTGCGGCGGGTGTCTCTTTGCTTCCCTTGCCCCTCGGAAACGATGGGATAGAGAGCCGTGCTTTGTGGGATGCGCAGGCGCAGGTTCTTCATATTTCCCCGTACCGAAGTTTCCCCAGCGGCGTTACCGCATCTGCGTCCAAGCGCCACGAATATTTGCGTTGGGCTCACAGCGGGGAGCGATTCATTATCGAGGACGATTTTGAATCGGAGTTTTCTCTTTCGAAGAAGGCGGAGGAGACCCTGTTTTCCCATACGGAGCATGATAATGTGATCTATATGAACACCTTTTCCAAGACACTGTCGCCCTCCTTCCGCATCGGATATATGGTGCTCCCCCATCGGTTGGTTGCTCCCTTTAAGGAGCGTCTGGGATTCTATTCCTGTACCGTACCGACCTACATGCAGTTCGTTCTTTCCGCATTGCTGGAAAACGGTGACTTTGAACGTCATATCAATCGTGTCCGCCGCAAAAAACGAAAAGAACTCCTTGGAAAATAAGAATGAGGCATCTTCGACGGAAGGTGCCTCTTATTGTTTGTTCAGTTGTTTTGATCGGTTTCGCACACGTAGACGCCTGTTTCGTTGTCATATTCCGTTACGCGAACCGAAATGCGCTCCTTACGGGAGGTTGGGACATTTTTGCCCACATAATCGCCTCGGATGGGCAGTTCTCTGTGTCCTCGGTCTATTAAGACTGCCAATTGGATTTTTGCGGGGCGGCCTACCGAAACCAGTGCGTCCATGGCGGCACGAATGGTGCGCCCCGTGCAAATCACATCGTCCACAAGTATCACAACCCGATTGTCGATGGGAAAATCAATTTTTGTTTTCGTTTCCGCTTCGGACTGTTGTCCCCGTTCCCGATCATCCCGATGGAGGGTAATGTCCACCGATCCAACCCTTGTTTTGATCTCGGAAAAGCGGCTGACGTTGTCGGCCAGCTCCTTTGCCAGGGGGAGTCCCCGACGGTGAATGCCCAAAAAGCACAATTCCGTTACCGTATCGTTTTTTTCTACAATTTCATGGGACATCCTTACCAATGTGCGCCGCATGGCGGCTTCGTCCATCAGTTTTGCTTTGACGGTCATGACAATCCTCCGAGGGAATGTAGTATAGCACCATTATACACCCGCAGATGCGCACTTGTCAAGGGCTTTTACAATTTTTTCGCTTCCGTTTTTTGTATTTTCAGAATCAAAAATGCGGCACCTACCCCAAGAATCACACCGTTGATTGTCTGAAACCAAGGAATGTAGGAGATTTGAGGAGAGGTAAGGCACGGCGCGATCAGGCTTTTTAAGGATCCTGCCGAAAAACCCAGAAGGATCCAGTTACATTCCCGCTCGAATCGGTCCATGGCGTTTGCCAGAGGCTTTGTCAAAAGGATAATTCCCAGAAATACACCCATCGCCAGCGGGATCAACCGTGACAGATTGCTATAGGAAATGTCCGTGACGATTCCGTAGAGTCCGAAGACTGTCAGCAGGTGTGAGGTGCTGATCCCGGGAAGAATCAGTCCTGTTGCCAGAAAAAAGCCCCATAAAACAGACAGGAGGGGAGATGTGCAAATCTTTCCCTTGGGTAATTGATCCACGGTAAGTACCAAAAGAACTCCCAGCAGAAAGAATAGAATCCCATTCAACGAAATCCCTTTTTTCAGTGTTTCTCTCCCCAAAACATAGATTCCCGCCAGCACCGCGCCGGAAAACAGGAGGGTTACGGTGATGGGCAGAAGCTCTAAGGTATAGTTCAATGTTCCCGCCCCCAGCAGAAATCCACCGAGTCCACCCGCAAGAATTCGAAGCAAAAAGAAAAAACAACGCTTCTTTCGTAGATTTGCCGCTGCTTTCATAATCGGCTTATAGTATCCAATGGCCATGGCCATTGTTCCCCCGCTGACACCGGGTATCGACATTGTACTTCCCAGCAAAAAACCTATCCCAATATCTTTCCATCCCCGCTTCATGTCCATCCTCCTTTTCCTATGATGATATACATATATATGTATATGAGTTGTTCCTGAGGAAAAGACATGTTTGCAAAAAAAACAGATCCTATGATGGTTTGCATCATAGGACCCGATGTTTATTCAATAAAGCCTCCGCAGAGGATTTTTCCGTCTTTATAGAATACGGCGGATTGGCCGGGGGTAGCCGCTCGCTGCGGTGTTTCGAAGATTGCGTGGAGCTTGTTCTCTCGTACTGAGACACGGCAGGGCGTTGCCTTGGCGGAAAAGCGGATCTTGCCCTCCGCCTCAAATTCGGTTGCGGTCGGTTCCAGGGCCTGGAACACGGGAGAGTTGACCGTGATTTCGGTGTGATCTACCACGTCCTTTTTGGACAAAATCACTCGATTGTTTTCCATGTCCAGCGCCGACACATAGACGGGTGCTCCCAAGGCGATTCCGAGGTTCTTCCTCTGTCCGACGGTGTAGCGGATCAGCCCCTTGTGGCGTCCCACCGCTCGCTGTTCATCTTTCAGCCAAAAATCACCTTCGGGGAAGGCTCCCAGGCGACGCTCAATGTAGTCCACATAGTTTTCACCCTTAATAAAGCAGATGTCCTGACTGTCGGGCTTTTGGAAGACGGGAAGATTGAATTCTTCTGCAAGTCTGCGATTTTCGTCCTTGCCGGTATTTGCGAGAGGGAAGAGAATTCGCCCCAGCTGCTCTTGGGTCAATCGGTACAGCATGTAGGATTGATCCTTTTCTGTAACGGCACGGACAAAATAACGTCCGTTTTCCTGCCCTACGTCGGCGTAATGTCCTGTGGCAATCTTGTCAACAGACAGTTCATCCGCCTTGTCGCACAGAGCTTTGAACTTCACCTTCGGATTGCAGACAATGCAGGGATTCGGGGTTCTTGCATGTGCGTAACAGTCGAGAAAGTCGGTTACAACGGTTTTGTCAAAGCTTTTGCGCAGATCTGCGGTGTGTAAGGTTATCCCCAGATGATCTGCAACCCTTTTTGCATCGGTTAAGCCTTGGGTGTCCGCATCGTGCATGATGCAGTAGAGCCCTATGACATCATATCCGTCTTTTTGTAAAAGAGCGGCGGTTAACGCACTGTCAACTCCGCCGCTCAATCCGACCAAAACTGATTTTTTCATCAACCGCAGTGGTCACAGCAACTGCAGGACCCACCGCAAGCGGAGGTCTTGATGCCGTAATCTTCGGGGTTTTCCCCTTGCTTAACCAGGTAGTCGGCGATTGCGGCTCGCACCGCTTCCTCCGCCAGCACGGAGCAATGGATCTTTACGGGGGGGAGTCCGTCGAGAGCCTCAACTACGGCTTTGTTGGTCAATTGCAGGGCTTCGCGGACCGATTTTCCTTTGATCAATTCCGTGGCCATGGAGGAGGTTGCAACCGCCGCTCCGCAGCCAAAGGTTTTGAACTTGACATCGGTGATAATATCATGATCAATCTTCAGATAGATCTTCATGATGTCTCCGCATTTTGCGTTACCCACTTCTCCCACGCCGTTTGCGTCGGCAAGCTCGCCCACGTTGCGGGGATTGGAGAAATGGTCCATGAGTTTAGCACTGTAAATCATTGGTAATTCCTTTCGGATCAAAGAGTTTCTTGGTTTTTCACGTTTTCCCACAGGGGAGACATTTCTCGAAGTCGCTGAGCAATTTTTGGAAGGACCTCAAGAATGTATTCCACCTCTTCCATGGTGTTTTCTGTGCAAAAACTGAAGCGCACCGAGCCATGAGCAATTTCATGGGGAAGACCGATGGCAAGAAGCACATGAGAGGGATCCAGATCCCCCGATGCGCATGCAGAGCCCGAGGTGGCGCAGATGCCGTTCATGTCCAGCAGAAGGAGCATGGATTCTCCTTCAATATACTTAATGGAAACATTCACAGTTCCGGGCAGGCGATCGTGGGAAGGTGTGTTGACTTTGCAATGGGGAATTGCTTTGACAATGCCGTCGATAAGACGGTCCCGCAGGGAGGCCACATACGCCATGTCCCGTTCCAGGTTTGCTGTAGCCTTTTCGATGGCTGCACCGATGGCAAGAATTCCTGCCATGTTTTCCGTGCCGGGACGGCGACTGCGTTCCTGTCCGCCACCGTTCATCAGGTTGTCGGGAAGGACGCCCCGACGCACGTAGAGGGCACCTACACCCTTGGGTGCGTGGAATTTATGCCCCGAAAGGCTCAGCAGATCCACACCCATTTTCTGCACATCCACGGGAATGTGTCCCACAGCCTGAACTGCATCGGTGTGGAAGAACACGTTGTGTTCCTTTGCAACCTTTGCGATTTCTTCGATGGGCTGGATGGATCCGATCTCGTTGTTTGCGGTCATGACCGTAATCAGAACCGTGTCGGGACGGATGGCATCCTCTACTTGCTGTGCGGTAATAAACCCTTCCTCGTTGACCGGCAAAAAGGTTACTTCGTAGCCTTCTTTTTCCATGGCCTTCAGCGTTTCGAGAACCGCATGGTGTTCAATGTTTGTGGAAATAATATGCTTGCCCTTTTTGGCGGCGTAATGCTTTGTGATTCCGCGGATTGCCCAGTTGTCAGATTCGGTTCCGCAGGAGGTAAAATAGATCTCCTGGGGGCGGCAGTTGATGGCTTTTGCCACCTGCTCCCGCGCCTTGTCCAAGGCCTCACGGGCTTCGCGTCCCTTGGAATAGATGGTGCTGGGGTTTCCGTAAAGTTCTCCGAGGGCGGGCATCATAGCCTTGACCACATCGGGATCGATGTGCGTGGTTGCGGCGTTGTCGGCGTATACGAACATAGAAAGTGCCTTTCGAAATTAAAGAATGATTTCCCCTTCAACAACGCCCTTCATAGCGGCGGCGTTGGCTTCATCTGTGTCGATGTGCATAGCGGGAGCATAGGAGGAGCTGACACGGCAGATTACATCACCGAAGGTCAGAGAGCGGCCGTCGGTTTCCACCTTCACGGAAACGATCTGCTTGTCCTGAACACCGAATTCGGCAGCAACCTCGGGGGTAAGGTGAATGTGACGCTTTGCAACGATCACACCTTCGCTCAGTTCCACTTCGCCGCAGGGACCCACTACGGTGCAGGGGGCAGAACCGGCAACATCACCGGATTCGCGGATGGGAGCGGTAAGACCGAGGGTGCGGGCATCGGTGAAGGAAACTTCAACCTGAGTGTCCTTGCGTTCGGGACCGAGGATGGACATCTTCAGTTCGCCCTTGGGACCGCGGACAATAACCTTCTCTTCGCAGGCAAACTGGCCGGGCTGAGAGAGGTCTTTCTTATTGGTGAGCTTGTGATCCGCACCGAAGAGAACGGCCAGATCGGCAGCAGATACGTGAATGTGTCTTGCGGAGGTTTCGACGATTACTTTTTTCATAATAACAGGTTCCTTTCGTATGTGAAGTTAATATTATTCCAACATAATATTATAGAGCATTTATCCGAAAAAACGGTTTCAAAACTGTGAATCTTTTGTGATATATCAGCCAATTCCCAACAATTCCAGCAAATCCGCCTCGGAAAGAACGGGGATTCCCAATGCCTGTGCCTTGGTCAGCTTGGATCCGGCCTCTTCGCCCGCGACCACATAAGTGGTTTTCTTGGAGACCGAGCCTGCCACCTTTCCGCCCTCCGCCTCGATCAGTTTTGCCGCTTCATCCCGTTTGTAGGTGGGAAGGGTACCGGTCAAAACAAAGGTCATTCCTGCGCATTTGGTCCCGGCTTCTTCCGCGGTATCCTCAAAGTTCAATCCCGCTGCGCGGAGATGTTCAATATAGTCCAGATTCTTAGGATTGTCAAAATATTCACGGATATACCGTGCCGTTACGGGCCCCACATCCTCTGTTACACAGAGTTCTTCCTCTGTGGCCTTCGCCAGTGTATCCAGGGAACGGAATTTTTTGGCAAGGATCTTACCTGCCTTTTGCCCCACCTGACGGATGCCCAGCGCATAAATCAGCCGATCCAGTCCTCTGTGGCGGCTTTCCTCCACGGATTTCAGTAGATTGTCCGCCGATTTTTCCCCGAAACGGTCGATCTGTGCGATGACATCTCTTTGCAGATGATACAAATCCGCTGCCGATTTGATCAGTTCTTTCTCCACAAAAATCTCCACAATGGAGGTCCCCATACCGTCAATATCCATGGCATCACGGGAGACAAAATGAATGATGTTTTTAGTTAATTGAGCAGGACATTCGCTGTTGTCGCACCGAACGGCGGGGCCTTCTGTAACAAGGGGGCTTCCGCAGACGGGGCAGACATGGGGCATTTTGAATTCCACTGTGCCTTCGGGTCTCTTTTCGGGGAGAGAACGAACCACCTCTGGGATAATGTCTCCCGCCTTGCGGATCACTACCGTGTCACCGATGCGAATATCCTTTTCCGCAATAAGATCCTTATTGTGCAGTGTTGCTTTGGAAACGGTTGAACCTGCCAGAAAAACGGGATCAAAGAGTGCCAGGGGGGTCAATACGCCCGTCCGTCCCACGTTGATTCGGATTTCTCGCAAGATGGTTTCCTTTTCCTCCGGAGGATACTTGTAAGCAATGGCCCATTTGGGAAATTTGGAGGTGCTTCCGAGCTGCTCCCGCATGGAAAGGTCATCGGTTTTAATGACGGCGCCATCAATGTCAAAGGGGAGATCTGCCCTCATTTCACCCAAAGCCTGAATTTCAGTCCAAGCCTCGTCTATGGTGTCAAAAACTCTGTGCTTCGGGCTGACGGGAAATCCGTATTCCTTCAGCGCTTCCAAAGTTTCGTAGTGGGAGGAAAATTCCCGACCCTCGCACAGCTGAAGATTGAAAACGAAAATGCTCAGATTCCGTTGTGCCGCAATTTTACTGTCCAACTGTCGCAGGGAACCTGCCGCCGCATTGCGGGGATTTGCAAAAAGAGGCTCTCCGCTTTCTTCTCTGCGGGTGTTGAGGTCTGCAAAGGTTTTTTTCGGCATATAAACCTCTCCGCGCACAATCATGCGATGGGGTGCGTTTTTGATAGAGAGGGGGAGTGCTCGGACGGTTTTCAGGTTTTCTGTAATATCTTCTCCCGTAAGTCCATCTCCGCGGGTGGCTCCGCGAACGAAGATTCCGTCAATATATTCCGCCGCCACTGAGAGTCCGTCGATCTTCAATTCCACCACGTATTTTGCATCGGGAAACTGTCCCTTGACACGACGGTCGAATTCACGGATTTCCTCCTCGGAGAATGCATCCTGCAGGCTTTCCATAGGAACCTCATGGCGCACCGATTCAAATTGCTCCAGCACCGCACCGCCCACACGCAGAGTGGGTGAATCGGAACGGCGGAATTGGGGATACTGTTCTTCGAGCCCCTTCAATTCCCGTTGCAGCATATCATATTCGTAGTCGCTGACCACAGGATCGTCGTCCACATAATATTTCTTCGCGTAGTAGTTCAACTTATCGGTCAATTCGTTAATCTTGTTTTGCATCTTGTGCCTCCGCAAAAAGAGTCTGAGCCCCTGTCTTTTCTTTATTATACCTCGATGATGTGTTTTTTGTGTGAAAAATCGGAAATATTTTGTAAATTTTCTTTCTAAGTCTTGCAAGACAAGGAAAAATATGTTATAATGCATTGGAATATTGTAAAATACGATCTGCGCGGCCCCTGTGCCGACGAAGAGAAAGAGAAAGGTGATATCATGACCAACAACAAAGCGGTCCTTCAGTGGATCGACGAAGTGAAAGCCCTCGTCAACCCCGACTCCGTCGTTTGGATCGACGGCAGCAAGGAACAGACCGAAGCCCTCCGTGCCGAAGCCTGCTCCACCGGCGAACTGACAAAGCTGGATCAGGAAAAATTGCCCAACTGCTATCTGCATCGCACCGCCATCAATGACGTTGCCCGTGTGGAAAACCGTACCTTCATCTGCACTTCCAAGAAGGAAGACGCCGGTGCTACCAACAACTGGTGCGATCCTCAGGAAATGTACGCAAAGCTGAACGCTCTGTATAAGGATTCCTACAAGGGCAGAACCATGTACGTCATCCCCTATTCCATGTCCGTTGTCGGCTCTCCCTTTGCAAAGATCGGTATCGAGTTGACCGACTCCATCTACGTTGTTCTGAACATGCTCATCATGACCCGCGCCGGCAAGGAAGTTATTGATGCTCTCGGTGATTCCCCCGACTTCATCAAAGGGCTGCATGCCCGTAAGGACATCGACGAAGAGAACCGTTATATCGTTCACTTCCCCGAAGACAACACCATCATGTCCGTCAATTCCGGTTACGGCGGAAACGTTCTTCTCGGTAAGAAGTGCTTCGCTCTGCGTATTGCTTCTTATCTGGCTCACAACGAAGGCTGGCTTGCCGAGCACATGCTCATCCTCGGTATCGAAGATCCTCAGGGCAATGTCCGCTATATTTCTGCCGCATTCCCCTCTGCCTGCGGTAAGACCAACCTGGCGATGCTCATTCCTCCTGCTCTTTACCGTGAAAAGGGTTATAAGGTTTGGTGCGTAGGTGACGATATTGCTTGGCTCCGCGTCGGTCCCGACGGCCGTCTGTGGGCTGTCAATCCCGAAAACGGCTTCTTCGGTGTTGCTCCCGGTACCAACATGAAGTCCAACCCCAATGCTCTGGAAACCACTATGCGTGATACCATCTTCACCAATGTGGTTTTGAATAAGGATACCAACACTGTTTGGTGGGAAGGTCTGGATAAGAATCCTCCCGCAAACGCCATCGACTGGAAGGGCAACCCCTGGAACGGTCAGGAATCTACCGAGAAGGGTGCTCATCCCAACTCCCGCTTCACCGCGCTGGCTCAGAACTGCCCCTGCGTTTCCAAGGAATTCAACAACCCCGCAGGCGTTCCCATCGATGCCATCGTCTTCGGTGGACGTCGCGCCAAGACCGCTCCCCTGGTTTACCAATCCTTTGATTGGAATCACGGTGTATTTGTCGGTTCCGCTATGGCTTCCGAAACCACTGCCGCTGCCGCAGGTGCCGTCGGTGTTGTTCGTCGCGATCCTATGGCAATGCTGCCCTTCTGCGGCTACAACATGGGCGACTACTTTGCGCACTGGCTGGCTATGGGCACCAAGATCCCCAATCCTCCCAAGATCTTCAACGTCAACTGGTTCCGTACCGATGACGAAGGTCACTTCATTTGGCCCGGATTCGGTGACAATATGCGCGTGCTGATGTGGATCCTCGCCCGTTGCGACGGTGCCGTTGATGCGGAAGAAACCGCCATCGGTTATATGCCCAAAGCTGAAGATATTAACATCGAAGGTCTGGAAGACATCACCCTTGATACTGTTAAGGGGTTGCTTTCCGTGGATAAGGATCTTTGGATGGAAGATGCCAAGGGTCTGCGTGAATTCTACAACAAGATCGACGCTGTCGGCAACCGTATGCCCAAGGAACTCTGGAATCAGCTGGATGCTTTCGAAGCCCGTCTGTCTAAGTAATTTGTCAATTGTCAAACCGCCTCTCTTCGGAGGGGCGGTCTTGTTTAAGGAGAACTGCTATGAACGGTGTCTGTGGAGAACTTCCGGAAAAGATCGACCTTTGCGCACAAGCCAGAAAGGATGCGATTCGCAACGCCCCCGACCGTATCACAGTGTCGGGAACCTCTTATTTTGTCAGCAATGACGGAGACGATCGCTTTGATGGGTTGTCTGCTCTGCGTCCGTGGAAAACCCTTGCCCGTGTTTCTTCGGCCGAACTTCATCCCGGAGACGGCGTTTTCTTCCGTCGAGGAGATGTTTTTCGTGGTTTTGTGGCTACCCGTTCCGGGGTCACCTATGCCGCCTACGGAGAAGGGGAGAAACCGAAGTTCTATGGTTGGGACAAGTCTCTTGCCAAACCTTCGCTTTGGGAACTTTGGGACGAGCCCCACCATATTTGGAAATGGAAAGAGCCCATTCTTGATTGCGGCACCTTAGTCTTTAACGAGGGCGAATTTCACAGCCGAAAGTTGATTCCTTCCTATATCAACGGTCGCTTTGTCTGCAGAGAGGATGAATCCCGTCTGTTTGATCCTGCGAGGGAGATGACCCGGGATCTGGATATCGTCTGCTTTTATGAGGAACGGATGAATACCAATCCTTCCAAGGGACAGGATTTCCCGGTTCCTCAGATTGATGATCATAGTTTCGGTTCTCTTTATCTCCGTTGCGATCGGGGTAATCCGGGGGATGTTTTCTCCTCTGTGGAGGCCTTGCCTCGCCGAAATCTCTTCCAGGTAAGACAGAACGACCATGTTACGATTAACAACCTTTGTATCAAGTATGCGGGTGCCCACGCAATCGGTGCGGGCGGCTCCTGCGTGAAGGGGCTGCATGTGTCGGATTGCGAGATTGGCTGGGTGGGCGGCTCCATTCAGCATTATCTCGGCACCGATCCCAATTATCCCCAAGGGGGACGGGGTACGGTTACTCGCTACGGCAACGGCGTGGAGGTCTACGGCGGATGCGACGGCTATACGGTGGAGAACTGCTATATTTATCAGGTTTATGATGCGGCGATTACCCATCAGGTTACCACAAACGGAAAGATCTATTTGTTGAATAACATCCGTTATGTTAATAATCTTGTAGAGTATTGTGTCTATTCCATTGAGTATTTCCTGGAAAAGAACGGGGGAGACCGTGACAGTTGTATTTCCGATTGCGAAATCAGCGGAAATATTCTTCGTTTTTCCGGATACGGATGGGGGCAGCAACGACATAATACCGACACCCCCGCCCATATCAAGGGCTGGAGTTATGAAAACACCGCCCGCACCTTTACGATTCACGATAATATCTTTGATCGGGCCGCCTATCGGATGCTTCATTTGGTGGCAAAGGAGCAGGAGAGCCTGCCTGCCCTTTCCGACAATACTTATGTTCAGACCTTAAACCGTTCTTTGGGACAGTATGGGGCCAATTCCGAGGTTGAGCCTCCGAATATGCCCTTTGACGGGTCTGTGGAACAAACCTTGCAAAGGGTCTTTGCAGAGTCAAATCCCACCGTAATTTTTGTGGAGGAATAAGCAGTGATTTTCGATTCTTTTGAACACATTTCCCGTTACTTTTCTGCGGCTGAGGGGGTTGAGGCTGCTGCCAACGCTATGAAAAACTACTCCAAAGAGAATTTTCCCCTTGGGAAGATCACAGTGGATGGCGAGCAGGTCTTTCTGAATCTGCAAGCCTATGAAACGGCACCGCGCAATGTTCGTCAGCTGGAAGTCCATGAGAAGTATATGGATATTTTCTACCTTGTGGAAGGGCAGGAGGTTGTCCTGGTAAAGTCTGTCGACCGCCTCACCTGTATCACCCGCCCCTATTGCCCCGAGACAGAAGCCGCCTTTGGGCCTCAGGACGGCGATGAAGCGTCCTTTGTGTTGCGCGAGGGGGATTTTGTGATCTTGTTCCCCGGAGAAGCCCACGCCTCGGGAATTGCCGTGGATGGATGCGGAGCGGTCAAGAAAATTGTCGGCAAGGTTCGTATTAACTGAATATTGCATGAAAAAACGCACCTGTTTTCCTACGGGTGCGTCGATTCTTTGAAAAAACAACTGAGTTTCTTTTTTTTAAAAAAGAACACAACTGTCAGTTGAGTTTCCATCCGAATAAGTTCTTTACAAAGGGTTGAATCTGTGGTATAATGGGACTATAGACGAGGCGCGCGGTCGTCGGAATAAAAAGGAGTCGGTTTTATGAAAAATATTGATATTTCCAAGCATATAACGGATCTGCGAAAAAAGAAGGGAATCACTCAAGAGCAGTTGGCCACCGCCCTCAATATCTCCCCACAGGCGGTTTCCAAGTGGGAAACCGGGATCTCTCAGCCGGACACTCAGACACTTCCGCTGATTGCCGAATTTTTTTGCGTTAGTATTGATTACCTCTTTTACGGATGTGACTACACCTACAACGACATCTACAATAAGATTTTCGACAAGGTTGCAGAACACCCGCAAATGAGCAAGGAATCTTACGATGATGCTTTGACCGTGTTTGGTTACGCACACCATGGGCTAAGCCGATGGAATTTGAAAAATCGGGATATTCCTCTTTACGATGAACCTCTGCATCTGTCAAACGAGAACGGAGTGTCTCTTTTGTCGGGGAAAGGGTACGGAGCGATTCTCACAAGGGCTTTTTTCGAAAGCATTAACCGAGAGACGCTTGAGTTTGCCCGTCCTCTGTTCCGTGTTTTGTCCGAAGAAAATAATCTTCTTGTCTGCATGGCCATTGTGTCAATGAGCGATATCAGTTTTGGAGAACTGAAGGAAAAATCAGGGCTTGAGGATGGGGTGTTGCGCACCTCCCTGGATGCGCTGAAAGCGGCAAATCTGGTCATCGAAAAGGAATCCAAGCATAAGGTTTTGGGATATACCTATGAGATTAACGACATGTATCATACTTGTCTGTGCATTCTTGTAGCTACTGCTGAGATGCAGCGATTCTCCCTGAAGGGGATTTCCTGTTGTATGGGGTATGGCGATTTTCCGATCCAATTGTAATTTAACATAATAGAGGCTGAATGAAAATGTATCGTTCAGCCTCTATTTTAATTTTTGGTTGCGGAATTTTGCAGGAGTGACGTTTGTTGCTTCTTTGAAAACGCGGCAAAAATACGGAAGGGAGGAGAATCCGCTTTGCAGCGCACAGTCTTCCAAAGAAAGAAAAGGATACTTCATCAGTTCTTTTGAGTTTTTCAGCCGCACCGATGTCAGATAGCGGGACGGTGGGATCCCGTACTGTTCTTTAAAGAGTCTTCGAAAATAAACCGCGCTCATATTCGCCTGCACTGCCAAGGCTTCCACAGACAGATTCGGATCCGCATAGTTTCTTTCCAAAAAGGACTTTGCTTCTTCCAGTTTTTCCTTCAGATCCTTTTCTCGATACACCTTATTTTGGGTTTGCAGAATGATTCTGTAGATTTCGTATAATGTGCAAAGCAGGTCCGGAAAAGTTCTGTTTGAAAGGTTTTTGTAGGTGCTTAAGAGCTTGTGAAAACGATTTTCCGCGTCGGAACAGTTTTGAGGAGTATAAAAAATCCCTTTTCGCGGAGTGTCTCCTTCAAACACAAAATCGCAAAAGATATGACGGTACACGTTGCTTTGTACGGACATTGTGTATACGGAGCGGTGCGGTAGATACAGAATGTCTCCGGTCTTGACCGTAAATTCGATTCCGTCGTCAAACCGATAATGACAGCTTCCTTCCAGGATGAAAACAAGGCCGTCGCAGTGTCTGCCGCAGACATGGATTACTCTTTTGTTGTGCAACTCTCCGGGAATGACCCGTTGCACGTTTTTGATATACAGAGGACTCGTGGAAATGTCGATTTTATTCATGGCGCTCTTCCTTGAGATCTTGATACTTTCAGTATAACACAGACCTGTTAAAATGTCAATAGATTTTGTGTTTTCTGTTTCGAAAAGTATAAAAATTTCCCTTTTGCTTCTTTACAAAGACTGATTTCTGTGTTATACTGAATTCCGAAGGGAGAGGATCTGATGACTCTGAATTATGAACAATTGCTTGAAGCTTTAAAAGACTGCGTGGAAACGGAAGACGCATACCGCGCCGACTGTGAAAACGTTGCGTTTCTTTTGGATCACTGCGAAATTGCCGTTCCGTCCGAAAACCGCTTTTTCGTGCAGGTGAACTGCGGCGGAGTGCAACGGGAAATTTACCGTCTGCGTGAGGCACCGTTCAAAGGCCTTTGGGCAGATCACGGCTTGTTGGATGGAATCCGATGCGGTGCATATACGGGGAATCACGATTTCGGCCATACTTCAACCTGCTGGGATCAACTTCTCACCTTTGGCATCTATGGGTTGTACAAACGGGTGGAAGAGTTTTCCGAAGAAACGCGGCAAGATCCCCGCAAGCAGGAGTTTTACGAAAATCTTCTCTCCGTTTATCAGGCTGTGTTTCGCTTTCTGCGTCGCGCCGCAGAGTGTGCCCGTTCTTGCGGAAAAACCGAAATGGCAGACGGGATTTTGCATTTGATAAGCGGCTCTCCCCGGACGATGTTCGAGGCAATGCAAACGGTTTTTATCTATTATACTCTCCAGCAAATGTTTGAAGGATCGCCCTTGCGCACCCTTGGGCGCTTGGATGGAACCCTGTTTCCTTATTACGTCGGTAGAGAACAGGAGGATTTGTTCTGCGACTTTTTGACGGAACTGGATCAGATTAAGGCAGACGCAAACCTTCCTTTTGCACTGGGCGGCACCGATGCGGAAGGAAAAGATTTGATAAATGAACTGTCCTATTTTCTTTTGGACTGTTATACAAAACTCAGTACCAAAAATATAAAATTACATCTGCTCTGTTCAAAAAATACTCCCAAAGAGTTTGTGTGCAACGCACTTGATTCGGTTCGGGAAGGAAAGAATAGTATTGTCTTTCTTTCCGATGAAAAAGTGATCGAATCCCTCATCCGTCAGGGAGCAGATCCTTTGGATGCGGCAAAGTATCACGTGGTGGGGTGTTATGAATGTTGTGCGGACCAGGAGGTTCCATGCTCCTGCAGTGCGCGAGTCAATATACCCAAAGCCCTGGAACTGGCCTTGAACGGCGGTGCGGACCTTCGGACGGGAAAGCAGATCCTTCCTTTTGAAAGAACAGAATTTAAGAGCTTTTCGGATCTTTACGACCGATTCGTTTCGGTCCTGCAAGAGCTTTGCCGCCGAGGGATGAAGACTACGGATCTTATGGAAGCCCACTATAAGCAGGTCCACGCATCTCCTATTTACACCTCCGCAAACATTCACGCTCTGCGTAAGTGCGGGGATGTTTATGCTGATTTTGCCGCAAAATACAATAATTCCTCCCTAAACGCCTTCGGTCTTGCTACGGCGGTGGATTCCCTTGTCGCAATCCGAAAACTGGTCTATGAGGATCATACTATGACACTGACCGAGTTGATTGATGTTTTGAGATCCGATTGGGAGGGAAGAGAATCTTTTCGCCTTTTGATTCGCAACCGTTTTCCCAAATACGGGAACGGAGATCCGTCTGTGGATGTTTTTGCGGGAAGGATTGCAGATGCCCTGTACGAAGCCGTAGGTGGTGTGCCCAATGCAAAAGGCGGAATCTGGCGACTTGGTCTGTTTTCCATCAACTGGCGATGGGAATTTGGGGCAAAAACGGCCGCTTCTGCCGATGGGCGTCGGTGCGGAGAGCCCCTTTCTCAGAATTCGGGGGCCACCTTCGGTTCAGATCGGGAGGGCGCAACGGCTCACCTTTCTTCGGTTTGCGCAATTGATGCTTCCAAAACGCCCAACGGAACTATTGCAGATCTTGATCTTCATGCTTCTTCCGTCAAAGGTGAAAACGGCCTGAAGACTATGTATGCTACCTTAAAAACCTATTTTGAAAAGGGCGGCTTTGCCGTGCATTACAACGTTCTGGATACGGAAGTGTTGAAAGCGGCTCGAAAAGATCCTTCTGCTTATCCCAATCTTCAGGTCCGTCTTTGTGGATGGAATGTTCTGTTTGCAACCTTAAGTGATCAAGAAAAGGACGAGTTTATAGCCCGTTCTATGAAAGGATAACCGTATGAAAGGTTTGATTTCGGGCATTAAGCGGATGGAGATTCACGATGGGGACGGGTGCCGTACGACGGTGTTTTTTAAAGGGTGTCCTTTGCGTTGTCTGTGGTGTCATAACCCGGAAAGTCTTTTCCTTGTACCGCAAACTGCGTTCTTTTCCGACAAATGCATCGGGTGCGGTCTTTGCAACGGCAATCGTAACGAGCAAAGTGCCGACGCCTGTCCCGTCTGTGCACAGGTGTATTATGGGCGGGAATGGGATGCGGAATCGCTGGCGGAAGAATTGTCGAGGGATGAGGATTATTTTCGTAACAGTGGCGGCGGAGTAACTCTTTCGGGGGGAGAGTGCCTCTTGCAGGGAAATTTTGCCGTGGAGCTTGCCCGTCTTTTGAAAAAGCGTGGGATCAGCGTGTTTGTGGATACCTGCGGTTACGTGAAACGGGGTGTGTTGGAACGCATCATTCCTTATACCGATCGGTTTTTGTATGATATCAAAGCCATTGATCCTGCGGTACATCGGTATTGTACGGGGAAGGAAAATGGCCTGATTCTGGAAAACTTACGGTTTCTTTCGGAACAGGGGTGTGACGTGGAGATCCGCTATCCCCTCGTGATCGGGTATAATGACGGCGAATGTGAAAAGATCGGAGCCTTTTTGCGTGGGCTGAAGGGCATTTCCAAAATCAAAGTGTTGCAATATCATCCTTTTGCAGCCTCCCGGTATTTGGCGTTGGGAATGAAAAACACGATGCCGGACACGGTAACGACCTTTGAAGATGTGGAGCGTTCCGTGTCGATTCTCAAGTCCTACGGTTTGCCTGCAGTGAACGGGATTTTGGAGGATTAGGTTGAAAAAACGGCACACTCGTGCCGTTTTTCTTGACTTTTTCTGAAAAATGTGATATAATAGTTTCAATACATCCGTCGGAGGAGATAACATGTTTGAAGGAATTCCCGCGGGAATGCAGGCCTTTATGGTGGAGCTGCGTGAGCGTAACAGTAAGGCTTGGTATGATTCTCACAAAGCAGAATACAAAAAATTGGTCAAAGATCCCTTTTCGGAATTGGTTGCCGAGCTGGGGGAGACCGCGCGAAAGATTGACGATCGCATTATCGTGGAGCCCCGCCGTTGTGTCTCCCGTGCCCGTCGGGATACCCGTTTCACCCATGACAAATCCCTCTATCGGAACAATGTCTGGATTTCCTTTAAGCCTGCCGAGGACCGTTGGGATCTGCCCCTTCTCTTTTTTGAGGTTTACCCCGATCATTTCCATTACGGACTCGCTTTTATGGACACAAGTCCGGCCTTTATGCGCAAGCTTCGGGATTATATTTCCGATTGTCCCAATGATTTTCGTGCCGCCGTCCGCAAGTGCGAGGCTGCAGGATTGGTGGCATCGGGGCGGTGCTACAAAAAGCCCAAGGAGGGGGCCCCCAAGGGCTTGGAAGAGTGGTTTTGGTTCAAGGATTTCTTCTGGACCAAGCGCAGAACCGATCTTGACACCCTGCAGGGACGGGACTTTGTTCCCGATGTCATTGCCTGCTTTGAGGCTGCTTCTCATTTTTATGAAATTCTTGTGGAGGTTTCCAATTCCAAGCCGGGGGAATATTCCTACGATTATTAATCAAAGAGTCCTTTGATCCATTCCCAGAGGCCCCATTTGACTTCGATATTGGTTTCTCTGCTTTTTGCCAACCGAAAGCATTTCGGCATGCACTGTTCATCGGTTTCGATGGCTTCCGCCGCCCCCACATAGCAGGCGGCGGGGAAGACGACGCACCACCAGTTTTTCCCTTCTCCCGCACCGATCTTGACGATCAACGATTCGTATTCTCCCTCGGGCAGGAAAAAACCGTCATATTCCCGATAGTCAAAGTGCTCCTGTTTCAATTCAACCGTCACCGTGTGGGCGCTTCCTTCTTCGGATACGACCTTTTGCCCCTCTTTTTCCAGGAGATCCAGATTGTTTTTCAGGATTTCTTTTGCCTGAGTGGGGGCTTCGCAGCCTTTCAGCAGTTCTCCCGTGCGGGCAAGAATCCGATCCCGTACCTTCAACTTCAACGCCTGCTCTTCTTCGCTGTCATCTGCGGCCCGAACGTGAAGACGAATCACCCCATTCATGGCTTCTGCCGTCTCTGTGGCTGCCGAGAGCTCTCCCAAGAGGAATACTGTCAGCAAACAGATGAGAATCGTTGTCGGAATAAGAATTGCTTTTTTCATAAGATAACCGCCTTTTTTTAATATGTATCCGACAACGGTTTGTTTTCATTATCTTCCGTATTTTTATTTTTTATTCAATTTACTCGAAAGGTTTTTTTATGTCGCTCAAAGCCGTGTTTTTTGATCTGGACGGAACTCTTCTTCCCATGGATCAGGATGTATTTGTAAAATCTTATTTTTCCCGCCTGGCGAAAAAAATGGCACCCTACGGATTTGATCCTCAGGTGCTTGTGAAAGGCATTTGGACGGGAACCGAGGCCATGGTCAGAAATGACGGAACCTGCACCAACGAAGAACGGTTTTGGAAGGTTTTTCCCACGGTCTGCGGAGAACAGGTTCTGGAGCACCACGGAACCCTTGAAGATTTCTACGCCAATGAATTTCAGGGTGTGCGGGAGGACTGCGGTTTTGATCCCAAGGCTGCAGAGGTGGTTTGCTTGGTCAAAGATCTTGGATTGATTCCCGTGCTTGCCACAAATCCGATTTTTCCCACCATCGCAACCGTCAGCCGTACCCGTTGGGCGGGGCTGGACGTAAACGATTTTGCCTATTACACCGTATATGAAAACTCTTCCTACTGCAAACCCAATCTTAAGTATTACCAAGCGATTTTGGATCACTTGAATCTCTCCTCTGATGAGGTCCTGATGGTTGGTAACGATGTGGGGGATGATATGGTGACCGAAGCCCTTGGCATGAGAACCTTCCTTGTCACGCGGGATTTGATTAACAAAACCAACGAGGATATCAGCCGTTGGCCTCACGGATCGCTGGATGACCTTATTACTTATCTCAAAGAAACTGTATAAGAATAAAAAAATCGCAGAAGAATAATTCTTCTGCGATTTTTTATTGAATCTTGTGCATTAATCGTTGCACCGGTAGTTTCGTTTCTGCATTCTCTTTCGACCTCCTAAAATAAAAAGAAGAAAGAATCATCAGGGCTTTTTCGTTATACTAAATGCTAAACACCGTTTGTTGCATTCCTTAGGAGCTTTTACTCCGACGATTGACAAAGGGCAGTTTATTCTTCAAAGACTTCTTTCAACGGCGCAAAGCGGTCATAGAGGAATAGAAAAAAGATCCATAAAATCCCGCAACCCCAGCGAAGCGCTTCCAATAACCAGTCGGGGATGCTTCCTTGTAAAGGGTCGATCCATCGAAAAATACACAGAGCCATTAAAATCATAGACCCGAAAAAGGCAATTATATTGATCCCCACATTGGTCTCATAATGCCTCCCACATTCCGAGCAGGTCAAAATTATGCTGGAATATTTGTGGCCTGTGCGGAGGGCGGGAAGTCCGTATTTTTTACATCCGGGGCATTTACTGTGGGTCAGTTTTTTCCAATCCATATTTTAATCCTTCTTTTTTCGAAATACGATCAGCTTACTCAACACATAGTTGACAATAATAACAACGACGTTGACCAGAATTTTCGCAAAAAAACCTTCCGAGCCGAACATGGTTCCGTTCAGACCTGCCCACATCAGCAATTCGAAAAGACCGATGTCCAGCACGCCGGAGACAAGACGGGATGCAAAGAAGGTGCTTCCTTCTTTCAGAAGGACTGTTGGCGCCAAGGATTTGCTCTCAAAAACGAAAAGCTTGTTTGTGACGAATGCGAACAGAACCGAGCCAAGCCATGCAATCACGTTTCCAACCGTTGGAGAGAGGGCGAGCAGGGCGGTGGCGATAAAGTACAGGACAATGTTTACCGCTGTGGTTGCCACGCCGAACACCAGGTACAATATGGCTTCCTTGTACTTTTGAAAGAGATTCCTCATGACCGTTATCCCTCCAGGTGGGCAAAGATTTTGTCCCACACTTCTTTGTCCTGGGCGGTCATGCGCCACCAATCGAAGGTTGCCTTGTATTCCTCTGCGTTGGCTTCGGTCAGGGCATTGTTTTTGATCTTTTCGCTCAGGTCTGCAAAATATTCATCCTTGTATTTTACCGCATCCAAAGTATAGTTTGGACTGTGCTTCTTGCCTTGCAGTGTCAAGAACGTGATGTTTTCCTGATCCTGCAGGGATTTCTTCAGAAGATCAAAATGGTAGGATGCTTTCACTACGGGGTCATCCTCGGAATGAATCAGCAAAACCTTTGCGGCGGTGTTTTTCAGAGAGTTTTCGCCGTTGTATGCCACGTAGTCAGGATTTGCCTTCTCTTCAATGCCGTAGATCATTTTACGGTAGGGACGAAGAATTCCCGTAAAGGATTGGTTAACAATCTGCGTTACGGAAATAAAACCCGAAAGCGCCACAAGATGGGTAATATCGTGATGAATCGCGCCGATGTTCATGGTGGAAAATCCGCCCCAACTGTGTCCCATAACCGCAATTTTGCGATCCTTGCATCGATCTGTTTCTTTGAGTACCTTTAGGCAGTGATCCAGATCGTTCAGCGACTGGGCAAAGCCGTTGATGTTTTCCCCTTCGGAGGTTGCTGTCCCCGTATGATCGTAGGAAAATACCAAATATCCTCGCTTTGCCAATATTTCGATTTCCCGCATATAGGCTCGATGCCCACTGCCCATACCGTGATCGAAGACGATCAACCGATTTGGATCGGGATTGTCATAGGAGTAAAAGCAGCCGTTCAATTTTTGCCCCTTATGTCCCAAAAAGGAGAATTCTTCCCAATGCAGTCCTTCAAAGTCCGAAGGGGAGAAGTAAAAGGTCAGAGGACTTATATCCTGCCGCTGATAAACTCGTTGGCGATAAAGCTTTTCGACAAGAGTTCCGAATATCATTGTTTGTAATCCTTTCGTTTTGAGTTATAGGATACCTTTCCATACCAAAATCAGGAGAATACAGGTAAGTATCAAAAGTCCTGCCGCCAACCAAAGAACCACAGGCTTCTTCTTGGGGGCATTTTTGCTCGGCTTGGTGTCCAGAAGGTGGGATTTGCGCAATGCTGCGGTAACCGGTTTATAAAGCAGGAAGGTGAATCCCGTGTTCAAGCCCGCTTTCAAGGCATTGAAGGGCAGGAACATGGGCAAAAGCATGCCTGCGATCTGTTCCCGTGTTACGTTTTGCATGTATAACGGGGTGATCAGATAATTCCACAGAAGCATTACGCCGATCATCAGCACGCTCCCCGCCAAAAGTCCGAGAATAGCTCCTGTGAGATTCTTTTTCTTGCGGTAAATTACCGATGCGGTCACCGCAAAGGAGCAGGTGGAAAGAATGTTCATAATGCACCCGATCCATCCCGTGTCACTGATAGTGAACATCTCCAGCACGGATACCACAACCGACACCATGACCGACATGATCGGCCCCCAAATCAATCCGCCCAGTGCAATAAAAACGTCTTTGGGATCATATTTCAAAAAAAGCACGATGGGAGGCATTTGACTGCTGATGGCCACAATAACATAGCATATTGCCGCCAGCATAGCGCCTGTCGTGATCATTTTAACCCGTTTGTTCATAATTAGAATCCTCCCTAAGAAAAAGTGCCCGAATCAATCTTCGGGCACGGGAAAACAAAAGGGAAGACGGAATCGATCCGTCGGTCTTCTTCTGTCCAGACTGTACTGTTGGTTTTGGAATTACACCAAATCATGCGTTACGCTCGCGGACTTTACCGCCAATCGGGAATTTCACCCTGCCCTGAAGACATCGTATTCTATTAATTATTATAGCACAGACCGTAAAGAAATGCAATATATTTGATTTCAATGTCAAAAAAAGTTATTCTTTACGCCTGCCCCAAGAGTTTTTCGGCATTTTTGTGGTAAATAGCTTCTCGCTCGTTGTCGCTTAATCCCAAGGTGTTCAACAACCGCAACTCCATTTCCGCTGTGTGCCAGGGTGTATCCGTTCCGAAAAGCATCTTGTCCGCTCCGTGGGCTTCCAGAATCTTTTCCGCATAATATTTCGGCATCTGTCCGTAGCCAAAGGAGGTGTCAAACCAAAGCTCTTTTCCGCACAAATGCTTCAGTACGTCTTCTCCGCACCCGCAGCCGCCCCAATGGGCCGCCACCACGGGAGTATCAAACCACTTCAGTGCTTGCTCCATTTTTTCGGGCGTGGCCCCGTAGGGCGGGGGAAATCCGATGTCCCATCCCGCATGAAAAACGGTTATCAGTCCCATTTGAGAGATTTTTCGGTAGAGAGGCTTCCATTTCGGATCATCTACGTGAAATCCCTGATAATCGGGATGAAGCTTGATGCCTTTTAATCCCAGGTCCTTGATTCGTTCCACTTCTTCCAGCATGTCCGCGGCTCCCGGGAAGACCGAACCGAAGGCAATGATTCCGTCGGTTCCGTTGACCGATGCGGCGAAATCATTGACGCTGTGCTGCTGCTTTTCATTGGTTGCGATGTTCAGCACTACGGCGCAATCCACGCCGTCACGAGCCATGTTTTTCTTTAGTCCTGCCACTGTGCCGTCGGTATAGGGGGTCAGCCCGCCCGAAACATAGGATAACTTATCGATGGCCTTTTGTGCGATTTTGTCCGGGAAGCAGTGGGTATGGAAATCAATTAACATGGGGGAGCCCTTCTTGGTTTATATCAGATTGATCAACAGCAGCCAGGCCAGGCCGTAGTAGGTCACAACGGCCACAAGGTCGTTGATGGTTGTGATAAAAGGACCGGATGCTACGGCAGGGTCGATGTTGCATTTTTTCAAAAGAATGGGGATTGCCGTTCCCGAAATGCTGGAGAGCATCATGGAAATGGTCAGTGCGATTCCTGTGCAGAGGGAAACGGCAAAGGCGAGGGATGCCGCTTCACCCTTCAGAAGGAAGAGATAGAGGCCGATCAGAGCGAAGGAAATAATGCCTAAGATGCTTCCGTTGAAGAAACCGATCCGCGCTTCCTTCAGAATCAACTGAAACTTTTGTTTTCCCGTCAGATTCTCATCCATCAGAAGACGGATGGTGACCGCCAGAGATTGGGTACCAACATTACCTGCCATGCCCAAAATCAGGGATTGGAAGGATACGATCAACGTCAGATCCGCAACCACGCTTTCAAACATTCCCACCACACTGGAGACCAAAAGTCCCAGCCCGAAGAGTATCACAAGCCAGGGGAGACGTTTGCCGATGCTTTTGATGGTAGGCTCTTGAAGATCTTCTTCGGCCGACAAGCCGCCCAGCTTTGCGTAGTCTTCGCCGATCTCGTCTTCGACCAGTTGGGCAAAATCCTGTGCCGTCAATACGCCCCGCAGTTTGTTTTCCGCGTCGAGAACGGGAATGGAGTCCTCCGAATATTCCCGCAGGGTGTCCATACATTCGTCGATGGGCTCCGTTGCGTATACATAGGGGTAGGAAGTCATGATAATGGAATCCAACTCATGGTTTGATCGGGCAATGATCAAATCCTTCAGATCAATGGCTCCCACAAAGGTTTCGTCCTCGTCTACCACATAGATGGTGGACACATTGTCATTCTCTGCCGCCTGCTCCAAGAGAGAGGTCATGGCTTCGGGAACTGTGCATCCGCTTTTGACCGAAATATAATTCGTGGTCATCTTACTGCCGATTTCGTCTTCATCGAAGGAATCCAGCAGGGTGATTTCCCGTTTCGGTTCCTCGGGCATCAGCTCCATGACGGTATTCCGTTCCCACTTTTCCAACCCTTTCAGGTAAGCAACAACCGTGGAAACCTCTAAACGGGATAGTATTTCTACCCGCTTGCGCATGGAAAGCTCTTCCAGATACAGATAGAGGTCATCGGCATATTCCAGGACATTTGCTAAGGTCTCGATATCCAGGATTTTGTAGAGCTTGCTTCGTTCTTCCTTGTGCAGAACGGTCAACGCCGCCGCAATATCGTTCTCATGGTAATCCAAAAGGCGTTCCCGCAGCAGCTTGGGGGCAAGGTTGCTCTTGACGATGTCTGCAATCTCGGTTTTGTAATCGGGATGCAGGGTCAAAGCATTTGTTTCTGCATTCATTGTTCTTCTCCTTTACAATATAGAATACCCGTAAAGGAAACGTTTTTGCAGAAAAACGGCATAAAAATACCGTTGGCCTCTGCAAAAGCCTTTCCGTTACGTTTTCGGTTGCTTTGGAGATGGACAACGGTTTCAATTTTTTCGCAATGAGGCGATCAGAACAGAGACAGCATTGCATCCGCCCGGTTCTGAACAAATATGAAACCATAGTCCATACTTCGCTCGCAACTGCCGTCCATATTCTGACCTCACAAAAATGATATACGGTTTCCCGCTTTCTTATTATATCACATTTTTTTTTGTTTGGCAACACCTGAAAATGAAACTTTTTTGTGTCACGTGGTTTTGCGTTATTGTCTATAAAACGAATACTCCGACTGCCTTATCGGAGTATTGTTCCATATGTCTTGCAAAAGCTTTTTTGTGTTATGGATGTTCTCTTGTCTCTGCATATTTTTTCAGTAGTTTTTTTGCACAGCGGCGAGCCTGACATTCTGAGTCTCGTTCTGTTTTTTGAATCCCATTAATCCATTGGAAATAATGGGTCAATTCATGCGCAATCACAGTCAGAATTGATGCAAGTGCTTGATCTCTTCCGATTTCTTCCTTCAGTTCTTCGTAATCCCCTGTTGCAATTCGGATATACGGTTCAATGGTATGTTGAAGAGGCTCAAAAAAGGTCCCCACAACAAGGTCTCCGTCTTTCGCTTTGATCCGATCCTGTTTTTTTACATAAACGGGAACTCTCAACGGGAAGGTGTATTGACTACGCAGCCATGTAGCGAATCGTATGCAGGCAGTTTTTACTTCCTGAGAAACTCCTTTATCAAAGCGAAGCCGCAAGCCGAAACGGCGATGCCGAGAAGAGGGGAGATGCTTTTTCCAATCTTGAAGAGTCCAGGGATTCATGGTTGTCTCACTTTCTGTCGTGATGATCGAAGGCGTTAATATGATGCTTACATTTTATATTATAACAGACATTTTTCGTTTTGTCAACGATCTATTCATTCAAAATTTTATTTGACGTCTGTATATAGTGAAATATTATACTTGTGCCGAATGTGAAATAATTTCCTACGGAAATCATGAAATATTTCCCTTCGGTTGATGTGATATGAAATTCGCCCCTTCACATTTGCAAAGCAAATATTTCACAGCGAAGCTATTTCATATGGCGAAGCCATATTTCACTCGCCGAAAGCGAATTTCATTGAAAAAAGCACTTCTTCCGAAGTGCTTTTTTCTGAGTTGACCCAACAATTTCGAACCTTTGCATCAACCAAGCAAAAATCCCAAAACAGCAAAAATAACTGTTGGACACAATATCAAAAACCATATGTATTTATTACAACTCAGTTTGATATCTTTATTGTGGTTATAGGACAAAATTACAACCTCCGGTGTTGCGATAATCCCGCGGTGATAATCCCGTGTGCTTCTTGAATATTCGACTAAAATAAAAGCTGTCCACTATCCCGCAAAGAAGCGAAATTTCACTTATGCTATAAGAGGTATTCGTCAAAAGATAGCGCCCTTTATCAACAGCAAGAGCAATATAATACTGTTGAGGTGTAATTCCCATTGAATTCTTGAAAAGTTTCAAAAAATAATCTTTACTCAACCCGCAAAGCTGGCAGAGTTCTTCATTGGTGTGTCGATTTTGATTATCTGCATGCATAGCAATAATAGCCGGGCGAATTTTTGACACATCATCATCCTTCTTTTCGCTACTATTTATTTTCTCTGCTATCCTCGCAAATAATGCAATCAATCTGCCCTCATACAGAAGCTCGGTAAACTCTCGGTTGGTAATTGCTTCATGAGAAGAGCCGCGACAATAATACTCAAATTCGGGGAACACGCCCACACAGTAAGATCTTTCTTTAAAAAAAGATAACATTCGTTCTGCCTCACACCCCGAAAAATGAATCCAAAAATATGTTGTCGCATCGCCGTTGCCTCTATATATTTGTGCTTCCCCGGGGCGAAAAAGGCAGATCCTTCCCTCTGACAAAATGTGCTCATTTCCATTTTTTCCAACAATAAGCCGTCCACGCTTTACATATATAAGTTGATAATCCACTCGCCCACTCTCGCGGTATGTTTTTATGTCTGTAATGTCTTCATAATATCCGAAATTGTTTACGCTGATATAATTATTACTGACAGCTTCAGTGCTGTCTACTTTTTTATAGAAAAATGAATACAAATCGCTCACCTCGCGTTTATTTTAACACAAAAAAACGTTTTTGTCCATGTTTTTTCTTTTTTTTTGCTATGGTTATTTTTGAGAGTTTTTGTTATAATTGATATCGTAATATTTTCAAAGCAAAAAAACAAAAAGGAGAAGCACCGTGAGCATACTGACTTTTGATAAAAACAACTTTTATCTGGACAAGACACCTTTTCGCATCATTGCGGGAGATATCCATTATTTTCGTATCCCCCAAAATCGCTGGGAGCATACGCTTGATATGGCGCTTGATTTTGGACTGAATACCGTTCAAACCTACGTTCCGTGGAATGCGCATGAATACGCGCCGGGAAAATTCGACTTTTCAGGTATGCTTGACCTTGAAAAATTTCTGGCCCTATGCCACAATAAAGGACTCAAGGTTCTTCTGCGCCCTTCGCCTTACATTTGCTCAGAGTGGGATCTCGGCGGTCTGCCGGCATGGCTCCTAAAATACCGCGAGATGGTTCTGAGATCCTCCGACCCAGAATATCTCGCGGCAGTCAAACGTTACTATAATCATCTGATACCCATATTTCTGCCGTATTTGTCAACCAACGGCGGTCCGATCATAGCAGTTGCTGTTGAGAATGAGTACGGCTCATACGGCAACGATCATCAATACCTTCGTGCTCTTGCGGATATGTTAACCGAAGGAGGAGTCAACGTTCCGCTTTATACAACGGACGGTGATAGCGAGCAAATGCTCACCTTTGGCAGAGCGGATGACGGTATGTTTTTCGGAGTAAACTATCGTGCGCGCCCTAACACCACGCCTCACGCAAAAAAAATGGCGCAAAAAAACGGAGATAATATGCCCTTTTTTATCGGGGAATTCTGGAGTGGACGCTCAATGCATTGGGGAGAGCCCTTCTATCATCGAGCTCCCGAAGAAGCAGCCATTGCTTTTAAGGAAGCTCTTGAAGCAAATGCTAATGTGTGCTTTTATATGTTTGCCGGAGGGACAAATTTTGGATTTATGGGCGGTGCCAATATTGGAAAATCATATTCACCAAGACCCGGCACACCTTCCCGTTATATCCCACATACCACATCATACGACGTTGATGCTCTCATCAGTGAAAACGGACAACCCACAAAAAAATACTTTCTGTGCAGAGACGTTCTCGACGAATATCTAAAAAAAGAGAAAAGGCCCCACGTTTATTACATTCCCGAAAAGCAATCTGTTTCCGTCGTGTTTTCCGAAACAGCAGACCTGTTTGAAAATCTTGACGCTCTGACAGAGAAAAAAGATTTTTCTCTAATTCCTAAAACAATGGAGGAATACGGACAAAATTACGGTCTTATTTTATATTCAACCGTTTTGGATGCCTTTGACAACCAGTGTGTTACACTACAACCGTACAAGTTCCGCGACAGAGCAAATTTTTACGTTGACAACCAATGGCTTGCAACGTTTACAAGAGATAGAGAAACAATAAAAATTGCAGACGGCGTTCAAACTGTTGGCGGTTTACCTGCTATTACTCAAAACGGATCCAAGAGAAAAATTGATGTTCTTGTAGAAAATATAGGACGCGTCAACTTCGGAAAGGAAATCTGTGACGAACGAAAAGGTTTAGAAGATGCAATTCTATCCTCAAAGGCCAAACTATTCGGCTATGAAACACGGACACTGCCTCTAAACGATCTTTCAAAACTTGAATGGAGTAAGGAAAAAAACAAAAGCGTACGCCCGTGCTTCTTCAAAGGGCATTTTGAAGCCAAAAGCGGCATCGATACGTATGTGGACTTTTCGAAATTCGGTCACGGGTACATTTGGATCAATGGATTCAATCTCGGCAGATACGACAGTTTAGGACCTCAACTGACTCTGTATGTACCGGGCGGACTTTTACGTGAAAGAAATAACGAAATCATTGTTTTGGATATTGATCCGATCGAAAAAAGGAACTATATCTCACTTTTGGATCATGAAATACTTGAAGGAGACGCCGCAGATCTGTCATAGCAGTACTTCAAGAGCATCGAGCAGGTGGAGTATGAGGTTTGAGGTTGCTCTGTTGTCGATCCCGTTTGCCTTCTGTTTAAGTCTCTTTGCGTTGAGAGCTTCGATAGCAACTCGTAGTTCAAAGGGGGTGAGTTTAAGCCTGCGAACCATGGTATATCCGTTTTTCATCTGTAAATCCTCGCTTTCCTTCTTTCTGTCTATATTATATCAGAAAAGCGGGTATTTCTCAAATGTGCGATAAAGTTGCAGGTTCAAGTCCATAAGGTTCAAGGAAAGGTGCAATGGTGAAAAGGGGGTGTTTTTTTACCCCTAAAAACACGAAAAGCTCTTGAAAATCAAGGAGTTTTGTGTTCGGGTGCAAAATTGTTGCCCCAATATGCGCTCGTAGTACAAAAATGCAACTCTTGAATTTAGTGGAATATTCGGCGCTGCCGAATGTGAAATAATGTGCTATCGCACATTGTGAAATATCTCACTTCGTTCGATGTGAAATGAAATTCGCCCACATTCGCGCAGCGAATATTTCACATTTGCGGAGCAAATATTTCACAGCAGAGCTATTTCACTTGCCCGCAAGGGCAAATTTCGTTGAAAAAAGACGGTTACTTCCGTAACCGTCTTTTTTCTGGCTCCCCCTGTAGGACTCGAACCTACGACAACGCGGTTAACAGCCGCGGGCTCTACCAACTGAGCTAAGGAGGAATATTTCGTTTTGTTGCTTGGTTATTATAACACTTTTTTTCTCAATTGTCAAGGGGGTTTGCAAAAAGTTCACAAAGAATTTTTTTGGTCCGTTTTTCCCTTGTAAAAAAGGGTTTTCTTGTAAAATTTAGCAAGAATTCTGTTGACTTCCTTTCCGAATTGTGCTATAATCAGTATGTAAATTTAATTTGGAGGATTCCTATGTGGCAGAAGGTTTTTGATACCATCGATTCTCTTGCGGATGAGTATCTTTTGATCTGGAAAGAATTTTGCGATATTGAGAGTCCCACCTCTTATAAAGAAGGCGTGGATAAAGCTTCCCGATATATGGTTGCGCTCGCGGAAAAAATGGGTTGGCAGGTGGAATACAATCGTCAGTCCGTTTCGGGAGATTGTGTTTGCATCACCATGAATCCCGGTGCGCCCGGTCGTCCCGTTGCAATGTCGGGGCACGTGGATACTGTGCATCCCGTAGGTTCCTTCGGCAATCCCGCCACCCGCATTGAAGGGGATAAGATCTTTGGACCCGGCGTTGTCGATTGCAAAGGGGGCGTTGTGGCGTCATTTCTTGCCATGGCTGCGCTGCAGCAATGCGGCTTTCAGGATCGCCCCATTATCAATCTGCTTCAAAGTGATGAGGAAATCAGCAGCATCACCAGCAATAAGCAGACTGTCGCTTATATGGGTGAAAAGGCAAAGAATTGCGCAGTATTTATGAATACGGAAGGTTGTGCGCCCGGAACCCTTACCATCGAGCGAAAAGGAATTCAGCGCTATGTCTTTGATATACGGGGAAGGGCGGTTCATTCCTCCGAATGCTATGAAGGGATCAATCCCGTGACCGAGGCGGCGCATAAAATCCTTGCCCTGGAACAGTTTAAGGATCCTGAGGGAATTACCTGTAACTGCAGTGTGATTCAAGGAGGGACGACTCCCAACACCGTTCCCGATTCCTGCTCTTTTCTTGCCGATTTTCGATATAGGACTATGGCGCAACGGGATTATATCGAGCAATTTGTGCGTGATTTGGCCGCAAAATCCTTTGTGGAAGGATCTGTCTGCACCGTCACCGAGAAGAGTCGTCGGATCTGTATGGAGCGGACGGATTTTAACGAGGAATTATTGTGTAACATCTGTAATATATATGAAAAAACCGGCCTTCCTGCCGTGAAGGGTGTCTTCGGCAAAGGTGGCTCCGATGCGGCGGATATGACTGCCCGCGGAATTCCCTGCCTTGACGGCTTTGGTGTGTACGGAAAACGGGTGCATTCCGTGGAAGAATATGCATACATTGATTCTCTTGCGCAGGCGGCCAAGGCAATGGCTGCCATCACCTTGTATCTCTGATTTAATACGGATTGCGAATTTTGAGAAGCCCTTCCCGATATAATATAGGGGAGGGCTTTTTATGTCTTTTTTTGAATGGATAACATGTGTTATTTCCTCTGTTCCGTTGGCATGTCTGACTTTTTTGACTCTGTGTGTAATTTTTGTTAACGGCTGGACCGATGCTCCCAATGCGATTGCTTCCTGCGTGGTAACGAGAGTGCTGACGCCAAAAGGTGCTGTTGTCATGGCTTCAATCTGCAATTTTTTTGGGCTGATTCTTTCCGTGGCCGTGAATCGTACCGTTACTGACACCGTCTATTCCATGGTGGATTTCGGTCCGGATGTCTCCTTGTCCCGTATCGCTCTTTGTGCGGCGCTGACTGCGGTTGTTGTTTGGGCGGTTTCCGCATGGTTTTTTGGGATTCCTACCAGCGAAAGTCATGCTCTGATAGCCGGTATTACAGGTGCTGCATTCGCTTTGCGCGGGGGAGACGGAATCCGTTTTTCTGTCTGGAGTCGCGTTTTGTGGGGTTTGCTCCTATCAGTAGGAATCGGTTTTTTGTTCGGCTGGCTTTCAACCCGTATGATACTTTATTTTTTTTCAAAGATAAGAAGAGACCGCGCACAATTTATCTTTTTCCGTACTCAAATTTTGGGTGGTGCGATGAATGCGTTTCTCCATGGCGCACAGGACGGTCAAAAATTTATTGGAGTTCTTCTGTTGTCCGTGGCCGCGCACACAGGGGAATCCGTGGCTGAAATTCCGTTATGGATGGTTCTTCTTTGTTCGGTAGTTCTCTCTTGCGGGACGGCTCTCGGTGGGGGACGAATTATTCGTGCTGTTGGAATGAAAATGTTGAAGCTTGAGCGATTTCAAGGGGTTGCTTCGGATGTTGCTTCTGCCGTCAGCCTTCTGATTTGTTCCGTGTTTGGGCTTCCCGTCAGCACTACTCACGTAAAAACAACCTCTGTTATGGGCGCAGGCTCCGCCGTTCGTATCCGTTCTGTGAATTGGAGTATTGCGGGACAGATGGTTGTCGCCTGGTGCCTAACCTTTCCCGGTTGCGGTCTTTTAGGATACGGGATGGCAAAGGTGTTCCTGATGCTGTTTCAATAATAACGATCGTTACACAATAAAGCACTTGCGAACAAAATCCGCAAGTGCTTTGCTTTCATTGTGTTACCAGATCCTCCAGTCGTCCGAATGTGTATCCCATGGCTTTCCATTCAACAACAAGGCGTTCCAGAATGTCCCGATTGGTTTCTGATGTGCTGTGAAGCAGTACGATTGCCCCATTGTGGATTCTTGAATTGAGTTTTTGAATTGCTTTTTGTGGATCAGGTTGGTTTGTGTTGTCCCAATCTGCATAGGCAAGGCTCCAGAATACGGTAGCATATCCCAATTCTTTTGCTTGAATCAGATTGGTTTCACTGAATTTCCCTTGGGGTGGACGATACACCTTTTTCATATCCAATCCGGTGATTTCCTTATATTTTTCCTCTACTGCCGTCAATTCTGCCTGCAATGCCTGCGACGTATCCAGCTTGCTCATGTCGGGATGGGATGCTGTGTGGTTTGCTATCAGATGTCCTTCCTCCGCCATTCGTTTCACCAAATCAGGCGAGGTTTTCATATAGTGCTCCACTAAAAAGAATGTGGCGGGAACATTGTGCTTTTTCAGTGTGTCCAAAATATCCGATGTGTAACCGTTTTCATAGCCCGCATCAAAGGTAAGATAGATGATTTTTTCTTCGGTGTTTCCTATAAAATACGCGTTATATAACGCAAGTTCTTCTTTTGTTGCGTTTCCCTGTGGCGGAGCGCCCGTAACGCCGAAGGAGAGGCCCCAATCCGAAGTTGCGAACGTCTCTGCCGTCTGTGCTTCAAAGGCGGCAACCGCCGCAAGCGAGAGGCACAGACAGAGGGCGCAAAGGGCTATGGTTTGCCAATGATGCTCCAGTGTTTGTAAGAGATGAATCTTTTTTTTCACAAATCAATCACTCCTTTTCCGTTTATTTTATGACATATCCCGGGGATTTATCCATAATATGGAACAGAAAGGATGATTCGCTTGATCGGTTGGATTTGCTTTTTATTGTTTTTTTTCGGCGTTTTATACAGTGTGATTTTCGGAACCTCTCAACAAGTGCTGGCAGATTTTTTGGACTTGCCGTCGCAAAGTGTAACGCTTGTTATAAATCTTACTGGCACCATCTGCTTCTTTTCCGGTATTATGAATGTGGCGAAGCAGACCGGGTTGATTGATCGTTTTGCCCGTTTTCTTTCCCGTCCGCTTGGTGCACTGATTCCCGATATTCGAAAGAATCAGGTCGTGCGCTCCGATGTGACAATGAATCTTGCATCGAATTTTTTTGGTCTTGGAAATGCGGCAACTCCCTTTGGTATCCGCGGTTCTATGGGGTTGGTAAAGGAAAGCATGACCCGCTCTCTGGCAACGTTTTTGATTTTGAACACCTGTTCGGTCCAGTTGATTCCTACCACGGTCTGTGCCTTGCGGCAGGCAAACGGTGCGGAAAACCCCACGGATATTCTCCCTGCCGTGTGGCTGGTTCAGGTTTTTTCCTGTATCTTCGGAATTCTGCTTGTTCGTGTCTTGTTTCGGGAGGAAAAATGAGGGGAATATTACCGATTCTGATTCTCTTTGTGTTTGGCTTCGCGCTGATAAAGAAAAGGCCTGTTTTTGCGGATTTTTGCGACGGTGTCAAGGATGGGCTGCGCGTTTGTCTCAATATTTTCCCTACGTTGCTTTTGGTGCTAACCGCCGTGGGTGTTTTTCGATCCTCGGGGGCCATGGAGGGGTTGATTGGGGCGCTGGCGCCCCTTTGTCAAGTATCGAATTTCCCCACCGAAATTCTTCCCCTTGCTCTGATTCGCCCTCTGTCGGGAGGTGGTGCTCTTTCGGTCTGTGAGTCAATGCTGAAGACATACGGTGCGAATTCTTTTGTCGGGCGTATGGCTTCTGTGTTATCTGCTTCTACCGAAACGACCTTTTATACCTTAGCCGTCTATTTGCCGAAGAAGTCGATGAAAGGAACAGGGCGTTTTATTGTTTGTGCTCTTCTTTGTGATTGTTTTACGCTGTTTTTGTCTGTTTTTATTTGCCGCTTGATTCTATAAAAACGGAGCACCGAAAGGTGCTCCGTTGCGCTTGTTTAATTATCGTTCTTCTCGGAAATAGGGGAGACCGAGATTTGCGGGAGGCTGGTTTTCTTTTTTCTTGCGGATGCTGGTCAGAATCAAGACGAACATGGTCGCCAGATAGGGAAGCATCTTGAAGATTGGCTGGAAGCTGCGGGTGAGGGTGAATCCGAACAGACCCGTGTACAAATACATCCAGTAGAGCATCCCGAACAGATAGGAGCCCCAAATGGCGTTGAGAGGCTTCCATGTTGTGAAGATAACCAAAGCGACCGCCAACCAACCAAGGGTTTCGATGGTGCCGTCGTTTGCCCAGGTGCCCTTGGTGAAGTCAACAACGTAATACAGACCGCCCAAGCCGGCAATTCCGCACCCGATGCAGGTGGAAAGATACTTATACTTGGTAACGTTGATGCCTGCAGCGTCTGCTGTTGCAGGGTTTTCACCTACAGCACGCAGATTCAGACCTGCGCGGGAGCGCTTGAGGAAAATTGCCATAAGAATGGCAATAATCACCGCAAGGTATGCAAGAAAACCATAGGAGAAGAAGAGCTTGCCAAAGCTTCCCATCTTGTCAAGGAAGGGTACGGTGGTTCGGAAGGCTTCACTTGTCGAAGAGATAGAGATTTGGCCCACACCGCCTGCTAATTTGTTCAGAGAGCCCCCGAAAAAATTGGCAATACCTGCCCCGAAGATGGTCAGAGTAAGACCTGTAACGTTTTGATTCGCTCTCAGGGTTGTGGTAAGAAAACTGAAAATCAGACCGCCCAGAGCGCCGGCACCGAAAGCACAGACGAAGGCAATGAGAATGCAAAGGATGGCGTTTGGTTCAATCCCTGCTTGCGTACAGGCGTTCTCGTAGAAAAAGGCGCCCGCCAAGCTGGCGATGCCACCCAAGTACATGGTGCCGGGAATACCGAGGTTCAGGTTTCCCGATTTCTCGGTCAGAATTTCACCGCAACAGCCGTACATGATCACGGTTCCGAAGATGATTGCGGATTGAATCCATTGAATCAAAGAGTCGATATTCATGGGTTACGCCTCCTTCTTATCTTTCTTGCGGAAGATCAAACGGTAGTTGATGAAAAACTCGCTGGCAAGAACGAAGAACAGAATGATGCCCTTCATGATCTCAGAGGCTTCGTTGTTCAATCCGTGATCGGATGCGATCTGTGATGCGCCCTTTTCCAGGAAAATCAGAAGCAACGATACGAAAATCATTACAAATGCGTTGAATTTTGCAAGCCACGCTACGATAATTGCCGTAAAGCCGCGGCCGCCCGCAATATTCGTGGAAATGGTATGGCTTGCCCCCGCAACATTAATGAAGCCTGCAATGCCACAAATGCCGCCGGAAATAAGCATTGTGCGAAGAACGATCTTTTTCACGTTCATTCCTGCATATCGAGCGGTGTTTTCACTGTCACCCACGATGGAAATCTCGTATCCGTGTTTGCTGTTACGCAGATAGAAGAACATGCAGACCGTCAAAATCAGAACAATGGCGACGGGCAGAACATAGGGGGAAACCATACGGTTGGATCCGATTTCCGGGAGCCAACCGCCCTTGGTGTCGGGATTAATAATACCTACACTGTTGGAGCCGAAAGGGTTTTCCCATTTAGAGACGAAGAACGCCGTCAGTTGAATGGCGATGTAGTTCATCATCAGGGTGAACAACGTTTCGTTGGTGTTCCATTTTGCTTTAAACAAGGCAGGAATCAAGCCCCAAAGAGCACCGGAAAGGGAAGATGCGACCACCATGATGATGATATTCAGCCAGAGAGGGAGTAGATCTCCCAAATAGATCATACATGCAGCCGTTGTAATGCCGCCGACCAGAATCTGCCCTTCACCGCCGATATTCCAGAACTTCATCTTGAAGGCAGGGGCCAGACCCAACGCAACGCAGAGTAGAATTGCCGTATCCTGAAGGGTGATCCAGATGCGACGGGTGGTCCCGAAGGCACCCTTCGCCATGGAACTGTAAACGTCCAGAGGGTTAAGCTTTGTCAGCGCGAATACAAACAAAGCACAGAGAAGCAAGGCACAGATCAGCGCGATACCGCGGATGCCCCAAGCCTTCCATGGATTCAGTCCTTCCCGTTTTGCAATGCGCAGGAAGGGTTCTTTTGTTTTTGTTGTAACAGCTGCGCTCATTTTGTCCCCTCCTCAATGTAGGAATCTTTTGCAATACCGGGTTTTTTGTCCTCCGTTGCACGGCTTTCTGTCAGGTTGATCGCACCGGTCATCATCAGACCGAGCTCTTCCTTTGAGGTGTTTTCCGCATTGACAATGCCCATGACCTTACCATGGCAAAGAACCATGATCTTGTCGCACAGAGAAAGCATAACGTCCAGGTCTTCACCAATGAAGAGAATACCAACATCCTTCTTTTTCTGTTCGTTCAGAATGTCATAGATAAGGTATGAAGAGTTGATGTCCAAGCCGCGGACCGGATAAGCGGTGATAATAACGTTGGGGCCGCTTTTGATCTCTCTGCCCAGCAGTACTTTTTGTACGTTACCACCGGAGAGACGGCGAACCGGTGTTTCGGTGGAGGGGGTAACTACGCCCAGATCGTTGATGATTTTTTCTGCTTCCTGACGGCCGCGTTTACGATCCACAAAGAAGGATTTCCCTTCCGAATAGGTTTTAAGGATCATATTGTCGGTGATGGAGAGAGACGGTGCAAGCCCCATGCCGAGACGATCCTCCGGGATAAAGCTCATGGAGATGCCCTTTGCAAGAATCTGCTTCGGCGTCATAGTAGAGATGTCTTCTCCCTGATGGATCATCTTACCGCCTTCAATTTTACGCAGGCCCGCAATGGCTTCGCACAGTTCCTTCTGTCCGCATCCCGCAATTCCTGCGACCCCTAGGATTTCACCGCCGCGAATGTAAAAATTTACGTTGTCAATGGCGATATGTCCTTCATCATTCTTGATGGAAAGATCTCGAATCTCCAGCAGAGGCTTTTTCTTTTCCACTTGAGGACGTGCAATGTCTAAGCTGACCTTTTTGCCCACCATCATTTCGGTCAGAGATAATTCGGTTGCATCCTTTGTCTCTACCGTTCCGATGTATTCGCCGCGGCGAAGAATGGAAACGCGGTCCGAGATTTCAAGCACCTCATTCAGCTTGTGAGTAATGATAACAACTGCTTTTCCCGCTTCCCTCATGTTGCGCAGAACCTTGAACAGCTTCTCGGTTTCCTGCAGGGTCAAAACGGCCGTGGGTTCGTCAAGAATCAGGATTTCCGCTCCGTGATAGAGGACCTTAACGATCTCCAGTGTCTGTTTTTGTGAAACAGACATGTTGTAAACCTTTTGGTCCGGATCTACATCAAATCCGTATTGATCGCAGATTTCCCGAATTCGGGCAGCAGCGGCCTTCAGGCTCTCTTTTTTCTTTGCACTTCTGCCGAGCACTACGTTTTCCGTTGCTGTGAAAATGTCAACAAGCTTAAAGTGCTGATGGATCATACCGATGTTCAGATCATAGGCATCCTTGGGGGAACGGATGGAAACTTCTTTATCCTTCGCATAGATCTTTCCTGCATCGGGGAAATAGATGCCGGAGAGCATGTTCATCAGCGTTGTTTTCCCGCTTCCGTTTTCTCCCAGCAGGGACAAAATCTCTCCGTATCGGATGTCAAGACATATGTCCTTGTTTGCAACCACGGACCCAAAGGTTTTGGTTACGTTTTCCAAGCGAATGGCGCTGGAGTGTTCCATGGGCAGATCTCCTTTGTTTAAAATTCCCGTAAAGGGGAGGAATGTTATTTTGGGGCCAAAGCAGACGGGGACTCCGTCCTTTTTGACGTATATGAAAATCGGAAAAAGGGAAGCCCCGGAGGGGACCTCCCTTTTATTCCGTAAAAAACCTATCAGGATTCAGACTTCATGTGTTCAACGATGCCGTCGATGCGCAGCGCAAAGTAGGGAGCACTGCGGAATTCGTCAGCGTTGGATTCGTCGATATAACCGTCCTTGACAACGTTGGTTTCGCCGGTGAAGTCGCCGTCGATGTCTGCCAGGTATTCGGTAACTTTACCGTTTGCGTCAACCTTGACACCGTCAGCAGCCTGAGCGGTGAAGGTGTTCAGATCGAAGACCTTCAGAGTGCCGTTCTTCAGAGCGGCTTCCACTTCGGCAACCTTTTCGGCCGTGCCGGCAGCGCAGGCAGTACCGAGGGCAGTGATGCCAACAGCGCCGTCGGAGTAACCCTTCGCCCAGTTGGTTGCGATCTTTTCGCCCTTCAGAGCCTGACCGATGGCATAGGTGTAGTAAACAGACCAGTCATTGGTGGCAGAGGTCAGAGCGGCGTCGGGAGCGACTGCCAGCATGTCGATGTTGTAACCCACACAGTAGACAACGGTGCCTTCCTTATTCTTGGCCTGAACGGCAGAGGGAGCACCGGTGGAGTCAGCGTGCTGAGAGATGATAACGCAACCGTCAGCAATGAAAGCTTCGGCAGCAGCGCCTTCATCGGGAATGGAGAACCAGGAGTTGGTGTAGGAAACGTCCATAACAACGTCAGCATAAACAGACTTAATGCCCAGGTAGAAAGCGGTGTAACCGGAAACCACTTCAGCGTAGGGGAAAGCACCGACGTAGCCGATCTTAACCTTGCCGTCTCTGTAGTTCTTGTCGGTCAGCTTGTTGCCTTCGACCAATTCTTTGATCTTCATACCGGCAACAACACCGGAAACATAACGGGATTCATAGGTGTCATTGAATGCGTTGGAGAAATTGTCCAGGTTTGCAGTCTTTGCAGTGTCACCGGTGACGGCAACAAAATTGACTTCGGGGTTTTCCTGAGCAGCCTTGAGCATGTGGCTCTGATGGCCATAGGAGTTGGAGAAGATGTAGGTGCAGCCCTGTTCGACCAGGTCGATAGCAGCGTTGTAAGCCTTTTCGTCTTCACCCACGGTGTACTTCCAGATCACTTCGATCTTGTCTTCGCCCAGAGCTTTTACAGCGTCTTTGATCCCCTTGATGTGAGCGAAGGTGTATCCTTCGTTTTCATCACCGATGAGGATAGCGCCGATCTTCAGCTTGCCGCCGTCGGTATCACCGCCGCCGCAGCCGACCAAAAGGGCAGTTGCCATGCAAAGGACCAGGAGAAGCGCAAAAATCTTTTTCATTTTTTTTCCTCCTTGCTTTTTCAAGCAAAATTTTTCTATATGTAAATTTTTTACATATCAAGGTAAATCATTTGCTCTGAGTGCGGAATATTACATCCGTGTCTGTCATTTCGTCGATGATCGCCATGGATTCTACGCGGATTCCCTTGGCACGCAGGCTGTCGCCGCCACCCTGGAAGCCCTTTTCAATGGCCACTGCCATGCCGACGACCTCGGCTTTGGCTTGTCCGACAATATCCATCAGCCCGTTCAGGGCGTTGCCCACAGCAAGAAAATCGTCAACGATCAGAACCCGTTCTCCTTCATGAAGATATTCCTTGCTGATGTAGACCGTGTAATCTCTGTTGTGTGTAAAGGAGTGGACAATGGCGGAGTAGAGGTCGGAAGAGAGGTTGGAGGACTTGTGTTTCTTTGCGTAGACAACGGGCACGTGCATGATTGCCGCCGCCGCGAAGGCCACCGCAACCCCGGAGGTTTCAATGGTAACGATCTTGTCGATGCGCTCCCCGTTGTAAAGCTCTGCAATTTCCCGTCCGACTTCCATCAGAAAGTCAGTGTCAAGTTGGTGGTTAAGAAAACTTCCCACCTTCAAAATGTTACCCGGGAAAACCTTGCCTTCGTTCAAGATCTTTTTTTCCATAGCCTTCATAGGCATATCCTCCCTACTTTGACAAACTATGATATCTATTATAGCATATTTAATTGTTTTTTGTCAACGGATGTTTCACACAGTTAATAAAAATGTTAATTTAAAGACGATTCTTTTTTGCTCTTTTTTTTGAATCCTTTATCTGTTTCGAAAATGTCACAAATTCCGATTCTCTCGACCCTTGACAAAATCTTCGTTTTGCGTTATAGTAAATAATAAAGTAAGCCCTTGGAGGTTTTTGATGAAACAGATTCTTTCCTTTATGATTGCCATCGTTTTGATTGCGTCGGTGTGCCCCGTTTCTTTTTCTGCGGCGGGGGAGATTGAGATCTCCAATGCATCGGAGCTGAGACGAATCGGCGTCGATCCGGCGTTGCCCTTAGGCGGAAACTATAAACTGACTGCGGACATTGATCTTTCGGGGACGCAATGGTTCCCAATCGGCAATTCCGACGGATCGGAAACCTTGCCTTTTACCGGTTCCTTTGACGGACAGGGGCATGTTATTTCCGGATTGGTATCGGGCGGAAAGAGGCCCTTTGCCCAGGAGGATGACGGTTGGGGTTTGTTTGCCTCTTTGAACAATGCCACCGTGAAAAATCTGATTCTCAAGGACGTTTCCTTTTATGTTTATGCGCAATATGATCTTGCTGATGGTGTCCCAGAGGGGTATAACGGTGTTGGGGCCATTGCGGGATATGCAAACGGAAGCACCAAGATCGAAAATATTTCCGTCGTCGATGCGACCTTGATTGATATCGGTTCCCGCCAGACCCGCATCGGTGGTATTGTGGGATCTGTAAACGGCAGTGCGGTCTCCGTTCGCAATTGTCTGTTCTCCGGCAGTGTGCGCGGCGCTTTTGGCTATCAGAAAACCATTGACTACATGAATTACCAATGCTCTGCCGCAGGAATTGTGGGGAATGCTACCTCCGCCTGCAATATCGAAAATTGTCTCGTTGTCGGAGATGTTTCCGTGGCGGACGGTTACGGCTATGCCCATCCCGTTGCATCGTGTTGTACCCAGCCTGAGGTTGCGGCAAACCTGCGTAATTGTTACTATTTCAAAGAGCCCGATTTGGGTTTTTGCGGGACAAGATCTGTCGATCGGGGCGGTTGCCTTTCCCTTTATACGGAGGAGTTGTATAACGGCACCTTTGATAAGCTTGGTGCCGATTGGACCGTTAAAGAAAATCAAATTCCTTATCCTACCGCCGCCCCTGTGGCCCTAAATGCCATGACTTTTACAGATGGAAAGACCGCATTGGAGGATGCGTTGAAGGATTTTTACCCCTCCAATTATACCACAGCCGAGGATTTGGTGCGGTATGCTCAATCGGTTCTTCATGGCGTGTTTGAGGTGAAAATCGGAGGTGAGATTACGGTAACAAAATCCACCGATCAGGATGGTCTCCTGCGGGGATCGCTTATCCTTTCGAGTGGGGGGGAGACCGCAGCGATATCCGTGGATCGCGTCATTGAAGCCCTGCCCGAGATGACCTATGAGTTTTCTTCTCAGGTGAAAGGGCTTGCCCACGGAACGATTACATTGCGGTTTGCCGTAAAAAACGAGCGCACATACACACTTCGTTGGGGAACCGCTGAAGGGCCGATTGCCGGATATACTCCCGTAGATGTATTCAAGAATCAAGGGAAGACCGTACATTCCGTGTTCCGTCGCAATGATCTGATTCCCATGGGTGTTACTCATCTTTGGCTTTGTGATGGGGATACCCTTGTTCTGCCCCTTGCTCTTCCCTCCGAGCGCCTTTTGCCTGCAGGGGATGCTAAATATGTGTTCGGGGTTGTTTCCGATATGCATTTGGACAATGATACCAATACCAAGGCTGTGGATACCGTTTTGAAGCAGTTTGCTGCCGATAAAGTGGATTTTGTTGCGTCCTTGGGGGACAACACCACTAACAATAAGGTAGAACAATTGGGAAATTGGAAGCAGCTGAAGCTGAAATATCCCTCCCTGTCCGTCTATTCCACTTTGGGAAATCATGATATCCTGCCTCGTCATACCGCAGGGGGAATCGGGAAGTATGATGAGTCAAAGTACAGTTCCTTCGTGACCGCTTCTCTCAATCGTTTTAAGCAATATTTTGAAAATACGGAGGATTATGACTATACTCTGGAACAAGGCGATGATCTGATCATTTTCCTTGGCCTCGGAAAAGCGGATGAAATCACGGAATCTGCCACGAAAGGCGGTCAGGCTCTCGGGAAGGCACAGTTGGATTGGCTGGACGAAACACTGGATCAGTATTACAATAAAGACAAAAAGACCGGTCATGTCTTTCTGATGTTCCATTATTACACTCGCGGAACGATTGACACAGTTACCACCGCCTCTGCTCTTCAGGAAGGCTCTTCCAAAAAACTGGAAGCGGTGCTTGCAAAATACAAGGATCGCGGTTTGATTTACTTCAGCGGACATAATCATTATTCCTTTGACGTCGGCATGAATATTTTCGACAGTCGACCGGGATATACTATGGTTCACTGTCCTTCTGCCAGCCGTTCCACTTCTTTGAATGATGCGGGGCACAATATGGGACGTGAGGGCTTTTATGTGGAGGTGTATGATAACTTTGTTCTTGTGAAAGGGTACAACTTCCTTCGCAAGGAGGTCCAGACAAATGCGCTCTATATGCTCTCTGTTAAGGATTCGATGACACTGACCGATGCCGCAGAATCGGTTACGGTTGGGGGTGCGGAAGGAACAACGCCTCCCGTCTCCGACCATCCCGCAGGGGAGACCAATGTTTCGGGAAATAATGCCCCTCAGAATGAGCAAAATTCTTCGGTTGTCCTTTGGATTCTGGTGGGCGGACTTGTGATTTTGGCTGCAGGGGGCGCCCTTCTTGTAATTCTTATGAAAAAGAAAAAATAATCAGACTGCAATAAAGATTGCCCGTCACGGATTCTGTGACGGGCAAATTTCTTTATCTCATTTTTTCAGAAGTTCCTTCAGGGAGGTGAACGCCTTCTCTTCGAAGGGGGTTGGCAGTCCTGCATTTTTCAGAGTGCCTCTAAAATCGCTGTCTTCACCGATTTCTTCCACCAGCTTGCGGTAGATCTCCATCGCGCTTTTGTAGTCCTGTTCACAAATGCCGTAGAGGTTCAGCACCGCAATTGCAGAGGTTGCATAACTGATGTAATAGACCGGGCTTGTCAGGCAAACTTCCTTCCAGTACAATAACAGAACCTCTTTTGCTTCCTCTGAAAGATTATACTGCTCAAGCACCTTTTTCATGAGGTCATCATATTGTTCTGTGGTGAATCGGGAACTGTTTGGGTTGTTGTAAACCATTTCTTCGAAATGGTCGATGACGGTTGACAATATGATGGAGTTGACGAATTCGTATATCGTATAATTCACCAGTGCTTCATGAACCTCGGGATCCAGGCGGGTTTCCAGATGCTTCATGAGCAGCATTTCGTTTCCCTGGGAATGGGTTTCCGCAATGTCAAAAGATAATTCCTGATCTTCTTCCAAGTGAAGCTCTGCGTAATAATGTCCCAGCTCGTGGGCAACGGTGAATGTGGTTTGGTAAACACCGGGGCCGAAATAGCAGAAGGGGTCCTCCAATGTGATGGTAAATGCGCCTGCGTTGGAATCTTCCCAGCTTGCACAGATGAAGTTGTGATGCTCAAACATATGCATCATCCCTTCCTTTGTGCTGCCCGTAAGGGAGTTGAGATACCCCATCAGATAACTGTCGTCCAACTCGTCATAAGCCATGGTGTCGATCAGGCGGGAGAGTTGGGACTGCTGAACATAGGTCAGCTTGTCCATAGACTGGGCGAATGCATCTCCAGATTCGCTCAACAAAGGAATTACGTACCGGTTTACATAGCTTCGGAAGGCTTCTCTCTGTTCTTTTCCGTAATCTCTGTGGTACATGTTTTCGGTTGCGTAATCGTAGAAATTATCAAAATCCGCCGTCTTTGCAACGTCATTTCCCATTTTAATATAGGAATTATAAAGTTTGTCAATCTTTGTGCGGTCCTCATATTCGGGATTTGTGTAGAAGTCCGTGGTGATCTGGGATTTCAGAACTCCCAGCTCGGTTTCCTTTTCCCGTTGCTTCACCAGCCGATCCAGTTCGTCCGGTGTCATTCCGTCGAAGTATTCATCCTTATAAGGCGGATTTGCATTGTAGATTTCTTCTTCCAGTTCCACCAGTGCTTTGTATGCGGCGCCAAGTGTTTCTTTTGCAAAAAGATAATTCTGCATCGCAGTTTTGTCCGATTGATGGCAATAATATAAAACCTCCGCAACCCCGGACTGTATCATGATAAAATCAAATTTCTCTTCCAGAGGCTTCATTTCCGCTTCTGCTGCATCATTCGTCTCCGCTGTTAGCATTTTCTCCTTGACGGAGGGAATCATCGCTTTCAGATCGGTCAGATCCTGTTCTGTCAAGGTGAATTTCAGCGGTGTGTCTTCGGGCAGAATATCTTCGATGGAGAGTTCTTTGTTTGTCTCCTCTGTTCCTTCGGTGGTGTTGTCCGTGCCGACACAACCGCTGAAGAGCGATAAGGTCATGCACAGAAGCAGGAACAAGGATAACAAGCGTTTTGACAGTTTCATAGGGACCCTCCTTTTGATAATAAAAAATCTTGGTAATTCAGTCAAAAATACCCCGGATCTTCTCCGGGGTGCTGGCACCCCCAACAGGAATCGAACCTGTAACTAGCCCTTAGGAGGGGCTTGTTATATCCATTTAACTATGGGGGCATATAACGGGTTGCGCCTTTGTACGGAGCAACCCGTCGGTCATTTGATTATTCGTTTGTTTCGTTCTTGAAAAAGCGTAGTTCGATCATCTCGCGGATCAGGTGCACCGCTTCTTCAATACCGCCGATCTTGGAAACATTGATGCAGAGATCATAGTTTGTCAGATCGGTCCATTTGTTATTGGTGTGGAAATTGTAATAGTTGGCGCGGGTTTTATCCTTTTTCTTGATAATATCCGCCGCTTTTTCAAGGGAAATTCCCGCTTCGGCAGCAATGCGAGCCTTGCGATCTTCCAGATCCGACTGGATAAAGACGCGGTAAACATTGGGATTGTCCCAAAGCAGATAGTCCGCACAGCGACCGATGAACACGCAGGATTCTTCCTCCGCGGCCTTGCGGATAAAACTTGCCTGGGCTTTGTAAATCCGATCGTTCAGCGAATCCTCGGTCCAGTTCAAAAAGTGGGAGGCTGCGGCGTGGGGCGCCAGAACCATCGAGTAAAGGAAGCTCCCCGTGGGCTTTTCGTCTTCCTGCGCCATGACATGCTCACACATGCCGCTTTCCTTTGCGGCCTGGATGACCAGATCCTTGTCGTAGTATTTTATGCCCAGTTCCTGCGCCAGACGGTAGCCGATTTCGCTACCTCCGCTACCAAACTGACGGCAAATTGTGACGATGAATTTTTTGCTCATGTGGGCTCCTTTCGCAATTTAGTCCTGATTGTTGACGGTGAATCTCCAAGAGTCTTCGCACATTTCTTCAATGCCCATGGTGGCCTTCCATCCCAGTTCCTTGAAGGATTTTTCGGGATCGGCATAGCAAGTGGGGATATCGCCGGGACGGCGGGGATCAATGACATAAGGAATCTTATTTCCGCAAGCCTTTTCGTATGCTTTGATGATGTCCAAAACACTGTATCCCTTACCCGTGCCAAGATTGTACACATTGACACCGGTGGTGGTCATGGCCTTTTCCATCGCCTTGACGTGACCGAGGGCCAGGTCAACTACGTGGATGTAGTCGCGCACGCCGGTTCCGTCGGGTGTGGGGTAGTCATTGCCGAATACGTGTACTTCGGGATATTTTCCGCAGGCAACACGTGCAACGTAAGGAACAAGATTGTTGGGAATGCCGTTGGGGTTTTCTCCGATCAGACCGCTCTTATGGGCGCCGATGGGGTTAAAGTAGCGGAGGAGAACCACGCTCCAATCGGGATTTGCAACAACCACGTCTTCCAAAATGCGTTCGATCATCAACTTGGTGGTGCCGTAAGGATTGGTGGTGGACAGGGGGAAGTCCTCACGGATGGGAACGGTGGCGGGATTGCCGTATACGGTGGCGGAAGAGGAGAAGAGCATCTTTGTGCAGCCGTATTTCTTCATGGCTTCACATAAAACCATGGTTCCGAGCAGATTGTTGCGATAGTACATCAAGGGTTTTTTGACCGATTCTCCAACGGCTTTGTAGCCTGCAAAATGAATAACGGAATCGATTTTGTTTTCTGCGAAGATCTTGTCCATGGCAACGTCGTCGCACATGTCTGCTTCGTAGAATTTGAAATCCTTGCCTGTAATCTTGCGGATTTTATCCAGTGCATCGGGCTTTGAGTTGCTGAAATTGTCCATGATGACGATTTCATAGCCTCTGTTGAGCAATTCCACGCAGGTATGGCTTCCGATGTAACCCGCGCCTCCGGTAACTAAAATCATGATTCAACACTCCTGTTTTCGTATTATTTTATGTGAGTTTTGTTTTTAAAATTCATCTTCATCGTCTTCATCGTTATCATCGTCGTCGGTTTTCTTGGTTTCAGGGGCGGCGATTCCGCGATGTCTGCGACCTGTGTATGCGGGTTGTTGTTCCTCTTCTTCCTCTTCTTCCTCCCGCTTCCGCTCTTCCGCGCGGCGACGCTTCCGATTGCGGCGTTGGGTTCTCTGGATGTAGGAAACGGCAACCAATGCTACTGCTAAAAGGACGATGGCAAGGATGATGTAAAGAATGATCAAAAGAACCGTTTTTACAAACCCCCAAAGCTTTGATCCGAAGGACTGGGGAACAACAGTCTGCGACCCCAGCGAGCCCGTGTCGGTGGAGACGGGGGGCTGATCCTCTTTTGTGGTAACGTCAAGAATTACCGATCCGAGCACCACGGTGATGTTGTTGTCATCCTTTGCAGAGACGGTTAATGTGATATTTGTAGCGCCTTCCATCACCGATGTGGGCAGGGAAGAGACTGTCATTGTTCCTTCTTTGTATTCCACATTGGTGGAGAGCTTTGTTCCTTCGGGAATGGAAACCAGGATCTTGCGAACGGTCTGTCCGTCCTTGATGACGGGAATTTCGGTGGGCTGAAGTAAGGACGTGGGAACATCAACATTGCGGTAAGCACCGAAGGAATAATCAAACAGAGCAATGGTTTCCGTGTAGCGTTGCTTGGAGTTTTCAGCGCCGAGAACCACGCAGATCAGCGTTCTTCCGTCCCGCTCCGCAATGGAAACCATAGTGTATTTTGCATCCTTGTTCCATCCGGATTTTCCGCCCACAGCGCCTTCGTATTTCACATTCATGTCGCTGTTTTTCATCAGAAGGCAGATGGTGGTGAAGGAGCGCTCGGAGGCATTTTTGTTGGTGGCGCCCATAGTGTAGGTGACAGCGGTGAAGATTTGACGGAATTCATCGTTCTTCATTGCTTCTTTGACCAAAAGTGCCAGGTCTCTTGCCGTAGTCCGGTTTCCGGCAGCGGGTTCACCGTCCGCATTGGCAAAGGTAGAGCTCTGTGTTCCCGTGATGGCCTGGATGCGTGCTGTCATTTTCTCCGCAAAGGCGGTTTCGGATCCGCTGATCGCCGCCGCCACGGTCTTGGCTGCATCGGAATAAGATCCCAGCATGATGGCATAGAGGAGATCTCGGATCTTCACTTCTTCGCCTTCCACCAAAGGAAGGTTTGTTCCCTTGGGATCAAAGGTTGCGGTAATGTCCTTAGTAACGGTTACGGTTTGGTCCGCTTTTCCCGATTCCAACGCCAGCAGCACCGTCATGATCTGCGCGGGATCTGCAGGGGGAAGTTGGGATTTTTCATTTTTCTGGAAAAGGGTTGCTCCCGTGTCGGCATCAATGACCAGTGCCGCTTCGGAACCGATTTCGGGTTTTACGGGTGCGTCGGCTGCTGCGGAAATCCCAAACATGGAGACCGCCAAAGCAAATACGCACAGCAGAATTGTTATACGTTTCATACTACGTTCCTCGCATTATGTATAATGGCAAAATACGGTATGTATATATTATACTATATATTTTCGAAAATGTCAAGTACATTTCGGAATATTGTTCGTTTTCCCCTCATAGATTCTCTTAGAATCACGATTGGAGGCGTTGAGATATGGATGATTTGCGGGAGCGTGTTCTCACCCTGGCGTTGTATATTGCGGAAAACGGTGCGACCGTGCGGGATGCCGCAAAGCAGTTCGGTGTTTCAAAATCCACGGTACACAAAGACGTAACCTGTCGATTGAAGGAATACCACACCGGATTGTTTGAGCGGGTTCGGGATGTTTTGGAGCAGAATAAATCGGAACGTCATCTGCGCGGCGGATATGCTACACGGGAGAAATACCGACTTTTGCAGAAAAATGAAGCGCATACCACTTGACAATTTCTTCGGACGGTGTTATAATAAACACAGACGTTTGTAGCGATTCGGAGGTGGGGTTATGCAGGAATTGGATTTTTCTCATTTTGATGGGGTGCTTTCTCCCATCATGGTCCTGTCTCCTGCGCTGACGCCCTTGTATGCGAATCGGGTGGCGATGCGTTCCTATCCCGTGCTCGCCTCCCGAGGCCCGCAGTTTTATTTTGCGGAGGAGACGCTTTGTGCAATCGGAGAAAAATTGAGCAACGGACAAGCTGTGACCCTGCCTCCCGACAGCAATGTGGATGGCGAAATTCTGTTCAACCCTGTTTTTACACCAAAGGGCGAGCTTTCGTATGTTCTTCTCTTTGCGGTAAATCCCGAGATGTCCGCCGAAGAGGCTCTTTCTTTGACGGGGGACGAGCTGTTTCGTTCCATTCAATCCGAGATCGTGGAGCCTGCATACGATCTTCTCCGCCTGACCGACCGTTTGGAGCGCTCTCGCATTGCTTCCGCTTCCGATCTGGAATTGGGGTACACTCTGTCGGTGATCCGCAAGCGTTTGGTTCGTATCCTGCGTTTTATTGTGCATAACAGTGAAGAGAGACCCTCGCAGGGGAATCTTGTTGTTACGGATTTTTCGGCGGTGTTGGCTATGTGTGCAACATCCTTCCCGCTGCTCGACATTCGTTTCGAAGGACGCTTCTTTGTTCCTCTGTCCCGTGACAGAGCCATTCATCTTGTGGTTACCCTTCTGTCTTCGGTTCTCTTTTCCCGTGTGAAGGGGAGCCACGTGACGGTTTCTGCGGAGCGTCTTTCTCGGGAAATGGCGTTTTTTATCCGCTTTCGTCGTTCGAGAGAATTTGACGATTCGGAGTTTTCCGAGAAGGATTTGATCGGCGGTCATTATTATGTCCTTCGAGCCCTATCGGACGTGGGTGGCCATATGGAGATAACTCCCGAAGAAAAGGATGTTTGCTGTATTAAGCTGTTCTTTCCCGAGGTTCGCTTTGCTTCCTCCGAGGTGGTGCTCGGAGAGCCGAAGTTCGGTCTTACGGATGCGGAAGATCTTGCATTGCGTTGCCTTCGCCTGCTTATGGATACGGAAGTATAAATTTTTTATGACGCTTTCGATCGGTGAGTCCATAGAGAAACAGAAGAAACATGGGGATGGACAAGGCTCCTATAAGCAATACCGATCCTTTGGCCAGATTTGCAAAGATTTTCAGCGGAAGCATCGCTGCCAACGCCGCTGTCATCGGGATCAGAACACCTTTCCGGAACGGGAAACGAATTCCGCATTCCCGTTTCAGAGAACGGAAGGAAAGTATAAAATTGAACGCAGCGCCGCTGCAAAAAAGGGCGAAGTAACCACAAATCCCGGTATGGGGAAGGATAAATAGTGCGCCTGCCGTCTGCAGGATGCTTTCCGCAAGATTGATTTTCATAGTGTCCAGCTGGCGGTTGTATCCTTTCATAATTCCGTCGGTTACTCTGTCGCAGTAGAGAATTGGGACGGTGGGTGCAAGGAGCATGATGTATGTTCCGCAGGTGCCGTCGCTGTATAAAGCGAGCCCCAATTCCTTACCGAAGAGCAGTACAAAGACGCAAACAAACATGGCGTATGTCAAGGTCCATTGTAGGACGGATTCGGTTGTTTTTTTGTTGTCATCCTTGTGCCCGATTGCATTCTCTGCGGTGATCTCGGGAACCAGAAGTTTTGAAACTACCGCAAGAAGTGCCGCAGGAAAGAGAATGACAGGAATTGCCATTCCTTCCAGTTTTCCTATGGCGGAAAGAGCTTGCTCCTGTGTCAAGCCGGATGCTTTGAGCCCTTGGGGAACGAGAATCCCCTCCACCATGCCGATTCCCGATCGGATATATGCGCTGAATGCGCAAGGAAGTGCGATTTTTGCAACCTCCGAGAAGAGATTTTTTGCGGGGGTGTTCGGGTTGTTGAGGGTGCTTGCTTTTTTGAGATACAACCAATAACCGAAGATACAGGATGAGATTTCCCCCAGGGCCATTCCCGCCACCAGTGCACAGAGGGCAGCGTTTGGGCCTCGGTCCAGAAATAATGTGAAAAGAAGGACCGTTCCACCGATTTTTGACAGATCTTCCGTGACCTGAAGAATTGTTGAATATGTTGCTTTTCTCAGTGATAAAAAGAAGCCCTGCAGACTGTTCGCCGCAGACAAGAAGGGGAGCGCAAAGGCTAAAATTTTCAGAGGAGTCTCTGCCTGAGGACAGTGCAACCAATGCCGTGCGATGCCTTCTGCGCCGAAGAAGAGAAGCACAAAGGTGCCTGCGCCGAAAAGAATACCGTAAAGCAGGCAGTTGTTTAATATTTTTTTAACGCTTCGATCCTTTCGTGCCAAAGCTTCCGCGCAGAGCCGTGTGGACGCCACATACACTCCTGAGGAAGCCAACGTGCAGGCGGGGTAGTAGACCGAAAGGACTAACTGCAGCAGGCCCAACACCTCCGCACCTACCCGATTGGAAACATAAGTGCGGAAGAAAATCCCTACAGTGCTCATAATCAGCGATACGGCCGAGACCGCCGCGGCGTTTTTGAGAAAACTTTTCCGAATCAAGTAAATCACCGGGAAATCTTATGCAGATTTCACTTGCAAATATTCGTCCCACAGGACAGAAAGGCGGCTTCGCGTGGCGAAATACACCGTAAAAAAGCTGGACGTGTCCCGTCCCGCAGTTCAACAAACATCCTTCCGTATTCTTTTTACGGCCTTTAACGATTCTACCGACCGAAGAGTTGCCGGGAATATGATCCCCAAAAATACGAATATGTTCAAAAAACTGGAATTGACCGAATGTTACGGCGTTTTTCGCGGCGCTACGCAGATCGGTTTCGGTATTTTGCGTGATTTGAAAAACGATACCTACCGCATTTCACATATTGCTGTTGACCCCATGGCTCGTCATGACGGCGCCGGCGGAAAATTGGTCCGTGCCATGCTTCGTGCGGTCGCACAAAAGGGTGGCGGAACGGTGATTCTGCAGACCGATCCTTCGAAGAAATATGAGCGTAAATGGTTTCAAAGCATGGGATTTTCTCCTTCCAAACGAGGTACCGATGACGGTGCATCTTTGAGCCTTACTGTTGACGAACGGATTCTGCGATACTTGGATCTCTGCGAATCTCTGGATCAGTATGTGGATCTGATGTACGGCTTTTATGCGGTGGATGAGGAGCCCTACAGCGATACCTATCCCGTGGCTCTCGTTTTGATGCGCCCCTTCCGCTGTACCGGCTTTGAAAGCGATGATGCCTATCATGAATTGCTTCTGCGGGAAAAAGACCGCCTGAATGAGGTTCTTCGCTCTGTTGCCATTTCACTGAACGATCTCGGCATTCAGAATCTGCCCATGCCTCTGCATCGTCATGATGTGGATGAAAGTCTTGCCCGTAAGGCGGCCGCCCTGCGCGCCGGTCTTGGATGGCTGGGTAAAAACGACCGTGTGGTGCATCGAATTTACGGGTCTCAGACCGTTTCCTGCCGTATTTACATCAATTCCGATTTTCCCGTCAATTCCCATATCCGTCATAATCATTGCGGCGATTGCCGTGCCTGTGTGGATGCCTGTCCTGCCGAATGCCTGAAAAACAAAAAGTGGAGCACCCGCGTGTCTCGTAAGGATATTATCGACGAAGCGGCATGTCTTGAGTATCGATCCCGTGCCTATTCTCAGACAGGGCTTTATTCCGAATGTGACCGCTGTGTTCGTTGCTGTCCCGGAAAAACAAAATAATGCCGCATTTTCCTTGAAAATCCCCCGAAACGGGGGATTTTTCTGTTGACAAAAACGATAAATTGTGATATAATAATTATAATATAGTCCAATATATGGATTGCGGCGGTTTCATATTTTTTTCCTCCTTTGAATATCATGCATCGAAGGAGTGGTTGTTATGAAGCATGTCGGTCGGCGATCGGAGATTCCTCCCATGGAGATCGCCGGAAATTCCCGAATTCTTGTGGGATGCTGCGAGGGTATTTTGGAGTATGAGCCCGAAACTGTTAAGCTGCGTGCGGGCAAGAGAATGCTTCGCATTAGCGGTATGGATCTGGATCTTTGCAATCTGACGGAGAATACGGTGCTGATTCGCGGAATTCTGGATTCGGTCGCCTTTGAGGATTGAGCCATGTATGTGCTATGGTCCTGGCTTCGATGGTTGATCGGATATGCGGAGGTTGAGATCCGCGGTGTCTACGGAGAGCGTTTTTTAACGCTCTGCATGAAGGAAGAAATCGATCTTTGGGCGATCCGTCGGGTTTGTCCCGGTATCATTCGTGTTTGCCTGTTTTCTTTTTCTCTTGGGAAATTGGAGCCCTTGGCCCGTAAAAGCGGCGTTACGTTGGATCATTGCCGTCGCGTGGGGTTTCCGACGGTTTTAAAGCGATACCGACTCCGTCCGGGGCTGTTTCTCGGCGGATTGCTTTATCTGGGACTGATGCTGTTGCTTCCTTGTTTTGTCTGGTCTGTGGAAATTCCCGAGGCAAATCCGGTGCAGGCGGCACAGATTCGGTCTATCCTTGCGGACGAGGGGGTTGGCGTGGGAACCTTCGCTCCCTCTGTGGATTTTCGTCGGTTGAAATATCGTTTGATGCTGGAGGATGACGATGTATCCTTTGTGTCGGTGAATATGCAAGGCTCCCGTGCCGTTGTGGTTGTGCATTTTGCCAAACCGGCGCCTGAAATTTCGGACAAAACGCCCTGTAACATCGTCGCTTCCCGTGATGGACAGATTGTGTCGATTCTGGTGCGCAACGGTATTCGTTGTGTTCAAAAGGGGCAAACTGTTCAAAAGGGAGACCTGCTGGTGGGCGGTCTTGTGGATACCCGCTTGGGATATTATGCGGTCCATTCCGATGCGCAGATTTTCGCCCGTGTCACTGATATGGTGTCAGAAACCGTTTCTTTGACCCAAACCGTTGCCGAGCGGACCGGAAGGGTTTCTGTGCGGCGGATTTGGAATTTGTTCGGCAAGGAAATTGATGTTACACCCCACTTTTCCTGCCCTTATGCGCAATACGATACGGTAACCGAGAAAAAGCACCTTTCCTTTGGAGAAGAGTCTGTGGTTCCCATCACTCTTACCGAGGTGTATTACTACGAAACGGTATCGCATCAAAAACAAATTTCACCCGAAGAGGCTGAGTTTTTCGCTCGCCGTCGGCTGGATGAAACCGACCGTCTGCGCCTTTGCGGCGTTCGGGTCGAATCGGTCAAGGAATCTGTATCTGCTTCCGCACAGGAGGTTACCGTTACCCGCGTGCGAAGTCTGATCGTGGATATTTGTGAGAAAAAAGAATTTTATTTTGAAAACGAAGGATCTTGATACTGTGGAAGAAATTTTAACCTTTGAATCCTTGGATGTCTTGTCCAATTTGTTCGGCCATCTGGATGAAAACATCCGTCGCATCGAAAATGAATTGAAGGTTTCTGTGACAAATCGGGGCGAGGAACTGAAAATCTCGGGCGCTCCGGAGGATGTGGCCGATGCAAAGAAGGTCATCGAGCTTCTGTCTGCGCTGGCGCAAAAGGGCGAGTTGATCGACGGGCAGACGGTGGCTTATTTTATCCTTTCCGTTCGGGAAGGAAGAGAAGAGTCTCTGTCCGACCTGGGTGGGGATTGCATCTGTATCACCTCCCGCGGTAAGCCCATTAAGCCGAAAACGCTGGGGCAAAAGGAATATATTGCTGCCATCCGTTCCAACACCGTCACCCTCGGCGTAGGGCCTGCGGGAACGGGGAAGACCTATCTTGCCGTTGCTATGGCGGTGACTGCTCTTCGGAACAAACAGGTTGATCGTATTGTTCTTACTCGTCCTGCTGTGGAAGCAGGGGAGAAACTGGGCTTTCTTCCCGGGGATCTGCAGGATAAGGTGGATCCCTATCTGCGTCCGCTCCACGATGCCCTTTTTGATTTTCTCGGTGTGGACACTTATCAGAACTATCTGGAGAAAAATATTATCGAGGTTGCCCCTCTTGCCTATATGCGCGGTCGCACGTTGGACGATTCTTTTATCATTCTCGATGAAGCGCAAAACACCACCTGCGAGCAGATGAAAATGTTTCTGACCCGCCTTGGATTTCGCTCCAAGATTGTTATTACGGGGGATATCACTCAGATCGACCTTCCCGAAGGAAAGCAAAGCGGTTTGAAGCAGGCTATGAAGGTGCTTGAAAATATTGACGATATTTCCATACAGAAGCTTTCCGCCAAGGACGTGGTGCGTCATGCGTTGGTTCAGAAGATCATTCGCGCCTACGATACCTATGCCGAAAAGCAGGGCCGCAAAAATTAAGGAGATTGCGAAATGAACCGTTGCCATGTCAGTTTTACCAATCAACAACGCAAGGAGCGCACGCCCAAGGTTTTGAAGGATTTGATTCGTTCTGCGGTGAATGCCGTGTTGGAATACGAGGGTGTGTTAGTGGAGAGCGAAATGTCTGTTCTCTTGGTTGACGATAGGGGAATTCGTGAGTTGAACCGGGATTTCCGCAACATCGACCGAGCTACCGACGTTCTTTCTTTTCCCTCAGGGGATTACCCCTTAGAAGATGGGGCGGATTACTTATACGTGGGAGATATGGCTCTCTCCTTGGAGCGAGCCCGCAAGCAGGCCGAGGAATACGGTCATTCCTATGAGCGGGAGGTTGCTTTCCTCACCGCCCATTCGGTGCTCCATTGTCTCGGCTATGATCATGTGGACGGGCCCGAGCAGGAGAAAGAGATGTTTTCCCGCCAAGAGGCCATCCTGCAAGGGATGGGGTTGACCCGATGATTCATATGTTTCAGGCGATTTTTCGCGGATTCGGCTATGCCTTTCAAGGAATATTCCGAACGGTGAAAGAAGAACGGAACTTCCGCATCCATCTGGTGGCCGTGCTTTCCGTAACGTGGTTCGCCTTTCTTTACGAAGTCACGGCAGGACAAGCCCTTGTTCTTGTGATCCTTTTCGCTCTTGTGCTTTCTCTGGAACTTCTGAACACCGCCGTGGAGCATACGGTGGATCTGATCACAAAAGAACCTTCCCTTCTTGCGAAAAAGGCAAAAGATGCCGCCGCAGGTGCGGTTCTCGTCTCCGCTCTCGGATCGGTAATTGTGGCCGTGCTGATGTTTTGTGATCCCGTCCATTGGGCGATGGTGGGAGAGAAAATGACCTCTCCCATCCGCATTGTATGTTTGATTGTTTTTATCGTTTTTGCCCTATTCTTTGTCAAAGGGCGTACATCCCATAAAAAAGATTGATTTTGAGAGGTAGTTTATGAAAACCGCATTTGTATCCATTATCGGCCGCACCAATGTGGGCAAATCCACGCTGCTCAATGCCATTCTCGGAGAAAAAATCTCCATCATTTCCGATAAGCCTCAAACCACCCGCAGCCGCATCGTCGGAGTCTACAACGATAAGGATGTACAGATCGCCTTTATCGATACGCCCGGCTTCCACCGTCCCGAAAACAAATTGGGAGCAAAAATGGTGGAGGTTGCCGAAGAGTCTATCGGGGATGTGGATCTGCTTCTGTTTGTGGCCGAGTGTCGCGCTCCCGGTTCCACCGAACGGGAGGTTCTGCGCCGTATCGCTCAATCGGGCCTTCCCTGTATTCTTGTCCTCAATAAGATCGACAAGGTTCGCAAGGACGAGATTCTCAAGGTTATCGCCGCCTATGCGGAGTTGCACGAATTCGATTCCGTCGTTCCCATCAGCGCTCTTCAGAAGGACGGTGTTAAGATCGTTTTGGAGGAGATTCTCAAGCATACCGAGGACTCCGATATCGCATATTATCCCACCGATGCCGCCACCGATCGCTCCGAGCGTTATCTGGCAAGCGAACTGGTTCGGGAAAAGCTTTTGCGGAATCTGCGGGAAGAGGTTCCCCACGGAACTGCCGTGGAAACGGTGCTTTTCCGCGACCGAGAGGACGGAAATCTGACCGAGATTTATGTTAATATCATCTGCGAACGGGAGTCTCATAAAGGGATCATCATCGGGAAGCAGGGCACTATGCTCAAGAAAATTGCCACCGAAGCCCGCTCCGAGATCGAAAATCTCCTCGGCCGTAAGGTCTATTTGGAGTGCCGCGTCAAGGTGAAGGAAGATTGGCGCAATAATGAGTCTTTGATCAACGAATACAATGAATTCTGAGTAAGGAGTTTCTTGCATGGATGTTCTCACCGACGGGATCGTACTCAAGTCTCGCCCCTATGGGGAGCGGGATCGGATCCTGACCCTTTTGACCCCGGAACACGGACGGATCACCGTTCTTGCCCGTTCTGTGGGGAAAAATAAAAAGCAGTCGGTGTTGTATGCTCAGAATTTCGTCTTTTCTCATTATGTGCTTTTCAAGGGAAAAGGTATGTATGTTGTGGATTCCGCAGAGGTTGCGGAGTCCTTTTACGGTCTGCGGCAGGACATTACCCGTCTTGCTTTGGCGCAGTATTTTGCCGATGTGGCGTCAAAAAGCGGTGAGGAGAGCGATGCCGCCGCGTTGTGCTCGTTGCTCCTCAATTCCCTGTATCTTCTTAGTGCTACAGAGTTGGATGAGCGACTGATCAAACTGGTGTTTGAGACAAAGTATTGTGTGATCGAAGGTTTGTTTCCTTCGGTTCGTTGTGTACATTGCGACAAAGAACCTACAAAATGGTCCTTTAAAGGGGGCTTTTTCTGCGATTCCTGCGGAGATGGCTATCCCATTACCCAAGGAATGGTTGCGGCTTTGCGCCATATGGCGGAAACGGAAGGAAAGAAGGCTTATCTTTTCTCCATGAACGAGGATTCCTCCCGCTACCTTTCCAAGCTTCTCTCCGATTATGTTTCCTATGTCACCGATACGGAGTATTCCTCCCTTGCCTATTACAAATCACTTCTTATCTGAGGTCAATCTATGGATGAATTGAATTCTCTCGAATATTATAAAATTTTGGAACGGCTGGCTGTTCATGCCATTTCCGATCCCGCAAAAGAGCTCTGTCGGGATCTGCGTCCCCATGCTACGGCATGGGAAGCCCGCCGTGCTTTGGAAGAGACCGATGCGGCGCTGACCATTCTGCAACGCTACGGAGCTCCTTCTTTTTCCGATTTGAAAAATATTGTTTCTGCCGCCCGACGTGCTCAGAACGGTGCAACCTTGGCGATTTCCGAACTGTTGGCGGTGGCGGATTTGTTGCGTATTGTCCGTGCCCTTGGGGAAAATCGCCCTTCGGAAAGCGGCGCCTTGTCCGAATATTTCGACGGTCTTGTGTCCGATGTTTTGCTGGAAAACAGCATTAACGCCGCCTTCCCCTCGCCTGAAGAGGTGTCCGATGCGGCTTCGTCCACCTTGCGCGATATTCGTCGTAAACAATCCAATGCCCGTGCCAAAATTCGAAATGTGCTGGACAGTTATCTCCGTTCCGCAGGGCAATATCTGCAGGACGCTATTGTTACCATTCGTAACGACCGTTATGTATTGCCCGTTCGTGCCGAATGCCGCAATGATGTCCCCGGTTTGGTGCATGATACCTCCTCCAGTGGGGCTACGGTGTTTATCGAACCAATGGCCGTTGTGAATGCCAACAATGAAATTGCCGTCCTTGCTGCAGAAGAACGGCGGGAGATTGATAAGATCCTTATGTCCTTCTCTCAGCAGGTGGGGGATCGGGCCGATTGGCTGATTCACGACTTCAAAACTGTTTGTTTCTTCGATTTCTGTTTTGCAAAGGCTCGCTATGCTACCGAAATTTCCGCCTTCATGCCAAACCTCACCGAGGACGGACATACGGTGCTCACGGCCGCCCGTCATCCCTTGATTTCCAAGGATAAAGTGGTGGCTATCGATGTTTCCATCGGCAAGGATTATTCGGTTCTCATCGTCACGGGTCCCAACACCGGCGGTAAGACCGTTTCTTTGAAAACGCTGGGATTGGCCTGTCTGATGGCGAAATCGGGGCTCTTTGTCTGCGCCAAGGAAGGCTCTCCCGTGGCGTTCTATGACCGCATTTTTGCCGATATCGGTGATGAGCAGAGCATTGAGCAATCCCTTTCTACCTTCTCGGCCCATATGACCAATATCATCTCCATTTTAGGACAGTTGACCGAGAATTCCTTGGTTCTTTTGGATGAATTGGGCAGCGGAACCGATCCTTCGGAAGGTGCGGCTCTGGCCATGTCCATTATTGAGACCATTCAATCCATGGGTGCAAAGATCATGTGCACCACCCACTATGCGGAGTTGAAGCTTTATGCTTTGGAGACGCCCGATGTGGAAAATGCCTCCTGCGAGTTCGATGTGGCCACCCTGCGTCCCACCTACCGTCTGATTACGGGAATTCCCGGGAAATCCAACGCCTTTGCTATTGTGAGCAAATTGGGGATGGATGATCTGGTTATTCAGGGGGCAAAATATCACCTCGACAACGAAACGGTAAAGCTGGAAAGTGTTCTTGCCGATCTTGAAACCACACGAAAAACGCTGGAATACGATAAAAAGCAGGCGGAAGAACTCCGCTTTGAGGCACAATGTGCGCTGAACCGCGCAAAAGCCGAACGGGAAGAGCTGGAAGCAAAGGCGCAGGCACAGTTGGATGAAGCCAAGCGTAAAGCTGCCGACATCATCGATCAGGCGCGCAGAGATACCGATCGTCTTTTGGATGAAATCGATGAATTGCGTAAGGCGAAGGATCGGGAAGATTTTCGTGAGAAAATCGGCGCCGTTAAAAAATCCACCGCCGATAAACTGGATCAGATGGAATCTTCCGTCACTCCCAAACGTGAAAAGAAACCCTTGCCCCGACCCTTGAAGGTAGGGGATACGGTGAAGGTGGTCTCCCTGGGGAAAACCGCCGCTGTTCTTGCGTTGCCTGACAACAAGAAGGCAGTGCAGGTTCAGATCGGTATTATCAAAACAAAGGTTGCTCTGGACGATCTGGAGTTAGTGGAGCAGAAGGCTAAGGCCCCTCAACCTCCCAAGGGAAAGAGTGTCTATTCCCTCGGACGGGAAACCCGTGATGTTACCAACGAGCTGGATCTCCGCGGTATGACGATTTTGGAAGCCGAACCCTTAGTGGAAAGCTTTTTGGACAGTTGCCAAATGTCGGGGCTCACCACCGTGAGCATAATTCACGGAAAAGGAACGGGTGCACTCCGTCAGGGCGTCCATGCTATGCTCCGTCGTGAGCGATCGGTTCAATCCTTCCGCCTCGGTGTTTACGGAGAAGGGGAGACAGGGGTTACCATCGTTACCCTGAAACAGGGATGAGGCGCGGATCCTTTTCTGCCGCAATCATTCTGTGCATCGTCTCGCTTCTGAGTTGGTTTGTACCGTCGTTGATCCTTCCCTTGATCGGTGTTTCGGCGCTTCTTGCAATTGTTTCTCTGATCATTTTTTTGAAAAACCGCAAAATTATCTTTCGGGATCTTTTGTTTTATGCGGTGTGCCTTCTTTTGTCCTTGTCCTTCTTTTTCCCTGTAGTGACCGATCATTATCGCACTGCGGAGGCTTTTGAGGGGCAGCAGGTGAGTGGCACTGTTGTGCTGACCGAGGATCCGAAATTGATGTCGACGGGGACATATCGCTATACGGTCCGCTTTGTGGATGGAGAGCCCTTTTCACAGAAATTCATTTTTTTCAGCCAAATGTATTTTACCGAAGCGGGCGGCACGGTGACTGCGGAATTCACTTTCTCGCTGCCCGAAGATGAATATGCCTTTCAGAATCTTTCCGAGGGCGTTGTTCTGATGGCGAAGCTGGATACATATTGGGAGGAGGTCGTTTATACCGATCCCGAATCATCCTTTACCGCATTGACGGGAAAGGTTCAGCGGTATGTACAGACCACCCTTCTTCGCCACATGGGCGAGGGCTTTGGTGGGTTTATGACCGCCGTGCTCACAGGGAATAAGGAATCCATGTCTGCCCGTGATTACGCCGCTCTTTCCAATACCGGAATGCTTCATATTGTGGCGGTTTCGGGGCTGCATGTGTCGATTTTTGTGTCCTTTGTGCTTTTCTTTTTGCAGAAGCTCCGCGCACCCCGCTTGCGTATTGTTTTATCCTTTTTGTCCCTCTTCTGTATTCTCTTCTTTTCGGGCTTTACACCCTCGGTCTGCCGTGCGGTGATAATGAACGGGATTGTCTTTCTCCATCGGGGACTGTCCCGCGATTCCGATGGATTGAATCGTCTTGGGGTTGCGGCCATTGTTGTCCTTTTGGTATCTCCTTATGCGGGATTGTCTCTTTCGTTTCAATTGTCCTTTGCGGCGGCGCTGGGAATTCTTCTTTTTGCTTCGCCCATGACTGACACATTGATCCAATTCCTCTTTGTCAAAGCCCATGTAATCTGCGGAAGTGTGTTGCGAAACGGTATCTCCCTCTTTTCCATGTCTGCCGCATCCTTCCTCTTAACATTGCCGATTCTTTGGCTTCGCATCGGGACCTATTCTGTGTGGTCACTGCTTCTTTCTCCCGTGATTTTGCCCGTGTTGGAGGTCTGCTTCTTCGCGGTGTTGGTTCTTTTGATCTTGTCTTTGATTCCTTTTCTCGGTGTTGTATGCCAATTTCTCGGATCTTTAATTCGTTACGGAGTGAATTTTATGACGTTTCTTGCTTCTTCTGCCGCGTCGATTATTGAAATGGTTCAGTCGATCCCGCCCATGGCGGTTTGGATCATTGCAGGTGCATTGATTCTTCTTTCGGTTGTGATGTTCCTGATTCCCGGTGCGAACACCAAAGGAAAACGGAAAAAGAAACAGATGATTCGTAAGGGGATCTCGCTGATACTATTTGCCATTGCCCTTCTTTCTGCTTATCAGGTTGCGGACCATGTGGGCGGAAATATTGCCGAAGGGCAGGTTTCGCCCGACAAAGGAGTGCTTCAGACCGCATTTCTTGATGTGGGGCAGGGAAACTGCTTTGTTTCGGTTTTGGACGATATGGCTTATGTTGTGGACTGCGGCGGAACCAAGGATCCCGGGCATGTGGCCTCCGATTACCTGACCTCTATGGGCATCGATACTGTGGAATTTGTCCTTATTTCTCATCTCCACTCCGACCACGCCAACGGTCTTGAAGATCTCTGCGAGGAAAAGCAAATCAAAGAGATCATTATTCCCTATACCGAAGGCGATGCCTCTCTGTATGCGAAAATCACAGCTCTTGCCGCCGAAGAAGGGGCAACGTTGACCGTTTTGCAGGAGGATGCGGTGCGCTCTTTCGGTGCCTCCACCCTGCGAATGCTGACCAAGCATCTGGATCCCACCTCCGATGATCAGAACGAAAATTCCATCGTCGGGCTCTGTGAATACGGTAATTACCGCGTTCTGTTTACGGGTGACATTACCGACGATGCGGAAAAGCGCCTTGTGAATGCATACAAAAGCGGGCTGAAATGCGATGTGCTGTCGGTTCCGCACCATGGGTCCAAGAGTTCTTCCTGTGATGAATTTTTGCAGGCGACTTCTCCCGTGTATGCCGTCATTTCTGTCGGCGCAAAGAATACATACGGTCATCCCACCGTTGAGGCAATGAATCGTATTGCCGCGATTGGGGCTACCATACTGCGGACCGATGAAGCTTCTACCGTTGTGATTCGTTCCGACGGTGTAAAGATGGAGGTTGTGTCTTCCGATGAGTCTTGAACACCTCAAACAGGATATTGAAACAAAATCCTTTCGTCGAATCTATTATTTTTATGGTTCTGAGCCCTATCTCAAGCGGTTTTATTTGAATTCTCTCTTTTCTGCGGTTCTGCCCGACAATCGGGATACCGATTTGCACCGTTATGAGGGCAAAGGTTTGGATGTGGATATTTTTTCCGAAGAGCTTTGGCTTTGCCCCATGGGGGAATACAAGGTTATGCTGATTTCGGATCTGCCAAACACCTCACCTGTAGCGGAATTTCTGGCAAGCGATGAGTGTGACATCGGGGAAGATACGGTGGTTGTGATCTATCAACAAACTGAGTCTCCCGATACGCGCACCAAAGCATTTAAGGCCTTGAAGCATAGGCTGGACAAGGACGGCCTCTTGGTTGAAATCAAAACGGTGGATGAAGCCACCTTGACCCGTTGGGTTGCCCAGCAGTTTCGTCGTCACGGTTGTGAGATTGCACCGCCCGAGGTGGCGTATTTTCTGTCTGTGGAAGAGCGCAATATGGAATCCATGCTCACTGAGATTGAGAAAATCTCCGCTTATTGCAACGGCACTGTTACCCGCGATGCACTTGAGCGCCTTTGTGTGAAAACCGTGCAGGCAAGAGCCTATGAATTGAACGACCTTTTGCTTCAGAAAAAGCCCGATGCAGTATTTGCCGTTTGGAACGATCTCAGGGCTCTTCGTACACCTCCGCAGATGGTTCTCGGATCTCTTTTTTCTTGTTTTGCCAATTTGTACAAGCTTAAAATTCTGGAAAATCAGCCTGAGGCTGTCCGTGTGAAGGAAACGGGGCTGAAGTCGTTCCCTGTGCGAAAATACGGGGAATATCTGGCGAAAATCCCCTTGGCGCGCATTGATCGTCTGATGGAATCCTGCGCTGAAATCGACGTGCTTTCCAAGTCCTCTCGCATTGACGGAGATCTTTTGGTTGTACGGCTTCTCAACGAAGCCTTGGAGTTGTTATGATCCGTGTCGACAGAGCGATCGTTGTGGAGGGAAAGTACGACCGCATAGCTTTGACCCGTGTTGTGGATGGGGTGATAGTGGAAACCGGAGGCTTCGGGATCTTTTCCGATGACAAAAAGCTGGAGACCCTTCGCACTCTTGCCCGACAAAGGGGTTTGATTTTGCTTACCGATTCCGATCGGTCGGGAATGGCGATCCGTAATTATCTCATCGGCGCCATCGGTCCGCAATACATTCTGAATGCCTATATTCCCGATTGCTACGGCAAGGAAAAGCGTAAGAAGCATCCTTCCGTCGAAGGAAAATTAGGGGTGGAAGGCATGTCCGAAGAGGTTTTGTCTCAGGTGTTGGGATTTGCCGCCCGTCCTCGGGAGAGAAAGACCGATCCCATCACCAATGCTGATCTTTTTAATCGAGGCTTTCTTGGAAAACCCGACAGTAGTGCGCGTCGCGCCGAATATCAGAAAAAGCTGGGACTTCCTGCCCACCTTTCCCCTCGGAAATTTGCGGAGATTCTGAATTTTCTGCGCTCCCGAGAAGAATTTTTCCGTGAAACGGAGGAGTTATTATGACCGAATTTGAATTTGTTGTCCCTCTGCCCGAAGAGGAATACCGATCCTTTGTTGCAGGGCTGACCCACTGCAATTTCATGCAAAAGGATATGTGGGCGAAGGTGAAGACCGGCTGGACCGGTGTGCTTTGCGGCCTTAGTCGTGAAGGCGAAATCGTGGCTGCCGCCCATCTTTTGATCCGACGTCTTCCCACGGGACAGAAGCTGATCTATTCCCCCCGTGGCTTTCTTTTGGATTATTCCGATAAAGATATTCTTGACCGCTTCACCTCAGAGGTGCGCGGTTATGCCAAGTCGATCGGTGCTTATATGGTTCGTATTGACCCGGAAATCGTTCTTTCCCGCAAGTATAAAGGGGAAGCAGAGGACGATGTGGGGTATAATGCCCTGGAATTGCTGAAGAATTCAGGCTGGAAACACATGGGCTTCGCCACAGATTTTCATTCCTATACGCAACCCCGATTCAATGCGGAATATCCCTTGGTGCGGGACGGTCAACCCTAATCCGATGAGGAAATGGTCAAAGGCTTTGACAAGAAAATCCGTAAGTTCGTTGGGGCATATACCGAAAAGCGAGGCATCTTTTTTACCTGCGGCAACTCAGAGGAGGATATTAAGCTGTTTTGTGATATCAGCTCCCATACGGAGGAGCGTCAGCATATTCTATTGAGGGATTCCGCTTATTTTTCCCGCATGACCGAGGCTTACGGAGAAGATTGCATGTTCTTTTTTGCAAAAATGGATTTGCACAAATTTATCGCATTTTTGGATACGCAACCACAGGATGAACAGACTCAAAAGGATAGGGAAGAGGCTGAGAGGTGGCTGGAGCACGGAGATGTTGTCCCCATGTCCGCCCTGCAGATGATTCGCAGCAACGATACTGCCTACCTTCTTTACAGCGGCTTTGATGACAGGGTGTTTCCCCGATTTCGCACCACGAATCAAATTCGCTATGAGGCTATGAAGTATTTCCGTGACCGCGGCTGCTCTGTCTTCAGCTTTATGGGAATCAAGGGCGATTTGAATGATCCTCTTTCTGATTTTAAGCTGAAGTTTAACCCTACTGTAGTGGAATATATCGGAGAGTTGGAATTACCCGTCCGTCCCATGCTTTATCGCTTTATGAATAAATTTCTGCCCTTTGCCAAGCGGGTGTACATTCGTGCCGCATTGTTGATAAAAGGCAAGAAGTGACCGATGTTTTTACAAATTCATTCTTGAAAATACAATCTTTTCTGTGTTATACTGAAAGAAAGAATAAAAAGGAGTACTATTATGGATCTGAACAAAATTTTGAAGGATATGGAAAACTGTCCTTGCGGCAGAGTACATACTTTTGACACCAAGGTCGTGGAAATCGGAAGCGGAATCACCGCCAAGACGGGCAAGATCCTTGCCGATGCGGGGTTCCCTAAAAATATTCTGCTCGTTGCAGATGACAATACCTGGGCCGCCGCCGATGGTATTCTTCCCGCCCTTCTTTCGGAAGGATTCCATGTGAAAAAACTGATTTATGAAAATATGATGTATGCCCGTGTGGAGCAGGTTGTGGAAGTAGAAGGCCTTGCAGAGGATGTGGACGGTATCATTTCCGTGGGCACCGGTTCGCTCAATGATATCTGCCGTGTAGCTTCCTTCCGTAAAAAGAAGATGTTCTGTATCTTTGCCACTGCGCCTTCCATGGATGGTTTTGCTTCCGATACCGCTCCTATTATTGAGAACAACTTCAAATCCTCCTGGCAGGCGGCGCAGCCCGCGGTAATTATTGCCGATACCAAAATCCTTGCAGCCGCACCCGTCGAGTTGAAATCCTCCGGCTTTGGCGACATGGTTGCCAAATACATTGGTCTTGCGGATTGGAAGATTTCCACTCTTCTGACCGGAGAATACTATTGTGAAAAGATCGCAAATCTCACCAAAACCGCCACTGACCGCATTATGGCGTTGGCTGACCGCGTGACCGAAAACAGCGAAGAAGCCGCCGGAGCCATTATGGAATCTCTTGTTATGACAGGTCTTGCCATGAAGCTGGCAGGATGTTCCCGTCCTGCGTCGGGTGCTGAGCACGTGGTTTCCCACTATTTGGAATGTTACAAAGTAATTCGTGGTATTTGGCCCGAATTCCATGGCAAAAAGGTAGGCGTTGCTACGGTGCTTCTCAACCGTGCATACCGCAATATTGCCGACCGTGTGGAATCGGTCAATGCGGTTCCGGATGCTACCGATTGGGATGAGGTTTATTCCAAATATGATGCCGTCCTCCACGATGACATTAAAAAACTGAATACACCCACCATTACCGACAAGGTGGACCCCGCCTTCCTGCAGGAAAAATGGCCCGAAATCCGCGCAATCATTCGTGATACCCTTCCCACCGATGAGGTCCTTACGGAAAAGATGACGGTGGCCGGTGCCGCAGTTACGCCCGAAGAGGTTCATGTTCCTTCTCAGCTTCTGGAGGATGCTCTTCATTTCCACCCCTACATGCGCTATCGTATGCTTCTGACCCGTCTGATGCCTATGCTGAACATGGACATTATGGATTATTTGAATTGAACGATTGTATAACAGAACCCCTTGAAGAAAAATCTTCAAGGGGTTCTGTTTGTTATTCTTCGTTTGAATTATCGTCGGTTACTTCTTCGGAATCCTCAGGGGTGTCGCTATCGGTGGTCTCTGAGTCTTCTGCAGAGTGGGAGTCTGTGTCGGGTTCAAGACCTTCTCCCGTGCGGGAATCCTCCAAAACTGTGCCGTCGGGGCCGTAGAGGGTGTAGTCAAATCCTCCGGTGGGACGGTAATAATACACCATTTTTGTTACCAAGCGGTCCTCGTTGTCATAGGTCTCTTCCATGATCACGCGCCCCTCTGAATCGTATTCAAAATGCTTGGTTTCCGAGGTGTTACTGTAGTGATCGTAGACGGTTTGTTCCACAACAAATCCGGCATCATCATAGGTTTTCTGAGCGATCACAAGTCCTTCCGAATCCTTTTCCACACAGGTGTGGAGTAATCCTTCTTCCGTGTAGGTATAAGAATACTGGATTCGTTCGCCTGTGGCCAGGTTGAGGTGTTTTTTCTGAACAACTTGATTCAGTTCATTGTATACATATTCATTGATTTCGGATTCTGCGCCGTTCTTGTGGACGGTTTCACCGATCACACGTCCTTGTGCATCCAAAGTTTCATCTCGCAGTGTTTTTCCGTTGCGGTCAAATACCGTCTGCTGATTCAGGAATCCTTCGGCGGTGTAGCGGCAAAGAATTTGTTCGTATTCTCCTGTTTCCGCATTGTCCGAGGTCTTCAGCGTAACGCGGCCCTGGTTGTCGTACTGCTCGCTGAGGAAGAGGAGCATCTGTCCCATTTCATTGAAGGTTGAAATATCCTTCTGAGCGATGTTTTGCTTTCCATCATAAGAGGTTTTTTCACTGCGAAGCATGATGCCCTGTTCGTTGTAGGTGCTGTTTTCGGTTACAAAGCCCGCTTCGTTGTAAAGAAGCTTCTCCACAAGAACATTGTTTGCATTGTATGTCATGCTCTGGGTGATTGCTCCGCTGATGGTTCGATTGTAAAGAGTATAGCTTTGAATTGCCGTGCTGTCAATCGGGTCGTAGGTGATTGCTCTGGATACAAATCCGTTCTCATCGTAATCGTATCCCTTGCTGTAAAGGATCGTTCCGTCGGCCTTTTGACTGGTTTCCTTTGTGATCAGGTTCTTGTCGTTGTAAACCCGTTGGATCATTTCCAGAATGTTGCCGTCCTTGGAGTAGCGGATCAGTTTAATGGGGTTGTTGTTCAGATCGTAATTGTAAGTATCGTAATCAACAATTTCGCCCAAACTGTCATAACGGATCGTTTTTTTAATCAGATCGGTCTTTTCGTCATATTCCATGACAATTCGACTCAAAGGAGTGTTGTTTGCATCGTATTCGGTCTGCTTGAGCAACAGTTGCTTTTCGCGGTTGTACTCGTTTACTGTGCGGGAGAGAAGCATACCCTCATTGTCAAATCGCTCCACCTGCGTGATCATCACGCCGTCGTAGAGATTCCGCAGGATCAAAACGCCGTTGGAGAATACCTCGCGCTGGATGATTTTCCCGTCAACCACTTTGATGACCGCATTTTCAACCCGATTTTCTTCCTTGTGGTAGGTTCGGTCTGCCTGAACGGTCTGATCATCCTTGCGATTGTATTTCTCGGACATGATCATCTGACCGTCTTCGAAATATGCGGAAAGGGTCTTTTCGGTGCCGTCATATTCATGGGTATAATAGTAAGCAACCGATCCGTCTGCATTGTATTTGGTTTCTTTGATGCATTTGCCATCGCGGAATTCGGCAACATATTCGGGCTGACCGAGAGTGTCAAAACGGGTCATCGTTTGAATGTTTCCGAAAAAGTCATATTCGGTTACACCGTTTTCGATGTTCAGGCCCATGCCCCAATATTCATTGTAATATTCTGCCAAATTGGCATTGCGAACCGCAAAATATACAATCAAAAGGACTGCCATCACCGCAACCGCAGAAACAGAGGAGATCAAAGCGATCAACTTGATTTTTTTCTTCTTTTTTCTCTTCTTAATTTCTTCTTCGCTGGGGCGGCGAGCCCGTCTTCCGCCCGGCGGGGGAGGAGTTTTGACCTCTTCCTCCTGGGAGACCGGTGCAAATTTGATGGTCTCTTCGGTCGGCTCTTCTGCTTTCGGCTCTTCTTCCGGTGCAGAGGGCGATTCTTCCATATTCGGAACGCTCATGCGCGCAACATCATGCAGTTTATCCATGTCCGCATCTTTCTGTTCCTTTAATTTCTTCAATTCGTCCAGATAGTTCGGATCCATACATACCATCCTTTCTCGAGTGAGAAAACATTATGTTACAAATTATTATAGCACATATCTTGTAAGATTGCAACTGTTTTTTGTAAATTGTAAGTATTTCGTTGGATTTTTCCCGAAATTATGGTGCGATGCTGTATTTTTGGCGTAAAAAATACAACCGACCCAATAAGGACGGTTGTATTTCTCGTTTAGCCCAAGAATTTTTTCAACTTTTCTGCAAAAGAAGATTTCTTTTCGTAGGACCGTTTGTTATCGATGTTATCGAATTCCTTCAGTAATTCCTTCTGTTTTGAGTTCAGATGCTGAGGAACTTCGACGATGATATGGACGTACAAATTTCCCTTGCCCTTGTTGTTCAGATAGGGGACACCTTTGCCCTTCAGCGTCAGTACGGTGCCGCTTTGTGTCCCGTCAATAATACGCTGGGATACGATGGTTCCGTCGGGCAGCGGGACGTCAATATCGCATCCCAAAGCCGCCTGCGTAAAGGTGATGGGAATCTGGCAGTGCAGATCAAAGTTCTTGCGTTCAAAAATAGTATGAGGCTTGACCGTAATTGCAATGTTCAGATCTCCTGCGGGTCCGCCCTTCAAGCCGGCGCATCCTTGGCCGTTGAGGGTGACAACCTGCCCGTTTGCAATCCCTGCGGGAATGTTCACCGTGATGGTGCGTTGCTTGCGTTCCCGTCCCGTTCCGTTACAGTTTTTGCAGGGTGTCTTGATGATTTTGCCCGTACCGTAGCAGTTTGTGCAGGTGCGTTCGCTCTGCATAGCTCCGAACATGGTCTGTGATACCGTGCGTACCCGTCCTGTGCCGCGGCAGGTAGGACATGTTTCTGCGGTTGTTCCTTTTGCGGCGCCTGTTCCGTTGCATTCGGAGCAGTTTTCCTTGCGGGTGACGGTTACCGTCTTTTTGCAACCGAAAACAGCTTCCTCAAAGGTGAGGGTCAAGGTTGTGTCCACATCTTCTCCCGGAACAGCGGAGGAGCGCTTGCGTGCTGCACCGCCGCCAAAGAAGTTGCCAAATACATCACCGAATATATCGCCGATGTCCACGTTTGTGTAACCGCCGCCGTAACCGCCGCCGTAGCCTGCGCCTGCGCCGTAGTTTGGATCAACTCCGGCATGACCGAACTGATCATATTTTGCCCGCTTATCCGCATCGGAGAGGACTTCGTAGGCCTCGTTGATTTCCTTAAACTTCTGCTCAGCTTCCTTGTCGTTGGGGTGTAAGTCGGGATGGTATTGCTTTGCCATCTGCCGATAGGCTTTTTTCAGTTCATCGGCACTTGCGCTTTTTTGCACGCCCAAAACTTCGTAAAAATCTCTCTTGTCTGCCATAATTTTACGTTATCCATTCTTGACAACACATCAAGGGGAGCGACTCCCCTTGATATGCCTTATTCAAATCAGTCGTTGTCGTCTACTTTGAAATCGTCGACGTTTACGTTGCCTTCGTTGGCGGAAGCCTGCTGCTGTGCGCCTTCGTCCGCTACGTTGCCCTGGGGCTGCTGTTGCTGCTGAGCATAGATCTTTTCAGCGATCTTATAGAATCTCTGCTGCAGTTCTTCGGTATCAGCCTTGATGGCGGCGGAATCGGTTCCCTTAATTGTTTCCTTCAGCTTTTCAATCTGTTCGGTAACGGGAGCTTTGTCTGCATCGGTCAGCTTGTCGCCCATGTCAGCCATGGATTTTTCACACTGATAGATCATCTGATCTGCATTGTTGCGAATTTCCACTTCCTCACGACGCTTCTTGTCTTCTTCTGCGAACTTTTCAGCATCGGCAACAGCCTTATCGATATCTTCCTTGGACATGTTGGTGGAAGCGGTGATGGTGATCTTCTGTTCCTTGCCCGTGCCCAAATCCTTGGCGCTGACGTTTACGATGCCGTTGGCGTCGATGTCGAAGGAAACTTCAATCTGAGGCACCTGCTTGGGAGCCGCGGGAATACCGTCCAGGTGGAAGCGACCCAGGGACTTGTTGTCAGCTGCCATTTCACGTTCACCCTGGATGACATGGACTTCAACAGAGGTCTGATTGTCCGCAGCGGTGGTGAAAATCTGGCTTTTCTTTACAGGAATTGTGGTGTTTCTCTCAATGAGCTTTGTAGCGATGCCGCCATAGGTTTCAACGCCAAGAGAGAGGGGAGTAACGTCCAGCAGAACCAAGCCCTGAACATCGCCACCCAGAATACCGCCCTGAATAGCAGCACCGATGGCAACACATTCATCGGGGTTAATCCCTTTGCTGGGCTCTTTGCCCAAAAATTCCTTCAAGGTGTCCTGAACGGCGGGAATGCGGGAAGAACCGCCCACCAACAGAACCTTGTCGATCTGTGCGGGGGTAAGGCCGGCATCGTTGAGGGCCTTCTTTGTGGGAATCATGGTTGCCTCCACCAGATCTGCGGTCAGCTCGTTGAACTTCGCACGGGTCAGAGTCATGCTCAAATGGAGGGGAACACCATCGGTGTTAACGGTGATATAAGGCATGTTGATCAAGGTGTTTGTCATGCCGGAAAGCTCAATTTTTGCCTTTTCCGCATCTTCCTTCAGGCGCTTCATGGCCATCTTGTCGTGGGACAGATCAATGCCGTTTTCCTTCTTGAATTCGGAAATAAGATAATCAATGATTCTCTGATCAAAGTCGTCGCCGCCCAAACGGGTGTTACCGTTGGTTGCCATGACCTCGAAAACGCCGTCGCCGATGTCCAGAATGGAAACGTCGAAGGTGCCGCCGCCCAGGTCGTAAACCATGATTTTCTGAGAGCTTTCCTTGTCTACACCGTAAGCCAAAGCCGCAGCTGTGGGTTCGTTGATGATACGAAGAACTTCCAGCCCTGCGATGGTGCCTGCGTTCTTTGTTGCCTGACGCTGAGAGTCGTTGAAATATGCGGGAACTGTAATGACGGCCTGGGTCACCTTTTCACCCAGGTATGCTTCCGCATCGGCCTTCAGCTTTTGAAGGGTCATGGCGGAGATCATTTCGGGGGTATAGTCGGTTCCGTCGATGTTGATCTTTTTATCGGTACCCATATCACGCTTGATGGAAATGATGGTGCGGTCGGGATTTGTAATGGCCTGACGCTTTGCGACCTGACCAACCATGCGTTCTCCGGACTTGGAGAAAGCCACCACAGAGGGGGTGGTGCGGGCACCTTCTGCGTTGGCGATAACGACGGGCTCGCCGCCTTCCATAATGGCAACGCAGGAGTTTGTGGTCCCAAGATCTATGCCGATAATTTTGCTCATGTTGAATTTGCCTCCTAATGTTGAGTTCAATATAGTAAGATAATATTATTAACGTTTTTTGTTCGGTTAATTCGCAACTTTAACCATGGCGTGGCGAACTACCTTATCTCCGAGACGGTATCCCTTCTGCAGGACTTCCGCAACGGTGTTTTCGCCCAGTTCTTCGTCATCTACATGCATAACCGCATTGTGGATTTGAGGATCAAAGGGATCTCCTGCCGCACCGACAGGGAAGACGTTCATGCCTTCAAATGCTTTCATTGCTTGATCTAAAACCATTTTGACGCCATCTCTTTGAGGACCTTCCTCTACTGCGGCAACGGCTCTTTCCAGGTTGTCGATAATGGGGAGCAATTGGGATACGGCGTCGGAAATTGCATTGGAATATACGGCATCCTTTTCTGCCTTGGAGCGCTTTTTAAAGTTGTCGAAATCAGCCGCAAGGCGTACAAAGCGGTCATGCCATTCGTCGGCAACGGGTTCTGCTTTCGGTTCTTCTTCCGTGACCTCGGTTGCTTCGGGAATTTCCTCTTCGGGAATTTCCGTTTGCTTGTTCTTGTCTTTCATGTCATGGTCCTTTCCTTAATATTCCCGATCGATAAAGGTTTTCAGGTGCTTTATAAAGTAATTGCACCCGGCGATCGTTCGGGCATAATCCATTCGTTTGGGCCCCATGAGCCCCAAAACGACGGGAAATTTTTCATCGCAAAAGAGGGTGATCAGACTGGCGTGGGGACTGTTGAACAGTCCGTTTTCTGCGCCGATGCGGATCTCAATCTCATCTGTGGGAAGATTGTTCAGCATTGCTTCCAAAATATGCTCTCTCGTTGAGAGCATGCCGACAAATCCGCGGGCGGTTTCAATATCGGAAAACTCCGGATGGCTCAATAGATTTTCCGTCCCGCCGATATGCAACTCGTAATCCCGTACGCCCGCAAGAATCTTGCGGATGGTTTGCATGATTCCGATATGCTTTGGGCAGTGGGAGCGGATTTCATGCTCCAGAAGTATCGTTCTTACTTCACCAATGCGGTCGATGGGGAATCCCGCAAATACTGTATTTATGATTTTGGTCAAAGTTGCCGCATCCTGGGCGGTCACATCCTCCGATGCCCGATAAAAATAGTTCTTGACGGCACCGCCCGAGGCGATTACCATAATGGCAAGGATTCGCTTTCCTGCAGGTAGCACCTCAAATTGGTAGATTCCGTCGGGGCAGTGGGGTGAGATGCCGAATACGGTGCATCCCGAAAAGGCAGCCAGATGATGGGTGGATGCCTCAAGAAGCTCCTCAAGGCTGACAGAGGTTTCAAATGCGCTGTTCAATGCCGCGAGTTCCCCGGGAGAGAGTCGATAAGGGGTAAGGGTCTGAACGTAATAACGATAGCCGGCGTTGGACGGGACTCTGCCGGAAGAAGTGTGGGTTTTTTGCAAATATCCCAGTCGCTCCAGCTCTGACATGTCGTTGCGCACCGTTGCGGGGGAGACGTTGAGCCGCTCCCGTGTCAGCAGGGTTTTTGATCCCACCGGTTCTCCCGTTTCGATGTATGCCGAAACGATGGCGGACAGAATCTGCTGCTTGCGCGTATCCAATGTCATGTGTATTCACCCCTTCTTGATTCGTTGTGGATTTTGTATTTTGTTAGCACTCTTTGCTTGGGAGTGCTAATATGAATACTGTACCACGTTTTTTGCAATTTGTCAAGAGATTGGAAGGGATTTCCTCGAAAATGTCACAATCTTGTAACAGGACCGGGGATTATTGAAGCATTGCGGAGCGGAGCATTTCCGATGCGGCGATAAAGAGCGCTCTGTTTTCGGGCAGGATAAACCAGGAGGGATCCTCAAAAAGGTGGTTTGCCACGGTCGAGACCCTCTCCAGAACCGACATATCACGCGTCAGATCCGCGATGCGGAAGGGGGGTAGACCGTGTTGACGGTTCCCCAAAAAGTCTCCCGGTCCGCGGAGCTCCAGGTCCTTGCGGCTGATCTCGAAGCCGTCATTTGTGGCGCAAAATGCGTCCATGCGAGCGGTAGCATCTTCGCTCCGGTCATCGGATACCAGGAAGCAATAAGATGCTTTTTTCCCCCGACCCACCCGACCTCGCAGCTGATGCAGTTGGGACAGGCCGAAGCGCTCTGCGTTTTCGATGATCATTGTGGTTGCATTTGGGACGTTTACGCCTACCTCAATGACCGTTGTTGAGACGAGAACCGAGATTCGGTTGTTGACAAAATCCGTTAGGATCCGTTCTTTTTCTTCGTTTTTCATCCGACCGTGGAGGTGCGCTATGGGGATGTCCCACAGATAAGTTTCCCGCAATTTCTCGCAAAAATCCACCGCACTTTTCATTTCGTCGCTTCCCTCCACCGAGGGGCAGACAATATAGGCTTGTTCGCCCGACAAGGCTTTTTCACGGAGGTAATTATACATTCTTGCCTCGGCGTCGGATCCTACCCTTCGGGTTGCTACGGGGATCCTTCCGGGGGGGAGTTCGTCAAGCACCGAAATATCCAGATCACCGTAAAGAACCAGCCCCAAAGAGCGGGGAATCGGGGTTGCGGAGAGAAAGAGCATGTGCGGGTTGTTGCCTTTTTCCTGAATGGCGGCTCGTTGTTGTACACCGAAGCGATGTTGCTCGTCTGCGATGGCCACGGCGAGATTTCGGAACTTTACATTCTTCTGAATCAGTGTATGGGTGCCGATTACAAGATCTGTTTCCCCCGCTTCCAGGCGGAGCATAATATCTCGCTTTTCGGCAGCACGCATGGAACCGATCAGCAATTCCACCTTGATCCCGCAGGGGGAAAGGAGCTGATGCAGGGATTCATAATGCTGCATGGCTAAGATTTCGGTTGGCACCATCAATGCGGTTTGCATTCCGTTTTTAGCCGTCAGATAGGCCACTGCCGCCGCGATCACCGTTTTTCCGCTGCCCACATCCCCTTGCACAAGGCGTGACATGGGATGAGAACGGCGCAATCCGTCAAAGCATTCCCGAATAACGCGCTTTTGTGCATCGGTCAATGCATAGGGGAGACGGTTCAGAAAGGGCATCAGGTCGGTGGGTTGCAGTTTTGGTGCAGTAAGTTTTTTTACACGCAATTTAAGAATCCGAACTCCAACGGTGAACAGGAACAGTTCCTCAAAGATAAAACGATTTTTGGCCCGATCCGCCTCTGCCATGGTCTTTGGAAAATGAATGGCACGGAAGGCCTCTTTGATTTCGGGCAGGTCGCATTCTTCTCTGATTTCGGGCAGGAGCATTTCCTTCAGTTGGGCTTCACATGCCTGCAGTGCCGTCGCAATATTGCGGGATAAGGATCCGTGGGTAACGCCTTCGGTGAGGGGGTATATCGCCTCAATTTCGGGGATGGCATTGATTCTGATTTTCGGAGCATCCATGCGGCGCACACATCCAACCACTTCCACGGGCCCATATAACAATACTGTCATTCCCGGATGCAGTCGGTCCGCCGTATACTTCTGATTGTATAGTGTAACAAAGATCGTATTTCCCTTTGGATCCGATACGGAAAAAAGGAAGCGTGTTACCCGTTTCCCTACCCGTTTGGAGACATCTGAGCTTATTTTTCCGATAACTGTAACGGTTTCACCGTTTTTCAACTGATCGATGGGGTTCACTTCGGACATGTTGAGATATCCGCGAGGAAAATAACGGATCAGGTCCCCGCAGGTGAAGATATTCAATTTGTTCAGCAATTCGGCTCTTTTCTGTCCGATTCCCCGCAGAATTGTTACGGGACTGTTGAGAACATCGATCATGTCAAGCTTCCAATTATACTACTGTGATTCCTGTTTTAGAATCATGTCTCTTACTTTGAAAAATACGGCGGGGTCCATGCAAAATTCGCTGTCTGCGGTACGGAGTCGTTGGGACAGTTCGGAATCCTTCATCCATATTGTTTCGGAGATCTCTTCCTTTTGTGGTTTCAAAGGTATGTTTAACGGAATCTTTGCAAAATAAACCGTAAACATTTCCCGATTGCGAAACAGTTTTCCGTGAAAGGTTTCTGTTTTGTCGCAACGATGCACGAAAGCTTTCCGAAGTGTGCAGGATTCCTTCTTAATTCCCAGTTCTTCTTCCAGTTCCTTGTATGCGGTGGATAAAAAGTCCATCCCGGCCTCCATATGTCCTGCTGCGGAGGTGTCCAGACAATTGGGATAACTGTCCTTGTTCGGGCTTCTTCTTTGTAACAGAAAATACAGGGCTCCGTGATCAAGAGCATACAGATAAATATGGGACGCACCGTGAAGAATGCCTTCCCGATGCGCCTCATTTCTGGAAACTGTCTTAGGGGAAACGGTTCCGTTTTCGTTCAAAACACAAAGAAATTCGGGGGTGGTTTCTTTGTTCATGGGTTATTTTTCGGCTCTCTTCCAGCGGATTCCGGAGGGGGTGTCTTCCAAAATGATGCCCATTGCGGTCAATTGATCGCGGATTGCATCTGCTTTTGCCCAATCCTTTGCCTTACGGGCGGCAGTACGTTCTTCGATCAATGCGTCGATGGCGGCATCGTCATCTCCCGTTTCTTCATCCTTGGGAAGGAGTCCCAAAACTTCAATCAACTCTTCGACTTTGTGGGCAAGAGTTTCGTAAACGGTTTTGGGCTGACCTTCTGTAATGCTGACGTTGATCTGCTTAATCAGATCAAAGACGGCGGTGATAGCATTTGCGGTGTTCAGATCATCATCCATCGCCTCTTCAAACCGATCCCGATAGACCTTGAAGGAGGAGAGGTAGTTCTTTTGTTCCTCTGTCAAATCTCCGTCGACGGCATTTTTTGCGAGGAATTTCAAGTTTGTAAGGCAGTTGTGGATACGTTCCAGCGAAGCCTTTGCCTGCTCGATAATACCGGGTTCGTAATTGATGGGCATCCGGTAATGGGCGGAAACCGCAAAGTAGCGCAAGGGAAGATAGCCGTAAACCTTGGAAAGATCTCGTACGGTAAAGAAATTGTTTTTGGATTTGCTCATCTTTTCATTGTTTACGTTGACAAATCCAATGTGGAACCACAGACGGGCAAACTTACATCCGTTTGCGCATTCCGACTGAGCAATCTCGTTTTCGTGGTGGGGGAACTTCAGGTCATGACCGCCGCAATGGATGTCGATGCTATCACCCAAATAACGTTTTGCCATGGCGCTGCATTCGATGTGCCAACCGGGGCGGCCTTCTCCCCAAGGGGAGCTCCAATGAGGTTCTCCCGGTTTGGATGCCTTCCAAAGAGCAAAGTCCAGAGGATCCTCCTTGATCTCACTGACGTCGATGCGGGCGCCCGAAGCCAGATCTTCAATGGATTGCTTCAGCAGGCTGTTGCCGTATTCGGGGAAACTGCGCACGCGGAAATAAACGTCTCCGTTGCTTTCGTATGCGTGACCTTTTTCAATCAAAGAGGAAACCAAGGCGATAATTCCGTCGATGTTTTCGGTGGCACGGGGATGCACTGTAGCTCGTTTGACATTCAAGCCGTCGGCATCGGTAAAATATTCATTGATATATTTTTCAGCCACTTCGGCCACGGTAATGCCTTCTTCGTTGGCGCGTTTGATCATTTTGTCGTCCACGTCGGTGAAGTTCTGTACATATTTCACATCGTAGCCTTTGAATTCCAGATAGCGGCGCAGGGTATCGAACATCATGAAGGATCGTCCGTTTCCCACGTGGAAGAAGTTATATACGGTGGGACCGCAGGCGTAAATGCGCACAGTATTGTCCGTTACCTTGAATTCTTCTACCTTTCCCGTCAGGGAGTTGTATAATTTCAGCATGTTATTTTTTCTCCTGTGAGTTAGTATCGTTTTTATTCACACCGTCACGCACAGCGGGCGGAGTATTGTCCTTGTCGATTTGTTTTTGCATCCGTTCCAACTGAATGCGCAATCTGCACATTTCCTGAGAAACAGGGTCGGGAATGTGAACATTGTCGAAATTGTCGACCCGAACACCGTCCCGCTTGACCACCCGGGCAGGGAAGCCCACGGCGGTACAGTTGGGGGGGATATCCTCCAAAACCACGGATCCTGCGGCGATTTTACTGTTGTCGCCCACGGTGAAGGAACCCAAAAGCTGTGAATGGGCACCGATTACTACATTGTTACCGATTGTAGGGTGGCGTTTCCCCGATTCCTTACCTGTGCCGCCCAAGGTTACGCCGTGATAAATGGTGCAATTGTCTCCGATTTCGGCGGTCTCGCCGATCACAACGCCCATGCCGTGGTCAATCAGCAGACCTCTGCCGATTTTTGCGGCAGGATGGATTTCAATGCCGGTTCTGCGACGGGCACGCTGGGAGATCATGCGGGCAATCAGTTTGTGATTGTGGCGATAAAAGAAGTTTGCCATACGGTGATAGATGAGAACGTGCAAGCCCGGATAGCAGAAAAATACTTCCGCATTGGAGCGGGCAGCCGGGTCTCTTTCCCGAATAGCTTTGATATCGTAACGTAATTTGCTAAACATGAGGTTCAACCTTTCAGGTAGGGTGCGCAAGCTTTGATGTACGGAATTGCGGAAATGCAGGTATAGACTGCGGTGATTGCAAACAGAATTTCAGGAATGGTATAAATGTATGCGATTCCATCACAGGCTTCGCCCAGATAGAGGCAGACAAAGGTCGTGACCAGCGTCACTCCCTGCAGGGCGGTTTTGATCTTCCCCCACCAGTTTGCGGCAACAACGCTTCCCTTGGATGCGGCGGAAAGGCGCAGACCGGTTACAAGCAACTCCCGCAGAAGGATCAGGATGGTACACCAGGTGACGAGGGACGAAAAATGCTCGATGCTGGTTACTGCAATACAGACGCTGAGAACCAGCGCTTTATCTGCCAGCGGATCGAGAAATTTTCCGAGATTTGTGGTGTAGTTGTACTTGCGGGCAATCTTTCCGTCCACAAAGTCCGAGATCATTGCAACTGCAAAAATGATACCCGCAATCATAACTGAGGTCTTATAGGTCAAGGCTTCGGTTATGAGAGAGGGGATCATGAACAAAAGCACAAAGGGAATGAGGGCAATGCGTCCCCAGCAAATTGCGTTAGGAATGTCTTTTTTCTCCATAGTGTTTACTCCTGTGAGTTCGTTGCGGTTCCGTAAAAATCATATTCCCGATAACGCTTCAGAAGAACCGATACAAACTGTCCTTCTTCCACGGGGAAATCTGCCGTGAAGATAATGCGACCGTCCACCTCGGGGGCTTGGAAGTACGCTCTGCCGTAATACTTGCCGTCCTTTCGCTTCCCTTCGCAGAGAACGTCAAGGGTTTTTCCGATGAGTGGTTTGTTGGTTTTTGGTAACAGGCTATGCTGAATCTGCATAATCAGATCGGCGCGACGTTGCTTGATCTCGTCGGGTATCTGATTGCGCATGCGTCCCGCAGGGGTGCCTTCCTCCCTCGAATAGGGAAAGACGCCGAGGTTTGCAAACTTGTTTCCCTTGACAAAGTTGCAGAGAATTTCAAAATCCTCTTCGTTTTCTCCGGGAAAACCGGTAATGAATGTAGTTCGCACGCTACATTCGGGGAGAATTTCACGGATATGTGCAATCAGGTCGGTCAAGGATCGGTCGTCGCCTGTTCGGTTCATCCGTTTCAGTACCTTGCCGGATGCGTGCTGGAGGGGAACGTCGATATAGGGCACACACTTGTCAACCTCTGCCATTGTGTTCAGCAGCTCATCTGTAATTTCCTCGGGACGGCAATAGAGGATTCGAATCCAGCGCACGGAGTCGATCCTTGCAATGTCGCGGATGAATCGGCAGAGGTCAGGGTGTTTTGTAGTGTCCTGTGCGATCAGATTGATTTCCACCGCACCGTTTTCCGCAAGCCTTCTTGCTTCCTCCATAACCGATTCGTAGGAGCGTGGCATAAATTCGCCGCGTACCGAGGGAATCACGCAGTAAGAGCAATGGTTGGAGCATCCCTCGGCGATACGAAGATATACGGATTTATTTCCGGTTGTGAGGATTCGGTCGAATTCGGGCGGAGGGCAGGTGAGGGGCTTGTATTCCTCATAAGGCTGTTCTGCGCGCAATGCCTCGATAATTTTATCGAAACTGCGGGATCCAAGACATGCGTCTACCTCGGGCAGAAGCTTGAGAACTTCGCTTTTGTACCGTTCTGCCAGACAACCCGTAACAACCAGCCGTTTCAGCCGACCGTTGATCTTGTATGCGGCTGCTTCCAGAATCGCCTCGATGGATTCGGACTTTGCCGCATCGATGAACGTACAGGTGTGCACGATCACACCGTCGCATTGGGAGAGGTCGTTGCAGACCGTGAAGCCTTCTTCGGTTAGTTTGTGAAGCATCATTTCCGCATCAATGCGGTTCTTTGCGCAACCAAGCGCGATCATTCCGATGTTCAAAAATCTTCGTCCTTTCCTTCCGAACCGTATCGGGATAATGCCGCAGAAACGGCAGAGGAACTGTATCCCAAACGGGCAAGCTTTGCGAATATCTTGTGTCGCACCGCAGGATCCTTCAGGTCTCTTCCTTTTGCGGCGCGTGTCAGTATTTCATCTAATTTTGCATCTTCTTCGGCGGTATCGGAAAAGACCTCTTCCAATACCTCACGAACGGTTTCCCGCTCGATTCCGTGGTGATAGAGAATCTGTTCCGCACGAGCCTTCCCGTAAGAACTTTTTGCCAATTCCGCCAGGCGCTTTGCATAGCGGTAGTCATCCTGATATCCGTGCTCCGTCATATAAGAGATGGCAGCTATTGCAGCGTCCTCGGGGATCCCTTTATCACAAAGCTTTCGCAACAGTTCTTTTTTTGAGTAGTCTTTGCGGCTGAGAATATCCACACTCTTTCGTATTCCATCCAAAAGATGGGCGCGGGCGCGGAGCAGCTCAAACTCCTCTTCGTCAAACTGCTCGTGGAGCCGAATGCCGTTCTCTGTCAAGAACTTTTCATTTGCCAAAAACTCCATACCTGTTTCCGAGCTTACTTCAAACAGTTTCGTTCTCTTGTGGGGGCGGATATCGGTGATCAGTATCATGATTATTCTTCAAAATCGTCCGCAGAAATATTGATATTGGCGGACTTTTCCGTTGCGGTCTTGGGCTGACGGGAGGATTTTGTGACCTCTTCCACAGCTTCCGAATCACCTTTCAATTTTGCACGCAAATCTTTTTCGATACGTTCTGCCAACGCAGTATCGGTTTCGATCATCTTTTTTACATTTTCACGGCCGGTGCCGAGACGTTCGGGGCCGTAGGAGAACCAACCGCCCGATTTGGACACGATACCAAGCTTTACGGCGCAGTCCAGCATTTCACCCGAGCGGGAGATGCCCTTACCGTAGATCAGATCGAATTCCGCTTCACGGAAGGGAGGGGAGACCTTGTTTTTGACGATCTTGACTTTTGTGCGGGAGCCGTAAGCCTCGGTGCCGTTTTTCAGGGTTTCGATGCGGCGTACATCAAGACGGACCGATGCATAAAATTTCAGCGCATTACCGCCCGTGGTCACTTCGGTAGGACCGTACATAACTCCGATCTTGGAACGGAGCTGGTTGATAAAGATACAAATACACTTTGTCTTGGAGATGATACCCGCCAGTTTCCGCAGCGCCTGAGACATCATGCGGGCGTGAAGACCCACGTGGGAGTCACCCATGTCACCTTCGATTTCCGCTTTGGGGACAAGAGCGGCGACCGAGTCTACAACGATAATGTCAACGGCGCCGGAGCGGACCAATGTTTCGGTGATTTCCAATGCTTGCTCGCCGTTGTCGGGCTGCGAGACCAGAAGAGAATCGATATCAACGCCCAGTTGCTCCGCATATACGGGATCCAGCGCATGCTCCGCATCGATAAATGCAGCGGTACCGCCCAGCTTCTGACATTCCGCAACAGTGTGCAGGGCTACGGTAGTCTTACCGGAGCTTTCGGGTCCGTAGATTTCGATGATTCGTCCCTTGGGAAGACCTCCCACGCCCAGTGCAAGATCCAGCCCGATAGAGCCTGTGGAGATGCTTTCCACGCTCAGTGTGGAATTCTGTCCCAAAGACATAACGGAACCTTTTCCGAAGGTTTTTTCAATTTGACTCAACGCTGTTTCCAGCGCTTTTTTTCTGTTTTCCTGTGCATCGGTCATGGTGTTCGATTCCTCCGTATGTTCAATTGATTTAGTAACAATAGATAGATATACGTATTATACAACATGCGGATGCAAAATGCAATAGATTTTGCTTTTTTTTTCGCTTTGCGTTTCACATTTTTATCAATTTGTTCGAAAAACCGAGATGCTTATTTTTTGATTTGTGCGAAAATCGGAACATTTTGTATATTTTTTCACAAACACTTGATTTTTTTCGCGGAAAGGTATATAATGTTTCCATCAAAAATCATACGGAGGTAAGCATTATGAGTTTTAAGAGCAAATACCTCAACGACGTTTATGCCGGCGTTGAGAAGCGTAACCCCGGCGAGCCTGAATTCCTCCAGGCGGTTTACGAGGTCCTGGAATCTCTCGAGCCTGTAATCGAGCAGAATCCCAAATTTGAAAAATACGGTGTTATTGAACGCATGGTTGAACCTGAGCGTCAGATTAGTTTCCGCGTGTCCTGGGTGGATGATAACGGTCAGGTCCAGGTGAACCGCGGCTACAGAATTCAGTTCAATTCCGCCATCGGTCCCTACAAGGGTGGTATCCGTTTCCATCCTTCCGTTAACTATTCCATTATGAAGTTCCTCGGTTTTGAACAGACCTTCAAGAACAGCCTGACCGGCCTTCCCATGGGCGGCGGTAAGGGTGGTTCCGACTTCGATCCCCGCGGAAAGAGCGACGGCGAAGTTATGCGGTTTTGCCAGAGCTTTATGACCGAACTTGCCAAGCACATCGGTGCAGATACCGACGTTCCCGCAGGGGATATCGGCGTGGGTGCCCGTGAGGTCGGTTATATGTTCGGCCAGTATAAGAGACTGCGCAACGAATTTACCGGTGTTCTGACCGGTAAGGGCCGTTCCTTCGGCGGATCCCTCATCCGTCCCGAAGCTACCGGTTTCGGTGCTGTCTATTATGTTGTGGAAATGCTCAAGACCTTCGGGGAAGAAGTCAAGGGTAAGACCTTTGCTATTTCCGGTTTCGGTAATGTTGCTTGGGGTACTGCCAAGAAGGTTGCCGAATTAGGCGGCAAGGTTGTTACCATCTCCGGTCCCGACGGTTATGTTTATGATGCCGACGGTATCGTTACCGATGAAAAGATTAATTATCTTTTGGAAATGCGTGCTTCCGGCCGCGATAGGGTTCAGGATTATGCCGATAAGTTCGGTGTTCCCTTCTTTGCCGGAAAGAAGCCTTGGGAGCAGAAGGTTGATATCTGCATGCCCTGCGCTACGCAGAACGAAGTTCGCATTGAAGACGCAAAGAACATGGTTGCAAACGGCCTGAAGTATTACGCCGAAGTTTCCAATATGCCTACCACCGCCGAAGCGGTTGCATATTTGAAACAGAGCGGTGTAATCATCGCTCCTTCCAAGGCTGTTAATGCGGGTGGTGTTGCCGTTTCCGGTTTGGAAATGAGCCAGAACTCCATGCGTTACAGCTGGACCGCCGAAGAAGTTGATGCGAAGCTGTATCAGATTATGGCTGACATTTATAAGAATTCTTATGAAGCAGCCAAGAAGTACGGTATGGAAGGCGACCTGATCGCAGGCGCCAACATCGCCGGCTTTGAAAAGGTTGCGGAAGCCATGATCGCTCAGGGTATCGCATACTGATTCATTATATTGCTTATCGAAATCGGGCTGTGCCTCTGCGCCGGCCCGGTTTTGTGTTTTAGGAGGATCCCATGAAACGAGTTTTGTTTTTGGGGAATAGTTTTACCTATTACAACGATCTGCCTGCGGTTTTTGCGCAGTTGTGTGAAAAGATGGGGATGTACGTTTCGGTTTCTTCTATCACGAAGGGAGGTGCTTCTCTTCGGGAATTTTTGAATGAGGAAAATCAGATTGCCATTCAGCTTCAACAAGAACTTCTAAAGTCATGGGATGTTGTTGTTTTGCAGGAACAAAGCTTTCGTCCCATCGGAAATTCCGAGGCTTTTCTGACAGCGGCAGAGGAGATCGGAAGCAAATTCCCCGCATCACAACTCTTTTTCTATCAAACCTGGGCCTATCGGGATTGTAGTCAGAAATTGCAGGAGAAGGAACTGTCTTATGCCGAAATGCATGAGGGGTTGAAGCGATCATATTATGAGGCTGCAACCCGTTGCGGGGGAACTGTTGTTCCGGTTGGAGATCTTTTTTGTCGGATTTGGATGCAAGGCTCCCCGTTGGATCTTTATCGTCAGGATGATTTTCATCCGTCTTTGATGGGGACTTATCTTGCGGCTTGTTCTTTTGTTGCGGAAGTTTTTAACATTAACCCGCACGATCTGCCCGATATAGAAGGTATTCCTACTGAATCTGCCTCCCTTCTTCGGGAGGTTGCCGCTCAAGGCAAAATCTCTTGATTTCAGCAAAAATTCATCCCTCGGTTTGTCCGAGGGATGAATTTTGTTATATGAAATCTATTGAGAATTCGATTCGCATTTTTTCAGATATACATGATACTCCTTCAGTATGTCATTGCAAATTCCTTCAAATTTCACAAAATTCGCATCATGTGACAAGTAATGCTCCTTTGAGGGGATTTCCTTATATCTTGTGAATTGTATTCCGTATTTTGATTCGAAACGAATACTTTCATTGCGGCCATCGGTTTTCAAAAGAAATAATACATAGGTTCCGCTACAATTCTTTGGATCAATCCGCTCAATACGGATTTTCTTGATTTCTGCCAGCGGTTTGTTTAATACTTTAAGCCCAAAAATATCATCTTGAACAATAAGTCGCTCGGTTTTCAGATGTATTCTCAAGTAGTTGAAGGCCTGTCTGTGCCAAATAACCACACCTACAACTGTGATCAGCAGAAGGGTGATTTGTTCTATCCGATTTTCCATGTATAATGCAACGCCAATTCCCAGTCCTACGCAAATGAATTCGAGCAAAAGGGCACAGACGCGATAGCGGAGGGAATGGATATATACTGTAATCTTGGAGCGCATGCAGACACCTCTCTGAGCTATAGTTTTACCAATATAACGTCCCCTTGCAAATAATTCGCAAGGGGATAAGATTATGCACGGTTTTCGATGGGAACGTAAGGGCGTTCTTCCTTGACTCCGATATAAGCGGGACGTAAAATCTTCTCGGCATTTTGAATTTCTTCAATGCGATGTGCACACCAGCCGGTCACGCGAGATACCGCGAAAATGGGAGTGTAGAGCTCATAGGGAAGCTCTAGCATTTTGTAGATCAGCCCCGAATAGAAATCCACATTTGGGCTGACTCCCTTATAAATCTTTCGTTTTTCTGCGATGACCTCGGGGGCGAGAATCGCAATCTGTTCGTAGAGGGCAAACTCCTTCTCAAATCCTTTTTCCTCCGACAATGCTCTTGCACAATCCTTCAAAATGTCTGCACGTGGATCGGATTTGGAATAAACCGCATGCCCCATGCCGTAAATCAATCCTTTTCTGTCAAACACTTCTTTGTCCAGTAATTGTTCCAGATAATGGCGCACTGCGGCTTTATTATCGGTGTCGACAGAGGCTTTCATGTCCTCAAACATCTGTACAACCTTTACATTCGCGCCGCCGTGACGAGGACCTTTTAACGATCCCAGTGCTGCCGCAATGGCGGAGTAGGTGTCTGTTCCCGAGGATGTAACAACGTGGGTTGTGAAGGTGGAATTGTTCCCACCGCCGTGTTCGGCATGAAGCACGAGTGCCAGATCCAGGATTTTTGCTTCCAGCGGAGAGTATTTTCCGTCCTTTCGAAGCATGTGCAGAAAATTTTCTGCGCTTGAGAGCTTTTCGTCGGGCATACGGATGTGTAAGCTCTTTCCTTGATGATAGTGTCGGTAGGAAAGATATGCGTACACCGCCAGCAAGGGGAATGTGGAAATCATCTGCATGCTTTGGCGTAGAACGTTTTCCACGGAAATGTCATCGGGATTTTCATCGTAAGCATAAAGGGCCAAAACACAGCGGGAGAGGATGTTCATCATATCTTTCCCCGGTGCTTTGAGTATCATGTCCCGAACAAAAGAGGGGGGAAGGCTGCGGTAAGACGCTAATTCCCGGGAAAATTCTTCCAGATCATTCTTATTCGGCAATTCGGAAAATAGAAGAAGATAAGCTGTTTCTTCAAAGCCGAAACGGTCATCCTTTTGAAAGCCGGCAACAAGATCCTTAATATTGATGCCCCGATAATACAATCTGCCGTGACAGGGTATCAAGCTTCCGTCGGATGCCTTTTCTTTTGATATAATTGTGGATACTTCGGTCAGTCCCGTAACGACACCGTTTCCGTTCATGTCACGCAATCCGCGGTTGACATTGTGTTCTCGGTACATTTCGGGGAGAATGTTATGGTTACGGTTGGAAAGCTTAGACATTTTATTGATGTATTCGGTGATTTCGGAATAAGAATCTTTCATGTCGGCTCCTTTCTGAATAATAGAAAATTGATATAAAAAAGCGGGTTTCGCTCTCGCAAATCCCGCTATGTGCTTTTTGATAAAATCAGCGAATGATTTCGCCGTCTTTCATGAAAATGAACCCGAGACCCGTTTCTGGGGCATTGCCGTCGGCAAGCATTTTTAAATAGGCTCTCTGGAGCGAGGTTTCTGCGGGGAATCCCTCGGTGCTGCCCGAATATTCTTTTCCGAAAATTCTCCAAAGGTCATACCCTTCGGGATGGGGAGTAACCTTGACTACGTCAAACAACTCGGCAAATTTGCGGATCCCTGTTTCGGGAGCAAGGTAGTCCTTGTGATTTCCTGCCAAAAGCCAGGAATGGCAACGGAATTTCGCAACGCCGTCGGGAAAACGATCTGCAAAGAATTCCGAAGCTTGTCGCAGGGAATCCATGCAATCGTCGATGTTCAGTTTTCCTGCGGAGGGAATGTGGATACCGATAACCCAGTCGCCGTAATTCAGTTTGATACCGTTTTTCTCATAGCATTCCACAGAGGGATCGTCTTCAAACTGCAGGCGTCCCAGCGCAAAGCGGGACAGGTCGAAAAACCGAGGAAACCAGCTTGCTACAAAGGAGCCCCAGACGCCGTGAACCTTCTTGCATTCCATCAGTTTCCATTTCAGGTCTTTCATGGAATCGTGATAGATTCTTACGGGAATGCCGGCTTCATCATAAAGCTCTCTGCAATGTCTTGCCAAACAGATATAGAGCAGAAGGTCCAATGCGTAGCGGTTGATACCCGTAATTTCGGAAATCTTTCTCATGGCGCGCAGAGCAGCGGCATGGTCGAAGGATACATCGTCGGCTTCGTACAGATCAACATATGCACGGAAGAGGGGATAACATTCTGTTTTCTTTAAAGCGTCAAAGTCTGCAAGTAAGGATTGAATTGCTTCTTCGGGATAATCGTATTCGGTGCAGAAGGATTTGATGTGAGCTTTCATGATGGAACTCCTTATATGATTATTTCATAATGAGATCATTGCAGTCGGCAGGTGGTTGTGCCGGTGCAACGACCCTTGCTTTTATAGGGTGTGTTCTGTTGATTTTTCTCAAAATCAAATAGTATCCTGCCAGCAAGGGCAATGCTCCAAGGGCCAGGTAGGGAAAAAGGGTATAAAGGTAATACGAAAGAAACAGAATTGCTACGGGCGTAAGGAAGAGATAGCAAAAAATCAGAAGTGCACCTTTGTCATCGTTTGTGTCCACTGTAACCCAGTCTCCCGTTTCCGCTCCGATGTCGTTGTAGGCGCAGATTTCCACGTCCTTTTTGTTGCAGATCCCGGAATTCGCGCAGTGCTCGCAGGATTCGGGGCGAGTGGCGCGCACAAAGACGAAGTGTTCCTTTTGTTTGATAACTTGTCCCGTAACTCTCATCGTAAACTCTCCAGAATTTGTTCCGCAACCCGCAGTCCGTCTGCGGCGGAGGACATGATGCCTCCCGCATATCCTGCGCCTTCTCCGCAGGGATAAAGTCCTTTACAGGAGGGGGATTGCAGCGTGTTATCCCGCAGAATTCGCATGGGGGCAGAGGTTCTTGTTTCGGGGGCGGTCAGCAGAGCGGGTTCGTTGCCGAGAATCCGCTCTCGGAATCTCGCAAAGCCATCCCTCAGCCGTGCCGAAATGTCGGCGGGAAACAGTTCGTTAATGTCAAAGGGGGAGACTCCGGGGCAGAAGGTTGCCTTCGGTCCGATCAACTTGTCCGGTCGGCTTTTCGCTAAAAAATCTTTCCCCGTTGTTGCCGGCCCCAGTCCCGATGCCGCATTCCATGCGGCGGATTCGATTCTTTTCTGCAGCTCCAGCCCCTCTTCGGGGGTGTTCGGACGTACCGATGCCAGTATGGCCGCATTTGCGTTTTCCCCGTCTCTGGCAAATACGCTCATACCGTTTGTGGTTAGGCGATTTGGCAGGGAAGATGCGTTGACCACCTGTCCTCCGGGGCACATGCAAAAGGAATATACCGCTTCCGAGGTCGCTTTGTTTGTGACGTAGCTGAATTGGTAATCAGCCGCACCTAATTGAGGCATCCCGTAATATTTTCCGTAGATGCGCTTGTTCAAGGCTTCTTGGTTATGCTCAGCGCGAAATCCCACGGAAAAAGGTTTTGCTGTGATTTCCAAAGGGGAATTCAAGAGCATACGGTAGGTGTCTTCCGCACCGTTTCCGATGGCTAAAACAACGGTATCTGTTTCATGGACCGAACCGTTGAGATAAATTGCTTTCAGTTGACCGTTTTCGATTTTAAGCCCATCCAGCTTTGTTTCAAAACGGATCTCGCCACCCATGCGCAGAATATCTTTCCGCATCGCCTTGACCACGTGGCGTAAACGGTCGGTTCCGATGTGGGGCTTCGCAAGATATAATATCTCTTCGGGCGCACCAAAGGAAACAAAGGTCTCAAGAATGGCTCTGCAGCGAGGGTCATGAATCCGTGTGGTCAGTTTTCCGTCGGAAAAGGTTCCTGCGCCGCCTTCGCCGAATTGAACATTGGATTCGGGCTGAAGATCTCCGCCTTTCCAGAATCCCTCCACATCTCGGATTCGTTCTTCTATTGGGCGACCCCGTTCAATGACCAGCGGCGTGCAACCGCACTTCGCAAGCAACCATGCACAGAAGATTCCTGCAGGTCCAAAGCCTATGATCGGAACCGTTTTGCCGCAGCTGATCGGCGAAGGAAAGGTGTAACTTGGAAAAGGGCGAAGGCAGGGGTGATCAGAATCGGTTTCCACCGCAACGGTGTAAACGAAGGAAAAACGATCCTTTCGGGTGTCAAGAGATCTTCGATAGATGTAGGCCGGGGTGCGTTCGGGCAGATGCAGCTGCTTTCTTGCGATGGAAAGCACCTGCTGCTCGGGGCAGTCAATTGCCGCCCGAATGTCGTTAATAAGACCTTGCTTCATAAATATCGATCTGCTCATTTGTTACGGAATATTCACCGACAACCCCGAAAGATATTGCATTGCCTGCAACGGGATAAATGATGATGGGGAACGATCCGTCTTCCAGCTTATCTTTGTAGTCAATTTGGCATTTCAGGTTATCTGTGGTCAGCGTTTCCAGATCCGAAGCCTTTGCACGGATTGTAATTTTAACATCCCCCTTATACATGACCGAGGCCTTGTCCGGGAGGTTTATGATCTGGATATCCTTCGGGCCGAAGGACAACTCTTTGGTTCCCACATCGGGAGCGATTTCTACCGTTGCGTTGACAACGTCCTTGCTGTAAACAACGCCTTCAACGGTGGGAATAGTCAGGGGGAATACGCCATTTTCAAGAATCTTGGATGTGTCGATGGTACCAACGCTGAAGGTCTCGATGCCTGCCAACAACTTTTCATCACCGATTGCTTGAATTGTTTTTGTGTCAAGGGTTACGGTGATATAAGATGATTCATTTCCGCCCGAGGAGTTTGTCACGTTGATTGTGGTTTCCATATCCTTGCGGTATTCCACCGAAAGGTTGGATTCCGCTTTTGTGTCACTAATGGTCAGAAAACGGCGATCCACGTTCTCTCCGTTTTTGTTTACAATGGCGAGATCATAGGTTCCCGTAATATCTGTTTTTACGTTAGTCAAGGGAACTGAAACATATACCTTGTCAATAGATTCTACGGTGTTTGCAGGACCGAAAATTGTAATGTCTTTAGGGGAAATTGAGGATTCTTTGATTGCATATCCTTCGGGTAGGGATCCGGAAGCCTGAATCTCGATGGGCAGGGTTCTTGTGGCTTTCGTTGCAAATTCAATGGTGAAGTTTTTCGGATTGTAGTCCGTCACAACGAGGTTCTTATTTCCTGTGCTGATATTCACTGCAACACTGTGGGTTCCCGGCGTGGTGATGGGGTCAAGATTCAGAGATGCCTTGATGTCATTTGCCGTAAGGTTCAGAAGATCGGATCTGGAACCCGAAACGCTGACGCTTACCGTCAGATTTGTATCGGTGAGAAGATACATATATCCGTTTCGCTCGGGAATGGATCCCTCATAGGACAGATCAACGGAAACGCGGTTAAATTCTTTGTCGTTGACGGGGTTAATGACATAAAGGATATAGATCCAAACAACAACCGCCAGAAGAACCGAGAGAATCTTTAAAAAGCCATTGTTGTGGAGAATACCGGAAAGTCGAGTTGCAATGCTTTTCTTTTCACTCATGATTTGTTACTCCGTCCTTTCCAAAGATGTGCAAGAGGCGGTTCTTTTTTCTTTTCTTGTGGCATCAGTTCCTTGGTGAGAAGTGCTTGCAGGGCATCGGGGGTCAGTCGGCGTTGAAGATGCCCTTCCTTTGCCACCGAGATGATGCCTGTTTCCTCAGAAACCAAAATAACAACGGAGTCGGAGATTTCGCTTACGCCGATTCCTGCACGGTGCCTGGTTCCCAGGTCACTTTCAAATTTTTTCGTAGTCAGCGGCAGGAAGCAACCTGCCGCAACGATCCGGCCGTCTCTCAGTATGGCTGCGCCGTCATGTAGCGGGGCCTTCGGATAGAAGATGTTCAAAATGACGTCGCAGATGATGGCGGAATCGACCTTAGTTCCGGTGTTGATTACTTCACCCAATTTCGTGTTCCGCTCCACCACGAGCAGGGCTCCGGTTTTTGTTGCGGACATGTTGGAGACCGCATCCACAATATTGCTAATGTTGTCTTCAATTTCCGCTTCCGATTGCTTCTTTTCCGTTGAGAAGAATGGAAGCCCCTTCACTTTCTCGGTGCGTCCCAAACGTTCCAAAAGAGAACGAAGTTCCGGCTGGAACACAATTAGAATGGCCAGAAGACCGAATTCCAAAGTGCTGTTCAGGATGAAGGTTGTGGCTTCCAGGTTCAACAATTTTGCAACCTGGAAAAGGATGATTACCAAGGCGATCCCCTTCAACAGTTGTGCAGCTCGGGTGTCTCGGATGAATTTCAGGACAAAATAGATGATAACAGCTACAAAGGCAATATCGATCAAGTCCTGCCACATGAAATTTTCTACCGTCGTGATGATAAAGTCTCCGATGGTGCGGAAAAATTCAAGCATGATGTCTCGCTCCTTTTCCAGATCCTGAAGCAATGCCGCAGAAGGTGCGAGGCCTCGCGCGGTCAGTGCAATAGGATATAAACATATAGATACTATCATTGTACCAGTTATTGTAAGAAAAATCAAGAGCGGACGCGATTATTTTGATATTTATTCAAAATTTTAACACATTCAACCACATCATACTCTGTGTTTCGGTATCCAAAGCTGATGCGTAGGGCACCAAGGTCCTCCGTTCCCAACTTTTTATGAGCAAGTGCGGCGCAATGATAACCACCTCTGGCGCAGATTCCATGTTGATTCAACCATTGTGCGATTGTCTCAGAATGATCAGATTCGTGGACCACAGAGATTGTTCCGACAAAATCCTCGCCTTCTCCAATGGGATAAAACCCCGAAACCTCGGAAATCTTGTGCAGAAACAGTTGTCTCAGTTTTTTTTCGTGGGCTCGGATTGTGTCTCCATACCGCAGTATGAAGCGGACTCCCTCTGCCAATCCCGCAATTCCGGGAGTGTTCAAGGTTCCACTCTCATATCCCTCGGGGAATTCCAAGGGTTGCGACCACAGAAGCGAATCGGTTCCTGTTCCTCCGAGGATCAGTGATTTCATCTCGATCTGTTTTCCGAGAATCAAGGCGCCCGTTCCTTGGGGGGCGAGCAATCCTTTATGTCCCGGTACGCACAGAAAGTCAACGGGGTCATGACTTAGATTGTATTTTTCGATTCCTGCGGTCTGTGCACCGTCAACCCCAAAGAGAATATTGTTTGCTCTGCAAATATGACCGATGTTACGGATGGGAAGAATCTGCCCCGTCACATTGGAGGCATGGGTGCAGAGGATCAGTCTTGTGTTTGGACGAAGAGCCTCAATAAAGTGTTCGACGGTCTCTTTGTCTTTTGCAGATGTTTTTACAATGTCGAATTCAATTCCTTCGGATTTCATGGAAACCAAGGGGCGCAGGACGGAATTGTGTTCCAGATCGGAGACCAGCACGTGGTCGCCGCGTTTCAAAAGTCCCCTTAGAGCCAGATTAATCGCCTCGGTTGTGTTTTTTGTGAAAATGATGTTTTGTTCCGATGCTCCGAAGAGCATTCCCATGAGCTGACGGGCAAGGAAAACCGTTTCGGATGCCTGCATGGAAAGATCATGTCCGCTTCTTCCCGGATTTGCTCCGTTCTCCCGCAGTTGTTGAAGCACTGCCCGATAAACCTCGACGGGTTTCGGATGGGTGGATGCGGCATTGTCAAGGTAAATCATAAATTTCTCCCGAAAGCTTCACTCCGTTGTTTCGGAGCAGTTCTGTTGCTTTTTTTACCTGATCGGAGTGTAGGGCGATACACCATCCGCACCCCGTGAGCGTTCCTTGCGGTCTGCGGATAATACTGCAGGACAGACCGTTTTGCGAAAGGACCGATTTTGCCTTTTGCGCATAGGTTACAGAGCGAACGGCAATGCATTTTGATTTCATGGTTATCCCTCTTTTTTGACGAAAGTAGCCGATTTGGCTCACTCCAGTTTATGCAGAACAAAAGCCTCTTGACATTTTATCGGAATTGTGCTATACTGAACGGGCATAGCAAAGGTCGGACGGGCATAGGATGGTTTCGAAGGGAGCTGTTACCGTGTCTGTACTGTTGGAAAATTCATCTTTGGCCTGGCTTTGTCTTGTCGCATTGTTTGCTTTTGCTGAGCTGTTTTATCTCCGCTATGTCGCCTTGTGGGGCTCTCTTGGATCAACAGTAGCGCTGATATTGTCTGTTTGTTGCGCTCCTTGGTGGCTGCAGATTTGCTCCGCGCTGATTTCGGCAATCGGTCTGTATCTTGTTAGTCGTGAATGGGTACGTGGTGTGCGATGCGACGATGCGATGTCTCAAATCAAATCGGAAGGATGTATAGATGATGATTCGGTTCGGCTTGATCGGAACCTCGGAGATTTCGGAGAAGATGGCGCAAGCTCTCCACCAATGTCCAAAGACGACCCCTCGGGCGATCTATTCCCGCAGTGCGCAGAAAGCGACGGAGTTTGCACAAAAGCACCGTATCCCTTGTCCCTGCTCGACCCTTGAGCAGTTGGCCGAAGAGGTGGATGCGGTCTATATTGCGTCTCCCAATTCATTGCATTGTGAGCAGGCGGTGTTCTTTCTGGAGCGTCGCATCCCTGTTTTGTGCGAAAAGCCGCTGGCTTCCAATTTGAAGGAAGTGAATCGAATGATCGATACGGCAGAGCGCAACGACACCTATCTTGCGGAGGCCTACAAATCCCAATGGATGCCTGCTTATGCGGCTATGAAGGAGAATCTTTCCTCGTTGGGGAGAATTCGTCACGTTCGCTTTGATTTTTGTAAATATTCTTCCCGTTACGATTCTCATAGACGAGGCGAAGATGTCAATACCTTTAAGGCTGAGTTCTCCAACGGTGCGTTGCTTGATTTGGGCGTTTATTGTCTTTATCCCGCATTGGATCTGTTCGGGGCACCGAAATCCGTAACCTCGTCCGGTATTCTTGTTCCCGGTGGTGTGGACGGGCTCGGATGTACGGTGATGACCTATGATGATTTTATTGTCACCATGAATTATTCCAAGGTTTCCTCCGCCAACCGCCAATGCGAAATTCAAGGGGAATTGGGGACCATGACCATCGATGCGATTTCTACCCCTAAACTGGTTGAAATCACCTTGAATTCGGGTGAATATAAAGCGTATTCCCCTTATACGGAAGAGAATGATATGGTGTATGAGTGCGAGGCCTTTGCAGATGCTTTGGAGCGCGGGGCTTCGGTTGACGGGGTTTCCTTCCGTCGTGCTTTTGAAATCATGGACCGTGTTCGTGAAATTGTAGGAATTCATTATCCCGCAGATGAGAAATAAAATGTTTGTTTATCATAAAGGAGTTACTATGCGCAGTCAGATTTTGATTCATCCCGAAGAGCTTTCAAAAAATTGGATTGACCGTATTGCCGATGCAGGTGTAACTGTCCTCGGAATTCATCCTTGGGGCGGAAAGCATGCAGAAAAATCCATCCAGCAGATGTTGGAATTCTTAAAGACCCCTGAATACCGTGGGCTTTTGGACTATGCCGCAGAGCGTGGATTAGAGATTGAATATGAAATCCATGCCGCAGGATATCTGCTTCCGCGAGATTTGTTTGAGACACATCCCGAATATTTCCGTATGAATGAGAATGGGGAGCGTACCCCGGATTGGAATTTCTGCGTATCGGATCCGAAAGCCCTTTCTTTTGTGGCAAAACGGGCTGCAGAATTGGCGCTGGCGCTTTATCGCAGCGGAAAGCGCTTCTATTTTTGGATGGATGACGGCAAGGATGTTCATTGCCGGTGTCCTCGTTGCAGGGATCTTTCCCCCTCCGATCAGCAGTTGCTTGTGATCAATGCTATGCTGTCGGAGATTAAAAAACATATCTCCGACGCAAAGATGGCCTATCTTGCTTACTTCGACAGTCTTTCCCTTCCCGAAATGATCAAAGCCTCTCCCGATGTTTTTCTTGAATATGCACCTATGGAAAAATATGTTGCGAAATCTGAGGATGCAGCTCAGCGCATTGCTCGCGAGCAGGCAATGATCGGTCCTCTTATGGATTTCTTTGGCAGGGAAGACGCCAAGGTTTTGGAATATTGGTATGACAATTCTCTTTACTCAAAATGGAAAAAGCCCCCCAAGGAGTTTCATGTCGACAGGGAGGCCATGGCAAAGGATATTGACCAATATAAAGCACTGGGATTTTCCTGTATTTCCACCTTTGGTTGTTTTTTAGGCGCAGATTATGAGGAATTATTCGGTGCACCCGACATTGTTCCCTTTGCGGAACTGACAAAATGATACAAAAACTCCTGCGAGATCAGTCGCAGGAGTTTCATTTTATTCACTTGCTTTGTTTGCGTCGGTCAAACAACCTTCTTTGATGCTTACCGTGCCGTCACAGTTTGTTGCGTCGTCAGTGGCGTTTACCGTAACCAATCCCGCATCGATGGTTAAGCGGGTAACCGCTTGAATTCCGTCATCGGAGGCCTGAATAGAAACCGTGCCGCCGCAGATGTGGACATATCCACGTTCCACCTCTTCGATATTGTCCGATTTTACGCCGTCCTTGCCCGCAACGACAGAGATAGTACCGGCTGCGAGAATGACGCTATCCTTACCTTTAATGCCGTTGTTGGCCGCATTGATGGCATAGGTGCCGCCGCAGATGCGGATATCATTTTTCCCTCCGATACCGTTGTTGCTTGCTTCCACGGTCAATTCACCCAGCCCATTGAAGGTCAGATCGTCTGCCGCATAAACGCAGGCATTGATGTTGTCTTCTCCTTCTTCATCATCTGTGCTGATGGGGGGACGGGAAATGTCTGTCAGGTGATTTTTTGAGCCCTCGGCTAAGGTAACAATAACCTTGTCGGCGCTTATTATATAGAGGGGTGCGGTTTCGCTGTTTGAAATCCAGACACCGTTGAATACTAAGTGGACTTTATGGAGTTTGTCCGCTTTGACTGCAATTTGTCCGTTGCTGAGTGTTCCGGAGAAGACATAGGTTCCCGCATGGGTAACGGTAATCTTATCTCCTTCAATTTCGACGCCGGCACCGCTTGCGGTACTTGCACCGTCAGCTAAAGTGATGTTGACCGCATCGGGAGAGACGGTGATGTTTTTATCCAGGTCGCTTAATACCGCAAGCGCTTCCGCGGTATACTCGACCTTGGGGGCTTCGGGTGTGGGGTCGCCGCAGGCACAAAGAGCTGTGGTGAAAACCAAAAGGAGAAGAGCAGAAAGAACTTTTTTCATGGTATCACATCCGTTTTCTTATATTTGTATCAATTATAACATGAATCGGCACGAAAGTCAAGAGGGAAAGTAAAAAAACCGGAATATATTCTTTCTTTGTTTTCTATCGAATGCTGGACAAATCTTTTCTGCTTTGAGAATTTAAAAAAGATCCTGCCCGTATAATTTGCAAAAAAAACATCCGAACTTAGTTCGGATGTTTTATGGTGACCCGTAGGAGAGTCGAACTCCTGTTACAGCCGTGAAAGGGCCGTGTCTTAACCACTTGACCAACGGGCCGTTTGGTAGCGGAAGCTGGATTTGAACCGGCGACCTAACGGGTATGAACCGTTTGCTCTAGCCAACTGAGCTATTCCGCCATTTTGCTTGCCGCTTCATTTTGTCGGCCTGACTATTATACTACAAATTCTGCCGTTTGTCAACGTCAAAACTGTAACATAATTGCAACGAAAATATGAAGCGGCGGAGCGTTATTCATAGGTGTCTTCGTCGAGGTAGGTGGAGAAAAGATCTGCGGTATAGAAGAGCAATGTTTCGGGATGATCCGTGTTCACCTTCTGCAGAAGGGAGCGATATTCGTAATCTTCACCGCCGTAGGGCCCCATGTGATAGAAGATGCAATATTCTTCCTGCGGAGTCAGGCGGAAAAATTGGATGATCATGCGAACCGAACGGTAAGAATGGGGAAGCGGAGGAGAAACCGACTTGGTGTTGGACCAAACCGCAACCTGCTCCCACTTTCCGTTAATCTTTTTGTTTCTCTGTTCCAAGACATAATAGTTGCACTTGCAGATATCGTGAAGAAGAGAGACAAGAATAATGCTTTCTTCCGGCATTTCAATCTCACGCAATTCAAGAAGTTTTTTAAAATTCTCGTATACGTTCAACGTATGGGCGAGAAGGCCGCCTGCGCAATTATTGTGATACTTTGTGGAAGCCGGGGCCGTATAAAAATCAGTCTTGGTTTCCAGATATTCCAGCAACTTGTCAATGCCTTTACGGTCCACCGATTGGAGAAGGTCTACAAAGACCTTCTTATTTTCTTCCATAGCTTCGGGTTTATACATAAATGTATCTCCTTATCGTTGTCTCTTGATAAACATCGCCGTTGGCAGGGTTGCAAAGGTGAAGCCCTGGTCCTGCAGGCCTTTGATTACGTCCGGCAGCATGCGATAAGTTTTCTTTTCATCGGTGAACAGAAGAACGTTTGTTTTGTATGTTGCGGAGAGGCACTTCTTGGACGAGGAAAGGGTTTGTGATACCGCATCGTCAACCGAGAGTCCGGAAACGGTATCCTGGCTGTTTACCGACCAGTCGTTTACAACAAAGCCTTCCTTTTCCATGCGGTCGAGAACCTCGGAAATTGCGTTTTCATTTCCGGTGTTTTTCGTGAAACGAATGTCTGCGGTTCCCGTTCCGCCGGGCATGCGCACCAGCACAGGGGCTTCGCCCAAAATTTCTTTCAGAAGATCTCTGCATTTGTAAAGATCTTCAAAATAGGCATCAACGCTTTCATACATGGTGGAAACACTGTTTTTATAAGAACGGATACCGATGCGATGGCCGTTTTGGGCGGCTTTCTTCATTTCAGCCTTCAAAGTATCGCTTTTTTCAATGTTTTCTCCGATAACAAAAAAGGTTCCTTTAAGCCCATGTTGATCCAGGACCTTAATAATTTCAAGGGTGTTTGCGGAAAAACCTCCGTCAAAGGAGAGAAAAGCGGTGGGCTCGGTCTTGTAATTTTCGCGATTCAACAGGGTGGTTAACCGAGCTTCCGCTTCAGCTTTCTGCTGATTCAGCTGTTCCAAACGGTTCTGTAAGGCCTCCACTTCCGTTCGATAGGCCGCTGTCCGTTCCCTAACATCCTCCATGCCGCCCGTATTGTTCAATGCGGTCTGCTCTTTGTAACATCCGAAAATTAATAGCACCGTGACCAGTGCTGCAATAAATGAGGCAAAAACGCTTAACAATCTCATTTATTCCACCTCATTTCCCGCTGAGAGCAGTGATCTGCTTGCTTATTTCGGTCAAATCTCTTGTGACGGCATCAATCTCAGACTCCAAACGGTTCTTTTCTTCTTTTACGTCGTTGAGATCCTGCAGGATCGCACCGTATTCCTCGGGTTGGGCCTGGTTTTGCTCCCGCAGATCAAAGTATCGGAAAAGAAATATCATCATTACGGCAATCAGGATCAATGCGATTCCCGCAAAAATCAGATCCGATTTCTTTTCCGCAAAGGTGAATTTTGCAGTCTGTTTCTTTTCACGGCTCATTTGGGGGCCTCCTTGTTGTATGATGTTTGGTGTGACATCTGTCCTCTTTAATTATAGCATATTTTTTTTGAGAATGCAACCCCTTTGACCATCTTTCCGCAAAGTTTAAAAATATTTTTTGCTCTAAAGTCCTTTAATTGTGACAAAAAAGCAATTTTATTCGGAAAAACATTGACAAAGCCGTTAAAATATTATAATATATATACATGTATGTTAAATTCTCCGAATTTTCCAATACAGATAAATTACCAGGAGGTTCACTATGTTACCGTACGTCATTGGTGCGGTTGTTGCTGTTGTCATTGCTGTTCCTCTCGGAATTGTCATCGGGATTGCCTACCGCAAAAAGATAGGTGAGGCTGCCATCGGTTCCGCAGAAGAAAAAGCCAAGAATATTATTAATGATGCCATCAAAACCGCAGAGACCAAATCCAAAGAAGCCTTGCTTGAAGCAAAAGAAGATATCCACAGAAACCGCACAGAGGCGGAAAAAGAGATCCGAGACCGTCGCGGCGAGCTTCAGCGCATGGAAAAACGTCTTGTTCAAAAGGAGGAAACACTCGATAAACGGGAAGCTTCTTACGCTGCGAAAGAAGAAAACATGGATCGCCAGATGAAGAAGCTGGAAGCGTTGGAGCTTCAGAAAAACGCTGTTATTGAAGAACAGCGCAAAATGCTGGAGCAGATCTCTTCCATGACGGCTGATCAGGCCCGTGCCTATCTTTTGGAAACACTCCAGAACGATCTGAAGCATGAGTCTGCTGCCATGATCAAAGATATGGCTGCCCGTACCAAGGAGGAGGCTGAAAATCAGGCTCGCGAGCTGATCTCCCGTGCCATTCAAAAATGTGCTTCCGATCACGTTTCCGAATCCACTGTTTCGGTTGTTACTCTGCCCAACGATGAAATGAAGGGCCGCATTATCGGTCGTGAAGGCCGCAATATTCGTGCCCTTGAAACATTGACCGGTGTTGATTTGATTATTGACGATACACCCGAAACCATTACCCTTTCCAGTTTTGATATGGTGCGCCGCGAAATTGCCCGTATTGCGCTGGAACGTCTGATTCAGGATGGCCGTATTCATCCTACGCGCGTGGGTGATATGGTTGAAAAGGCCCGCAAGGAAGTGGATCAGGTTATTAAGAAGGAAGGGGAAAGAGCAATTTTTGAGACCAATGTTCACGGGATTCATCCCGAGTTGGTTAAGTTGCTCGGTCGTCTCCATTATCGTACCTCTTTCGGTCAAAACGTGTTGAATCACTCCATTGAGGTTGCTCATCTTTCCGGAATTCTTGCCGGAGAGCTGAAGGTGGACGTTAACGCCGCAAAACGTGCCGGCCTGCTTCACGATATCGGTAAATCTGTTGACCAAGAGACCGAAGGATCCCACATTTCCATCGGTGTGGATCTTGCCCGCAAGTACAAGGAACACGAAAATATCGTTCATGCCATTGAGGCTCACCACGGTGATGTGGAAGCTAAGACTGTTCTCGCCGCTATCGTTCAGGCTGCAGATGCTATTTCCGCTGCTCGCCCCGGTGCCCGTCGCGAGGATATTGAGAACTATATCAAACGTCTTGAGAAGTTGGAATCCATTGCCAACGACTTCAAGGGCGTGGAACGTACCTATGCCATTCAGGCGGGTCGTGAAATCCGTGTTATGGTTCGTCCCGAGGACATCAACGATGACGATATGGTGATCCTTGCCCGCGATATAGCCAAGCGCATTGAAAGTGAATTGGAATATCCCGGACAGATCAAGGTTCACGTCATCCGTGAAAATCGCGCAATCGAATATGCGAAGTAATTAAGTTTGCAGTTCGCACCCGAGGATTCCCTTCCTCGGGTGTTTTTTTTGTCTGAATTGGTCGATATAATTTTTTCGGTTTGTTCTGTTGCTTTGACAAAATATTCTCCTTGCAAGGGTTATAATATGCGTGGGAGGGACGACCATGATCGTGTATCCGGATCTTGCGATGATTCTTGGCCTTGTGATCTACGGATCAGTTTTTTCTTTGGCAGTGTACTCTTTGGAATTACCGCGGCCCCGTTGGCAGATTCTTCTTTGTGTTGTCCTTTCTGCCTTGACTTCCGCAGTATCACTTCTGCCGTACATATCCTCGAGTTTCCTTCTTCTCATTGGGTTTTCCGTAATGATTGCTCTTGTTCGTGGCAAAACGGTAAAAGGTACGTTTCTGAATGTGTTGCACACCACGTTGTTGCTGTTTTTATATTTGGGATTGTGGTTTGTGCTTTGTGGCGCTCTTTTCCTTTTCTCAATTTTGTTTTCGGTGCAGGGTGGATATGTTTTGCTCTCTTTCGGAAGGGCTTTTTGGGGAGCGACACTTGCGGGGGGTGTATTGTTCCTTTTTCTACGTATCCGAAAGCGACGGGGGAGACGATTTGCACTTGTTGCGTGTGAGTTAGATCTGGAGGGGAAGACAATTCCGTTGATGTGTTATCCCGACAGCGGTAATTTTTTGACCGATCCGATTAGCGGTGATCCTGTCGTTATCATAGAATACAGTGCTATCTTTCGTCGGTTGTCGCCTCCTTTGCCCAAACCTATGACCTATGAATTTGCCTCACGATTTGGGCCGAGGGCGAGAGTGATTGCCTACCGTACGGTATCGGAAAGCGGGCAGATGCTTTCATCATTTGTTCCCGATGCATTTCGGGTAGAGGGAATCCCTCGGGCTGTGGTTGTGGCGGTGACGAGCCGTCCGTTGGATGCGAGAGGGCGATTTAACGGGATTATCGGTCCCGATTTATGGAAAGGGGATTAGGTATGAATTTAAAGAACTGGGTAAAAACATTGGTGAACGCCTTGCAGAGAAATACTCAGAATGAAGATTCGGTTTTTTATATTAATGGCAGTGATACGTTGCCGCCTCCCTTATCTACCGAGGAGGAACAATATCATCTTTCACGCCTGGTTACCGGGAATGAGACATCGCGAGATGTCTTGATTGAGCATAATCTGCGTCTGGTTGTGTATATTGCCCGAAAGTTTGAAGTTTCGATTTTGTATTGTTCCATTGAGGATTTGATTTCCATCGGCACTATAGGATTGATTAAGGCGGTCAATACCTATTGCCCCGGCAAGAATATAAAACTTGCTACCTATGCTTCGCGATGCATTGAAAATGAAATTCTGATGTATCTTCGAAAAACCGGAAACCTACGCAACGAAGTGTCTATTGAAGAGCCTCTGAATATTGATTGGGACGGAAATGAGTTGTTGCTTTGTGATGTGTTGGACACAGGCGGAGACGAGGTTGGAACCGAAATTGAACGGGAGGATGAAGTTGCGTTGTTGAAGGAGGAAGTGCTTCGACTGTCCCCCCGTTCTCGCAAGATCATTGAATTGCGATATGGTTTTTCCGGAGATCGACCCTATACGCAAAAGGAGGTTGCGGATCTTCTGGGAATTTCTCAGTCCTACATATCACGCTTGGAAAAAAAGATTCTTGGAAATTTAAGAGAAAAATTAAGAGAGATCGTGTGAGATCTCTCTTTTACTTTTTTGTCAGTATTTGTTTCGGATCACCGTATTTAATAGTAAAATATGTATTGAACAGTTCTGTGAATCGTCCGAAATTGATAGGCACAAAGCTGTAAAATTCGGGGATTGCAAGTTCCTTTCGTAGAGCCTTCTCCGTGGCGGGAACCCAGGATGTTTCCAAAAAGCGCTGGATTGAACGTTCTATAATGCGCGGTGTTGTTTTGTGATCTGCTGCCAGGTTTCGGTAAATTTCAGCGCCGCCGCCCGTGTTGTGTAGACTTGGGTCGAAATATAACAGGAGCAAAGCTTCTTGCAAAAAAGCGGCACCTTTCATGTCACAACGAAAGTTGCAAGTTCGAAAGATTTCCCTAAGACGTAAAGCGGTTTTTTCCTTTAGGGGGTGCTTTCGTTTTGTGTAGGTGTTTGTGCAAATCTTTTTAATATCCTGAACTATGGTCAGATATTCGGTGGGGAAGATGTATTCTTTATCAGGCCGGAGTTTTGTGAATTTATTTCGCAAGCAAAGATCGTTCTCTGTAAGGTAAAGGGTTACAATCCGATATTTCATCTCTTTTCGGTATTCGACGATGTCGGGAAGCTGAATTCCCTTTCGGTCGAACAGATCTGGCGTAATAATCAATGCATGGGGACGTAGTTGCTTCAAAATCGGAATCAGATCCTGGGGAGAGAAGGAGGCGATAACATTCTCCTGACCAAAGGCAAGTTTCATTACCTGCGTAATGTAGTCAATGTGCGGCAGATCTGCTACAACGGCGACTCGAAATTGCTTCTTCAATGATATCCCTCCTTTTACTTATATCATACCATGTTTTTACGAGTTTGTCAAGTGAAAAGCAGCGATCGGTACATCGCTGCTCAATATCATGTTTCGATTTGTTTGCTCAGGATTTGTGCTGCTGCGGCATTTACCTTTGTGTCTGCATCGCCGGGAGCGTTTCCCATTTCGGGAATCAGGATAATAATTGCTCCCACAGCATCTCCTTCCAGTAGAATCGGGTTCACGACGCCCGAATAGGCTTTTTCGACTTCCTTGCATAGTGGTTTCCGTTCTTCTCCGATTCTGTAAACATACTGGCGGCGAAGTTCGATTAATTCCTCGGTTTCTTTGGAAATGCGCTTGTGTTGAATTTCTTTCTTCCAGGGACCTGCGGCGGCGATGACAGCATCTTTATCTACCACAGCAACGGTGTTTCCCGTTATTTTTGCCACAGTTTCCGCATAGTCTGCCACTGATTCATCCAGTTCACCGATAGGAGAATATTTCTTGAAAATCACTCCCCCGTTGTTGTCGGTGAAAATTTCCAACTGTGCACCTTCGCGGATGTGCATGGTTTTTCTTATTTCTTTCGGAATGACAATTCTGCCCAAATCATCAATTCTCCGAACAATTCCGGTTGCTTTCATATATGAGAACTCCTTCACTGATAGTTAGACCGTGTTTCTATTATCTGTCAGCAAAGGAGTTTTATGCATTTTAATTTTATTTCATCAGCTCATCGGTAAGTCGGATGATTTCGGGAGCAATCTTTTCTCGCTCTTTCTTGATGATACTATTGTAGATGGGATAAGCCACGCAAACAAGTACGATACCGACAATTCCGATTAAAATGCCGACAAGCATAGCTGTTCCTTCGGTAAAACCGATCATCGTTCCAAGGTCGGTCATTGCAAAACTCATTCCCATACCCAAAATAAGCGCACCGATGACACCAAATACAAGAGAAACAGACGTAGCCTTTTGTGTTACAGCGGTGTCAAGACGGCGAAGTTGTGCCATCTTGTCCTCGGTTTGTTCGGGAATGACATATTTTTTGCGAATTGCCTTGAGTTCTTCCTGCTCCTTTGCGGAGTATGTGTAATGAAAGCTTTCTTTTTTTTCCATTCTGTTCTTCCTCTGTTTTGAGTAATTTTATCTTTTTGTTTGCCTGTACGATCATATAAATTGCCATCGCAATAATAAATACGGATATTACGCCGCCCGAGATACCGAGCAAAATGCGCCGCCCGGTTAAGCTCATGGTTTCGTCGCCGAAGGTGGTCAGCATGGTCGATTCCAGCGTCAACATAGATACACATGCAGAAGCCAGGCTGATCGCTTTAGATGCTGAATAGACGGGGCTATTGTATTTGCGGTACTTCACCGTGTTGATAATGGCACGGGTCAGTGAGGTGAATGTATATGCTGCCAATGCAATGGTTGTAATCTCGTGATGATGGAAGGTCCTGTTCCAATAGATCATAAAGAAGATGATAAGCGCGAGTGTCAGGTTCATAATCAGAAAGACAATGCCGCACGCACGGTATTTCAGGAGCTCAACCTGCATTTTTTCTCCCGGCTTGTGCTTGCTTGTGTGACGAACCAGAAAAAACCGCATCACTGCAAGAGAAATATAATAACCTGCCAGCGAGTAGAACCAAAAAGTGTGATGCCAAAAGCCCATACCAAGTTGCAATAGCGCATAAGCGGTGTTATAGATCAGTGTCCCGTAAAGAGACACATTTACGCGTAGCCTATGATCGTTTTGCCAGATTCTCGCATACTTATTTTCATCCTTGAATGTTCTGAAAAAGCGAATCAAATACGGGATTTTGAAGCACCAAACCGTTAATGTATAGGCTGAGAGTACATAGGAAATTATAGCCGTAGTCGATTTCGTCCCCAAAAACACCATCGAATACACAAGGAATACGGTGGTGATCGGAACAAGAATTATCATAATGGCGATATGGGGGAATAGTAAGGCCCTTCCGAGTTTCTTCCAATCCAAGTCAAGCCCTCCGAATTCTGACGGTAAAGGTAGAACCTTTTCCCACGGCGCTTTCTACGCTGATTTCGCCTTGCATAATGTCAATGACTCTTTTGACAAGGGCAAGTCCCAGACCGTTTCCTTGAACGGAATGGGAGGTGTCGCCCTGATAAAATTTTTCGAATATGTGTGTCCCGACCTCCGATGACATGCCGCAACCGGTGTCTGTTACTTTTACAATGGCGTGATGATCCGTTGCAGTAAGAGATACTGTTACCGTACCACCCGACGGCGTGAACTTAAAGGCATTGGAAAACAGGTTGTTCCAGACGTGGCCGAGCAGTTCAGCATCCGCTTTTACTTTAACATTCTCTGCAATGTCCGTTTCAATTTCAATGTTTGCTTTTTCCCACACGTTTTCGTATTGCAACAGGCACTCGCAAATCTGTTCGCCTAAATCGAATTCCGAAACCTCCGGATAGATCTGCTGATTTTCCAAACGATTGAGTTTTAAGATATTTGTCATCATATCCGCCATGCGACGGGATCCGTCAGTTATACCTTTGGCATATTCGATCCGTTTTTCATCACTCAAATCAGGTGCCTGCAGGAGTGTTCCGTAGTTCTGCATCACGGCAAGAGGCGTTTTCATTTCATGGGAGACATTTGCAATAAAATCAGTACGCAGCGTTTCCACACTTCCCAATTCTTCCGCCATCTTGTTGATTGCCTCTGCAATTTGATTAAATCCTTCCATACCGGAATTCTGCATAGGTTTAATACGAACGGAAAAATCTCCGGACATAATCTTTTCGGTTGCTTCTGTAATGATTTTGGTTGGACGCTCCACCATGATTTTGCGGCGAATATAATCTGCAAATTTGAAAAGAAATGTAATCAAAATTACGTTCCAAAAGGTTATTTTTGCAGCAGCGGCGATATTGTCGGTAGTAAGCGTAAGCTCCATAGTATCTGCCAATATACTCAAAAACAGCATCATACAACAGGACACGATGAATCCCACGGTCAAAAAGAACAATAAAAAGCTGCTTACAGACCCGAGGATGCCTTTTATTGTCGGTTTTCTCATTTGATCACCGCCTTGTATCCCAGTCCGTGAACGGTCTTTATTTCAAAATCATCACATTCAGACAGCTTTGAGCGAAGCTTTGTCATATACACGTCAACGGCGCGGGGAGCCGTTTCGGTATCCGCATCCCAGAACTCATCCATAAGCTGCGTTCTTGTAAAGGTCTTTTTGGGGTAGGAGAGAAGCTTGTACAGTATGCTGAACTCTCGATTGGTCAATGCAATTTCCTCGTCGCCCAAATAAGCGGTGTGCTCATCAGCGTCCATTATAAAGCTTCCGATTTCAAGTTTACGGCTGGATGCAATCTTTGCACGGCGGAGACGTGCGCCGATACGTAAAAAGAGCTCGTCAAGGTCAATGGGTTTTACCATATAATCGTCCACACCGATACGGAAACCTCTTTGTTTTGATGCAATATCATCACGGGCGGTCATAAAGAGAATCGGAATATCCTCATTCAGCTCTCTAACGTTTCGTGCAAATTCAAAACCGTCCACACCCGGCATCATAATGTCCGATACGATAAGGTCAAACATATTATCATACATAGCATCGTAAGCATCATTTGCGTTAAGACAACCGGTGGCCTCATATCCGCTGTGATTCAAAAAGGAACAGACCGTCTTATTCAGTTCCTTATCATCTTCAACAACTAATATCTTAAACATGAGCGTACCTCCGCAAATTACTATAATCTATTACACAGTATAACATCCAAATGTTAAAGTTTTGTTTGCATTTTCGTATTTTTTGCAAAAAAAATGGGAAGATGTTCTCTTCCCGCAGATTTATTTGTTCATGATTTTGTCGCTCAACGCAATGATTTTATCGGCATACTTTTTGTGACGTGCATTGAGAAGTTTCTTATAAACGGGGTAGTTGATAATGGCAGCGAGCATTCCGAGGACACCGATTATAATACCCGGAATCATGGGATTTTCAATGCCCACCATGGATCCGATTTCGGTCATCACAAGGCTCATTCCTGCGCCCATAACAATAGCGGCGATGCTTCCGAAGATGTATGCAAACATGAGAGCGGGGCGCTTGACTTTGTTGTCCAAAGCTTTCAGTTCATCCAAAGCTGTGTATTCTTTTTCTGTGTACTGAGTGCGAATCTTTTGTACCAGAAATTCCCGGTCGTTTTTGTTCATTGTAATTACCTCTCTATATTTATTTAATTTTTTACGAGTTACTGATCGGACTCTTTAGTTCCGGAAAGACGCTTTTTTGCATCTTCTACGCTTTCGCCTTCTTTTGTGAAGAGCTTTTCCACACATTTGTCGGTTACTTTTTCAAACCCTTCCACGACGCCTGTTTCGATTTTTTTATAGCCTTCAACAACACCGTTTTCGATTTTCTTGTAGCCTTCGACTACCTTCTCTGCGATTTTTTCATTTGCTTTCGTGAATTTAGACATTTTTTTAAATCTCCTTTTTTTGGTGAATTCAGTTTAGCATTTTTTTGTTGATAAGTTTTTTGAGAAATGTTTCGGTTTTATTAATTTTATCATTTCTAACCGTCGTTGTGGATTTTCTCATCGAACGAGGCACATTATACCGCATCTATGTTGTTGTGTTGTTTTGAAAATGTTTTTGTTTTATTAAAATTGATATTGACGAAAAAAATGTGGCACTTTTTTCGAATCTCTTGACAGAACGCCGTTCCTTTGTTATAATTGGTAAAAGTGATATTTTTTAAGGAGAAATTATGAAAAGCGATCGTCAGAAGCTTCTGCCCATGACTCTGGTTTGTCTTTATCCCTTGGCTTCCACTTTTTTGATGACCATGATCTGGCAGATTGCACAGCATTATTATAAACCCTTTTTGGGCGGATACTATTTTAAGTGGGTGCATCTTTATATTTTGGAGAATCCGAATTGGCTCAGGGGAGAGCTGAAGGTACAATCGCAGGTTCTCTTTTCTGTCTATCTTGCGGTTTATGCGATTCTTGCCATGTTGACGGTTCTTTCTCTTTGTTCCCGCAGAAAACGTCCCTATATGGCTTGGGCCATGGGGGTGATTTGGATTGCGGACGGATATTGGATTGTGTGGGATATGCTGCATACAAACAATGTTTGCTGGCAGTATGTGTTCAATCTTGTCGAACATCTGTTGTTTCTTATTGCAGCAGCGGTTGTCTCGATTCAATATTGGAAACTCAAAAGGGCGGAGCCGGAGCTTTTTCTGCGAAAAAAACGGAAGGTTTTCCGTAAAAAAACATATGTTAAGCGATTTTAATCTTTGTACAAGTATAGGTTGGCTGAAAAAGAGTTGTATTCAACAAATCATGGAGTTGTTATGATACTGGAAACTAAGCGCCTTGTTTTACGTCCGTGGAGCGAGGATGACGCAGAAGAATTATATCAATGTGCACGAGATCCCGAAGTTGGCCCGCCCGCAGGATGGCAACCGCACTTGAGTGTGGAAAACAGCCGTGAAATCATTCGGGATGTGTTGTCTGCGCCCGAAACCTTTGCCGTTTGTTTGAAAGAAAGGGGCACGCCCATCGGCAGTATAGGGCTGCATCGTAACGATCTTGCCGAAAAGGACGATGAATACGAACTCGGTTATTGGGTCGGAAGGCCTTTTTGGGGACAGGGAATTATTCCCGAAGCTTCCCGTGAGATACTTCGATATGCTTTTGAAGATCTTAAAATGAACCGTATTTGGTGTGGTTATTATGACGGCAATGAAAAAAGCCGTCGTGTACAGGAGAAGCTTGGATTTGTTTACCACCATACAACCGATGGAATCGAAATTAAGCAACTGCAAGAGATCCGCACGGGACACTCCAATCTTATGACGAAGGAGCGCTGGCAAAAGGTGCAGCTTTTTCTTCGACAAAAGTGTTTGCTTAATACGTTCCTCGACAATTGCGCAATCTCACAAGCGCAGTACGACAAGAGCTTTGGAGATTTGGTGGAACTGATGAAGATGCACGGCGTCGAATAAAAATGCGGAGATGCGGAATAATAAATTAATTGTTTTATATATATGAATGGGGCGACTCGTTGCGAGTCGCCCCTCATATTATTGTATTGAAAAGTTGTATGAACGATCGTTTATCCGACGATGACATATCCGGCGCAGCGGGAGCGGGGACCTTTTTCGCCCCGGGTCCGTACCTATGGGCCTTATAACTTGCGTATTCCATATTTGAAACTCTTTGAAATGACCTATGTTATACTCTGCTACTGAGTTATTATCAGCGAAATGAAAGTCAGCATTCAAAATGAAGTGTTCCTTATTTTTTATGTTTCGTTCGTTTTGTTCGATGACCGGAGCGTGTTTTCTTCGCTTGGTTCTTGCAAAAAATTATAAGAATATTCCGAAGGAGACACCCCCAGAAGCCGCTTGAATTCGACGGAAAAATACTTGTAGTCCTGATATCCTGCAATGGCTGAGATTTCTTTCAGTGAATAGTAGCCGGAGGTGATCAGATCTGCGGCATACTGAATCCGCAACTGAATCAAATGCTTTTTGGGTGAGGTTCCGTATTCCTTTTGAAAAAGTTTTCGGAAATAGACCTCGCTAATAAAGGACTTTTTTGCTAAAAGTTGAATGGAAAGATTCGGATCCGAGAAGTGACTGTTCATATATTCAACCGAAGGGGCAATCCTGGAGAAGGATTGCGCTTCCGGGCAGTTTTCCGCAAAACATTCCGCTAAGATTTTATAAAGATAGGCAGAACATCGGTAGCGGTATCCGGGTTTTTTTTCGTTCCAGCAATCAAAAATTGCCTGAAACAACGGAGCGAATATTTCTGGGTGGCGGGTGACAAAGTATTCCGGCTCTCGAGAGTGCATATCAGGCGTTTCAAAATGTATGCAGATCAGATCGTCCAGTTTTGCAATTCGGGTATAATTCAGATGTGCGGGAACATATGTGATGGTGTTGTCTCCAAGTCGGTGTTCCTCTGTTTCGGTTTTTAAGACTGTATCTGCACGGTAACGAAAGGAAAGGGCGGCGTAATTCCGTTCACTGTTATAACAACGGTAATTCTTTGATTGAACTTTTAATACGTCCAGAATGTGAAAGGAAATTGCATCTTTTTCAAAAAACATATAAAACATCCTTTCTTTGACCATATTATACCATATTAGTTTCGAAAAGTCAACCTGTTTTACTGTTTTTTAAGTGTACATTTTCTTGGTTTAATGCTATAATAGAAAAAAAGTCTCTGGAGGAGCATTCTTATGAGCAATCGCGGAAAAGTATTAGATCTTTTTGAAGCGCAGAAGGATGTCTGGGAGGAACAAGCTGCCCGAGGGATTGAAGCCTATCGGAAGGGTGATGCAAAACTGACCGTAACGGACAGAAAAGGCAATCCGCTCTCTGACGTGAAGGTCACCGTGAAGCAAAAATCTCATGAGTTCCGCTTCGGAATTAACTTACTGTTAGTGGACGAGATGGATACCCCCGAAAAGGCAGAACGCTATGAATCCTTAATTCGGGATTCTTTTAATATGGGAACTGTGCCCTTTTATTGGAAGACACTTGAGCCTGAACGGGGGAAGTCTCGGTATGAAAAAGGCAGTCCTTACTGCTACCGCCGCCCGGCTATTGATACCTGCGTGGACCTTTGCAATCGACTTGGCATCGAACCCCGGGAACACGCTTTGGCTTACGAGCATTTTTTTCCCGATTGGCTGTATGATAAAGAGGTTGACGAAATTAAGAAAGAAATGGAACGTCATTACGCTGAGATTTCCGAACGATATGCGAACAAGATGCACACAATCGAGGTAACCAACGAAATGTACTGGAAGAACGGTAAAACCAAATTTTTCGATGCCTTTGATTACGTTGAGTGGTGCTTTAAGACTGCAGAAAAGTATTTCCCCAACAACCAGTTGGTTGTCAATGAAACCACTCCTCTTTGTTGGGATGATACCTGCCGCGTTACCGATAAATACTACGCCTATATTGAAGCAAACCTTCTGAAAGGGGTTAAAATTGATGCTATTGGAATGCAGTACCATATGTTTTACAAATCGGAACAGGAATACGAAGAAACGCGTCCTTATTACAATCCGAAAAATCTCTACGCTCACATGGATCTGTATTCCAACCTGAACAAGCCACTGCAGATCACCGAAGTGACCGTTCCCGCGTATTCCAATGACCCCGAAGACGAAGAACTGCAGGCTGAGATCCTGGAAAAACTTTATCGTATTTGGTTTTCCCACCCGAATGTTGAGCAGATCGTTTATTGGAATCTCATTGATGGATACGCATATGTCTCTGATCCCGATCCTGCGAAAATTGCCGCAACAAAGGGAGATATGTCCGTAGGGGAAAACTACTATTACGGAGGACTTGTCCGTTACGACATGACGCCTAAGCCTGCGTTTTACAAGTTGCGGGAACTGATTCAGAAAACCTGGCATACGGAAGAAACACTTTCCACAGATGCAGAGGGCCGCACCGAATTCCGCGGTTTTTACGGAGATTATGAAGTCAACCTCCGAAGGAATGGAAAATCCATAACCCGGACGATAACCCTCTCCTCCAAAGAGAAAAACAATTTTTGCTTTGTTCTTTCAAGATAAAAGGAGATAATTGCAATGAGAAAATGGAATTTTTATACATCAAACCAAATAAAACCGCAAGGGTGGCTTCGGGAACAGTTGGCACTGCAGGCAAACGGTCTTTGCGGGAATTTAGACAAGGTGTGGCCGGATGTTCGGGACAGCGCCTGGATTGGCGGCGATCGTGAAGGATGGGAACGCGTCCCCTATTGGTTGGACGGATTTATTCCTCTGGCCTTTTTGCTGGAGGATAAAGATATGATTTCCAGAGCAAAACGGTACATAGATAAAATTCTGGAAAATCAACAATCGGACGGTTGGATCTGCCCCTGCAAGGAAGAGGATCGCTCTTCTTATGATACTTGGGCGGTTCAGTTGATTGCAAAGGTTTTGACCATGTGGTACGAATGCTCCGGCGACGAGAGGATTCCCACTGCGGTGTATCGTGTGCTAAGAAATTATTACGATCTTCTTTCTTCCGGATCGGTGTCTTTGTTCGGCTGGGGAAAAAGCCGCTGGTATGAAACCTGTATTGCAATCCGCTTTTTGCATGAGCGCTGTCATGAAGAATGGTTGTCGGAGCTGGTGAAGCTTCTGAGGAATCAGGGAACGGATTTTGATCGGTATCTTCCCATGTTTGCCGCACCGTTGGAGCATGTCCGCTCGCAAGAATCTCACGTGGTCAATCTGGCAATGCAGTTGAAATCCGAGGCCGTCAGTTGTGATTTTCTGAAAGAGGACTACCGAAATCTTGCAGAAACACGCTACCGCATTTTGATGGAAAACAACGGCATGCCGGTGGGGACCTTTACGGGAGACGAGCACTTATCCGGATTAAGTCCGGTACAAGGAACCGAGCTGTGCGGCGTTGTGGAGCTGATGTATTCCTTTGAACACCTATATGCCTATACCGGAGATCCCATATGGGCAGAACGCTTGGAACAGGTTGCATTTAATGCTTTGTCCGCCACGATTTCCGACGATATGTGGGCGCATCAATACGATCAGCAGAGCAATCAGATTTGTTGCTCCCGTTTTACGGACAATCCCATCTGGAGAACCAACGGTCGAGAGGCGGGACTGTTCGGTCTGGAGCCGAATTACGGCTGCTGCACAGCCGACCACGGACAGGGATGGCCTAAGTTTGCGCTCTCTGCATATATGCACAAAGCCGGAGAGATCATAAATGTCCTTCCCGTTCCGTCCCGTCTTGATTGCGAACAAGCCGAAATCTCTTTAACCACGGAATATCCCTTCCGCACAAAATTTGTCTATGAAATCAACGTAAAGCAAGACTTTGTTTTTCGAATTCGCATTCCTTCCTTTGCAAAGAATGTCAGATGGAACGGAAAAACCAAAAGAACGAAAGAAATCGTCTTGTTCTTGAAGGCCGGGGAACATCATTGCTGTTCCTTGGAGTATACCATCGCTCCCCGAATGGAAAGCCGTCCTTACCGTCTGAAAACCGTCCGTTATGGCTCGCTGGTTTTTTCCCTTCCCATTCGTTACGAAGCAAAACGGTTGGAATATGAATCCAAGGGCGTAGAGAGAAAATATCCTTATTGTGATTACGAATACTTACCCCTTTCCGATTGGAATTACGGATTTTCCTCCAAGCAGATTGAGATTGTAGAAAGAAAACGGGAAGATATTCCGTTCTCCTCGCAAAATCCATCTTTGGTTTTAAAGGCCAAGGTTCGCAAAATCCCCTGGGGACATCATCCTCGCTATCATACCGTTTGCGCCGTGGAGCCATTGGCACGCAGTCCCGAAGGAAAAGAAGAGGTCGTATCTCTTTATCCTTACGGATGTGCAAAGCTTCGGATGACGGAGCTGCCTTTGTTAAAAAATAAAAAATAAAGAGAAGCTTGTTTTCGAAAGAATTAGGGAAAGCAATATGGAATACAAGTTATGGTATAAAAATTGTGTAAAGGATTGGATGCACGCCCTACCTTTGGGAAACGGAAGAATCGGCGCTATGATATTTGGCGATCCCGATCGGGAAATCCTTGGAATTAACGAGGAATCCCTGTGGAGTGGGACTACGGCTCCGGAAAAATACACCACCACCCCGGAGAATTTAACCAAACTTCGGCAGTTGATTGCCGAGGAACGGCTGAAGGAAGCCTCGGAATTGTTCGCACAGGCTTTTACCTCCGATCCCCTTCGCATTCGGAATTATGAAACCTTTGGGCGGATCTACGTTGATTTTTCCGATAAAACGCCTTATACCGATTATTATAAGGAATTGGATCTGAAAAGGGGCGTTGCTTCCGTCTCTTGGAAAAAAGAAGACGCCTCCTTTCAAAGCGAAAGCTTCGTCAGCGAGGACTGTGACGTTTTCGTTTACAGGGTGTCCTCCGACAAGCCCTTTTCATGCAAGGTGCGGATGGATCGGGCGCAGGACGCTTATTCCGCCGCCCTGTCTCCAGATACACTGATTCTGAACGGACGGATTACCTATTGCGACAATCCGTTGCACGGAAAAGGTGCGGAGGGAATGTCCTTTGGCGGCAAGCTGAAGCTGCTGACCGACGGGGAATCGACCCCGGAGCA
>JAGAOU010000045.1 GCA_017623595.1 Clostridia bacterium
CACCTCCCTTTACACAAGGGAGGCTGAATTTTGTGCAAGCTCTACCGTCTTTTTGCGGTTTAAGAGCTTCTCTCTGAAGATAAAACGAACGGGTAACGGCGCGCTTTGCCCTGCCTCCCCTGTGTAAGGGGAGGGGGACCGCGAAGCGGTGGAAGGGTTGTGCGGATTCTTTTGTTACTTTTTTATATAGGTCTTGTGATTTGCCGACATATAAAATCAACAACCGGTTGTGACAGAGCCTTATTGCAAAAAAAAGAACGGGTGGCGCGGTGTGCGTCGCCCGTTCCGAGGATGATTTGTTTATGAATTCAAAGGTTCGTTGTTCGGTTGTTTTTTCCGTTTCCCTACCACATAGAGGGTCAAACCGACCAAAGAGATGGCGGCCATGAACATGCTGATGAACTGGGAGGTGGAGATGTTTCCGAACACAAAGCCGCGGATTTCGTCGCCCCGCAAAAATTCATCCGAGAAGCGGAGCACGGCGTAAAGACCGAGATACAAGAAAAAGAGGTGCCCTTTCATCTTGCCCTTACGGTAAAGGACATAGATAAGAATGCAGATCAAAAGGGTTCCCGCAGACTCCAGCAGTTGGACGGGGAAACGGCTGACATCATTGACGGCGGGCACCAGGGGATTCCCGTGGGCGGTAAAGCCGAATTCGCATTCTACGCCGTAGCAGCAGCCGCCCAAAAAGCATCCGATGCGGGCGATGCTGTGGAACAGGGGCGCAAGGATAGCACCCAAATCGGTATAAAGCGCCCGATCCAGCTTTTTCACTTTAATGACAAGCAGGCCCGTCAGCATTCCTCCGATCAATCCGCCGTAGAACACCGAGCCCCCGAATACGGTTCCGAAGGCCTTGATGAAGGAAGAAAAATCCGTTACCTGAAGGAACAGTGCATAATTTTCGTACAACGTCAGACTGTAAAGAATTGCTCCTCCCACGAAGCAGCCCAGGGCGGTGAAAAGAAGGAACACAATCCCATCGTTGTCATCTTTTCCGCGGCGACGCAGTTCATAACAAAAGACAAACCCGCCCAAAAGCCCTCCGATCAGTGCCATAACGGGATACATGCCAATGGTTTTGCCAAACAAAGTAAATTGAGGAAACATACGTTTCTCCTTTTAAGAAAAAGAGCGTGCCGTTGACGACACGCTCTGAATTCTTGCTTTGAATTAGTAAAGCAGACCGCCGGAAGCAGCAAGCTCAGCAGCAGCGCACATAGTGCAGGTGGTGCACAGAACGCCGATACCGCCGAGGACAGTACCGATGATGCCGAGAACCAGACCTGCGGTAGCAAGGCCGGAAGCCTTACCATCAGCGGCAGCGGACATCTTGCGGCCCTTGGCACCAAAGATGATACCGAGGATAGCCATTACGAGGGTGAAGTAACCGACGATGGGGAACCAACCGCCGACGATGCCGAGGATGCCCATAACGAGAGCAGCAATAGAAAAACCTTTTCCGTTGTTCATGGGAATGACTCCTTTCTTTGTTGTACATAGTCGAAATATGCTGTAAAAAGTATACCGAATAGTTATTACGTATTTGTGGAAATTGTACGTTTTTTTTTTTGAACAAATTGAAACCTTTGCGTAAACTACAGTTGCAGCAGGGGGGCTCGGAACACACGGAGGGGGGAATGAATAAGATGGGGCAGGAATATTTTGCGGGAGGAGCATGTCATGAAGCAGCCTTTGTTTTACGGAAGCGCCACGGCGCTGATCACCCCATTTTTCCCCGACGGAAGCATTGATTTTGAGTCGTTGGGGCGGCTGATCGACCTTCAGATTGCCGCAGGCACCGATGCCCTTGTGCCCTGCGGAACCACGGGGGAGAGTGCCACCATGACCGAGCGGGAGCGGCTTTCGGTTATTGAATACACCGTTTGGAAAACCGGGAAACGGGTGCCCGTGCTGGCCGGGACGGGGACCAATTGCACGGCACAGAGCGTGTCGGTGACCCGTCGGGCGGAGGCGCTGGGGGCGGACGGCATCCTGGCGGTCTGCCCCTATTACAACAAGCCCACCGCCGAGGGGATTGTGGCACATTATACAGCCTTGGCCGATTGCTCCTCTCTCCCCGTCCTTCTGTACAACGTCCCCGGGCGGACGGGGTGTGAAATCTCCCTTTCGGCCATGAAGGAATTGGCAAAGCATCCCAACATTCTCGGATTGAAGCAGGCCAACGGATCGGCGGCGTCGGTGGCGCGGATCTTGGATGCCTGCGGGGAGGATTTGCCGATTTATTCGGGGGATGACGGATTGATTCTTCCCTTTTTGGCGCTGGGCGGTGTTGGGGTGATTTCGGTGGTGTCGAATATTTTACCCCGTCGGGTTCATACTCTTTGTGAGCGCTTTTTCGGCGGGGATCTTGCGGGGGCGGCGCAGATCCAGCGGGAGCTGATGCCCTTGATTGATGCGCTCTTTGCCACCACGAACCCCATTCCCGTCAAGGCGGCTATGGAATGTCTCGGATTTGCGCCCCAATTCCTGCGTTTGCCGCTGACGCCCCTTCCGCAAGCCCAAAAGGAGGCGCTGTTTGCGCTTGTTTCCCCGTTTTTGAAGGAGGATGACCGATGAAATTCGATTTGAGTGATCGCATCACGGGGGCGGATCTCTGCCCGAATGTATTGATTCTTTCCTTTTCCCGTCATCAATTGGAGGGCGTTTTATCGGCTCTGGGGGATCTTGGACTGATCCCCGATGCCTTTTCGGTGCAAAAGGAGCAGGTGACGGCGGCGGTGATTCTGCCCGAAGGGATGACCTCAGCCCAACTCAACCTTCCCGCGGATGTTTCCGTGGAGGAAAACTGTTTTCGGTTGCTTCTTCGGGGCCGACGGCTGGACCAAAGCCGTGGGCTGGGCGGAACCTGGGAAGCGCTGCTGAAAAGTGAAGGAATCCCCGTGCTTTTTTCCTGCGCCGACACCACGGGGATTGTGCAATATCTGCCCGACCGAGCCCGCCCCGCCATTTTGTCTCTGCTCAACAGCACCTTTTCCATCCGCGTGGTGTGAGAGCATCTTTTTATGGTTTATCGACAAAGTGAGACGCAGCGTGGCATAGCACGCTGCGTCATTTTGTTCGATTACAGTTCCTGCTCCCGCTTTGCGTCTTCCAGCATCCAGCGCTTGACGCCGGCGGGGGTGAGGGCGAGGGTGAGGCCTGCGAATTCCAGAATGCGGTCGCCCTCCCGCTTTACATTTTTGCCGTGCAGATTGGTTACCTCCACAAAATCCTGCTCGGTCAGGTCGGACAGTATTTCGGTCAGCCGCGTGCTATCCAAGCCGATGGCCTCCAGCCCTTCCCGAAGGCCCTCCGCAGTCTCGGTCCCTTCTGCCAAAAGATCCACGATTTTTTCTTCCGGTGTCATAGGTGTTCTCCCTTTATCATTTTTTCGGTGTGGGGACTCCGTCGACCATCTCCCATTCCCCTTCAAAGAAAATCATACCGTGTTTATCCTCAAAATCGGCAGGACGGGCACCTTTTTTATAGAAGATTTTAGCCGCACCTCTCCGTTCCACCTTGGTTTTTTCGTTGTATTCTTCAAAGACAAGGTTTTCATAGGAGGCGTAGATTGCCTCTTCAGGAAGGAAATCGGGCACAAAGATGGCTTTGACGTTTTCCAAGGTGTTGATTTCAACCTGCATACCCTTCTTCCCTTCGGATAGGGTGTAGCAGATGCCGTCTTCCGTTTCATACGTCAGGTCTACCGAGGTTGCCTCCGTGGCCAGGGGGTCTTCTTTGTTGAACCATGCGGGCCTCTCGGTGGTGAGGTTTTCGTAGGAGAGGGTGATTTCCAGATCTCTCTGCTCAAGGCCTTCTTTCGTTGCCTTGTGGGTGATAGAGGTCAGCTGCCCCAATCGGTCGGCGGTATAGACGGCAACCGATTCGTAAGCATAAAGCTTTTCGGGGGATTTGTTATAAAGCTTGACGGTGGCGGTCATGTCCAGAGGAACGGTCAGCACGAAGGAGCCGTCTTCCTTCTTTTCCAAAGTGGCGTTTTCGTTGACATATTCCTTCATCCACCCGTTGAGCAGATGTTGCTCCCGCTCGCCTGCTTGGGAGGTCAGAGAAAACCGCCCATAGGAGGTTTCGAACATCTCTATGGGATCGCCGTTTTGCTTCTGCAGATAGGTGATGTGGGTTTCGTTTTCAAAAATAGGATGGCCGTTTGCATCGGACCCTTTCAGGGTGGGAATCAGGGTCATCTTCCCGATGAGATTCCCTTCCCCGTAATACTCCGAGGAATGTTCCAAGGATTGTCCTTCGATTTTTCCCGAAACAATTTGTTCATCCGAACCCGGATTTTTGAAAACAAAATCCGTGATCTTTTCGTCCAGACGGTTTTCGGGGTTTGCAAGGCAGACTTTGCGGTAGGCGGTTTGTTCCTTGAAAATCTCCATCATCTCGTCAAAGCACTCTTCGGGAGTTTGGGGGTTAAATGTGCTTGCCGTTTCTCCGCAGGCAAACAGGGACAGAGACAGCAGGACAAGCAGGGCAAGGGAAACGATTCGTTTCATAAAAACCTCCTTTACATATCGACGTTGCAAGGATAACGGGCATACGGAATTTTTTCGCAAACTTCCGCCGAAACCCTATCGCAGAATTATTGTAGCATATATTTCCGCTTTTGTCAACCCCGGATTTTCTTGTCTTTTCCCTTTTTTTTTGCAAAAAGTCGGGCGAAGGGCTTGCAATTTCTCGGAAAATATGGTATGATAGAAGAAAATAAAACGAAAAGGAGCACTCTTATGTTCAACTACAACGATCCGATCCTCTTTGTGCTGGTCGGGATTATCGTTGCCGTGGTTTTGGCCCAGTCGATTTTCTTCCTGGTCAAGGCATGGAAACGAGGCATCCAGCTTGGCATGGACAAGAAAAAACTGCGCAAAATCGCCCGCACCGCCGCCATTTTCACCGTGGCGCCCGCTGTGGCCATCGTTATCAGCGTGATTGCCCTTTCCAAGAAGTTGGGCATCGCCCTTCCGTGGCTCCGTTTGAGCGTGGTGGGCTCCCTTTCTTATGAAACCATCGCCGCCGAGAATACCGCCCTTGCCATGGGCATGACAGGAAGCGTTTCCACCGCCTCCCAGTATGTCACCATTTCCTTGGTCATGACCATTTCCATCATGGTGGGCATCTGGCTGGTGCCCGTCCTCTGCAAAAAGATGCAGAAAGGGATGTCTTCGCTGGAAAAACGGGACAAGAAGTGGGCGGATGTCTTTCAGTCCTCCCTGTTTATCGGTATGATCTCCGCTTTTGTGGGCTATGTATTCTGTAATGTGTCCCGTCTTTGGACCGCAGGCCCCGACGGTTTTGTTCATGTGACCAAAACCGTGGTCAACGATCAGTTCCAGGAGGTTACCGAGACCGTTTCCTATTCCGCCACCTCGGGGCTGATTCCCGTTTGCGTCATGGCGGTTGCCGCCGTGGTGATGGCAATCCTCGGCCTTTTGGCAGGCAAATTCAAGAAGGTCCATTGGATCTCGGATTATGCCCTTCCCGTCAGTTTGATTGCAGGCATGGCAAGCGCCATTCCCGTCACCGCATGGTTGGGTTAAGGAGGAATCGGATATGAAAGAGCAAAAGCCTTATATTGAACAGGTCTACCGTTGGGGTTTGATTTGGAATCTGGCCGTCATGGTCATTCTCATGGCCTTCCCCATTGTCGTTGCGATTCTGTATCACGCCATGCCCGACTGGCAGGGCCTTTTGGGCGGCCTTATGGCAACGGCGCCCATGTATTGGGCCGTGGGTGTGGTGGAAGTGATTTCCTACATCCCCATGCTGGGTGCGGGAGGATCTTACCTTTCCTTTGTTACGGGGAATATCTCCAATCTGAAGCTTCCCTGTGCGCTGAACGCCCTGGAGCAGGCAAACGTGAAGGCCTCCTCGGAAGAAGGGGAAGTGGTTTCCACCATCGCCATCGCCGTTTCCTCCATCGTCACCACCCTGATCATCATTCTCGGGGTCGTTTTGATCGTTCCCTTGACCCCCATCCTCAATAATCCCGTGCTGGAGCCCGCCTTCAATCAGATGATTCCCGCCCTCTTCGGCGGCCTGGGTGTGGTTTTTGTATCCCGCAACTGGAAGCTGGCCATCGCTCCTGCGGTGCTGATGCTGATTCTCTTCATCTTTGTCCCCGCCCTCAACGAAGGCACTGTGGGCATCATGGTCCCCGTGGGGGTCATCTTCACCCTTATCATCGGCCGCATTATGTATAAGAAAAAGATGCTGTAATCAAAGGCTTTCCGTATAAAGGTAAATGGGACGTGTTCTTTTTCTTCAGCCACTGCATAAGTGTCGACCATCGAAAAATACTGCGCCTTTGGCTTGAATTTTTGGAGTCTCACTCATAGCGGAAGGCTTGCGAAGCGCACAATTTATTTATTGCGCATCGTTTAAGAGAAAGGCACGAATAATACACTATACAATGAGTCGTGCACTTGGTCTTCGCCGCGCAAAAGTGAAGCTTGGGCTTATGCCCAAATGAAGTTAAGTTTGCCCTCTGCGAGGATCAAGCTTAGTTGTCGCCATGGCGACGAAAGGAGCATTTTTATGTATATTCTTTATATTATTCTTGGCGTGATCGCTCTGTTTTTAGGGGTGATTCTTCTGCGCGCCGCCCTGTTTAAGCCCAAAACCCACCCCGTCACTGAGGCCGAGCCCGAAGTATTTGATCGGGAAGCGGCAACTTCTGCGCTTCAGCAACTGGTGCGGTGCAAAACAATTTCCTATTACGATGCTTCTTTGGAGGACGACGGGGAATTCGAAAAACTCATTTCCCTTTTGCCCTCTCTGTACCCCCACGTGTTTCGGGTCTGCTCCTTTGACCGCTTGCCCGATCGGGCCCTTCTCTTCAAATGGGAGGGAAAATCCCACGACGCCCCGTCGGTGATGATGGCCCACTATGACGTGGTTCCCGTCAATGAGGATCAATGGGACAAGGATCCCTTCTGCGGAGACATTGAGGACGGTGTGATGTGGGGACGGGGCACGCTGGATACCAAGGTAACCATGAATGCCGTTCTGTCTGCCGCAAATACCCTCATCGCCAAGGGCTTTGTTCCCGAAAATGACATCTATTTCGCCTTCTCCGGTGGGGAAGAGGTCAATGGCAAGGGTGCGTCCAATATTGTGGATTGGTTCGAAGAAAATAACATCAATCTTGCCTTGGTGGTGGACGAAGGGGGCGGCGTGGTCGAGAACGTTTTCCCCGGTGTCAAACAGCCCTGCGGTGTTGTTGGAATTGCGGAAAAGGGCATGATGAATGTGACCTTTACCGTAAAATCCCGAGGAGGACACGCCTCCGCACCCAAGCCCCATACCCCCGTGGGGATTCTCTCCAAGGCTTGCTGCGCCATGGAAAACAATCCCTTTCCCATGCACGTGACAAAGCCCGCCGCCGAAATGTTCGATACCCTGGGCCGTCATTCCACCTTCCTGTATAAGGTGATTTTCGCCAACTTCGGCCTGTTCAAATGGGTTTTGGATTTGCTGGGCAAGAAAAGCGGCGGCGAAATCAACGCTTTGCTTCGCACCACCGTTGCCTTCACCCAAATGGAAGGAAGTGCCGCACCCAACGTCATTCCTCCCGAGGCCCATATGGTGGCCAATCTGCGCCTTAACCCCGCCGATACGGTGGACTCCGCCAAGGCCCGCATCGAAAAAGTCATTAACGATCCCAACGTCACCGTTACCGTGGGCAGCAACATGAATCCCAGCCGTGTTTCGCAGACCGATTGCGACGCTTGGCGCAAGGTGGAAAAGGCCGTGGCCGAGACCTGGACGGGATGCCTTGTAGCGCCTTACCTCATGGTACAATGCTCCGATTCCCGCCATTACGGCAGAATTTCCGACAAGGTCTATCGCTTCTCCGCCATGGATCTGACCGCCGAAGAGCGAGCCACCATCCACGGCAACAACGAGCGCATTCGCCTGGCTGCCGCCCACCGTGCCGTCGAATTCTATCTGCGCCTTATGAAACAATGCTGAAATTAAAAAAAGGAGAAAAGACATGAAAAGAGGTTTTATTATGATTCTTTGCACGGCGTTGCTTTTTGGGTGTGTGGCTTGCGGAGACACGACAACACCTTCAACCTCCGACTCCGAAGCAACACTTTCCCGAACCGAATCGACAGGAAGCATCCCCGATTCCGTCACCGAAAGCGTTTCTTCGACCACACAGACCGAAGATGAAACGGTAGATACCGTATCCAATCAAGTCCTCGCCTGCGACCAGTACAATCGCCGTATTGTACTGTACAATTTGGACCTGCTCTCCGAAGGTGACACTCTGGAAAAGGGCGAAATCTGGTCTCTGGATGCGGGCTATGCTGCCGATATGAAATATCGGGAAGGCACGGTATTCGGCGATGTGGTGCTGGTTGCCGGGACTTACGATTCCGGAATTTATGCCTATCCCGAAAAAACGCCTCTTTTTATTACGAAGGATCCGGGAAACAATCCTCACGCCGTGGAACTTCTTCCTTCCGGAAATATGGTAATCGCCAACTCCACGGGCAATTGCCTGCGCCTGTTCTATGCCTCTGCGGCCCTTGAAAACAAAGAGGCTCCCCGTTATACGGAGTATGAGTTGAAGGATGCTCACGGACTTTTGTGGGATCCGGAATATGAGGTTCTGTGGGCGTTGGGCTCCGATGAACTTGCCGCTTATGCTCTGACGGGAGAAGGCACCGAAGAAAAATTAAGCAAAATCAGCAGCGGCCTCGGAGCCTCTCTGCCCAAGGAATTTCCCGGAGGACATGACCTTTCCGCAGATCTGACCAATCCAAACTTCCTATACCTGACAACCAATAAAGGCCCCATCCGCTATGATAAAGAAAACGGTACATTTACCGCGAACTTCACCCAAAGCAACCAAATTCCCAAGGGATATCTGAAAGCACTCAGCAATAATCCGAGCGGGACGTTCTTCTTTGTGCAGACCAACGGTGGAAAGGGAACCGCGTGGGAGTCTATGAATATCTCGGGCTGGTGTTCCGATCAGATTTCCTGTATCCTTAACACCGAGAACGGCGTGCGCAAGATTTCTTACAAATCCACAACCTCTGCCTTCTATAAGAGCCGAGCCTTCTGTGGACAATATCAATAATCCTCCTCATGAAATAATGCTAAAAAAAGAACAGGCGCCATCCTCAAGGGTGGCACCTGTTTTTTGTTTACTTGTGATTATTTGCGGGTCAGCTTCATTTCTTCGCCCTGATAAGTAATGGTCAGGGTGCCATTCTCATAGGTGTAGGGAGCATTTTCATCATCAATGGAAAGCTTGCCGCCCTCAAAGGAATAGTCGTATTCGGTTACGATGTCAATGGCAGCGAGCGCCGTCTGAACCATTTGATCCATGGTGAGGTTGGATTCGGAAAGCATGGCGTCAAACTGTTCCTTGGTCATGTTCAGGTTTTCCTGCAGAAATTTTTCATCGTTGTACAGGGATTCCAAAACTTCTTTTACACTGTCGGTGTCCATGGTCAGCGTTAAGGTATCATCGTCTTTGAATTCAATTTCAATATCAACCTTCAGGTCGCCGAAGACTTCTTGCATGGAGCAATCGCCTTCCCAGGTGCCGACGAGGGTTTCTTTGGTCAGGGCTTCCGATCCGCCGCAGGCTGCAAAAATACCGAGGGACAGAAGCAGAACAAGGAAAACAGATACTACTTTTCTCATGACTTTTCTCCTTTTTTATGATTGTTTTTTCGCAATCCTGTTTTGGATTGTGTTTTCAGTATAGCACACCCGAGAAAAAATTGCAACGATTTTTACAAAAAAAGTTGCTTTTTTCACTTTTCAATGGTTCCGATAAAGAAAAAACGCACCGATTTTTTCGGTGCGTTTCGTGCTTTTGTTGATACATCACCCGTAAAGGTGGGGGCTGCTGTAGTCGTCGCTGAGGACGGGTGGGTTCTGGTTTGTATGGGACAGGAGCCAGCGGTAGAGCTCCGGATTGGAGTAGGTGTCGGTCCAAGCGTCGTGACCGTTTTCGGGGTAAACGGTCAGTTTTGCATTGCCGCCTCGCGTGTTGACTGCGTCCACCATTTTTTGAGATTCCTCGGGGAAAACCACAGGATCCTTACCGCCGTGGAAGGCCCAGATGGGGATGTTGACGATGCGCCGTGCATTCCAATACATTCCGCCGCCGCAAACCGGAGCGATGGCTGCAAAATATTCGGGCATGCTCATGGCCAGCTGCCAGGTGGCGTAGCCGCCCATGCTTCCTCCCGTCATGTAAATGCGGGCGCGGTCGGTATAGGGCTGCGCGGCAATAAAGCGCACCAATTCCTTCAGATGCTCCCACAGATCAAACCACGTGTCTGCGGAGCAGAGGGGTACCACCGTCACAAAGGGATATTCGGGAAAGACTTCCGCCCCCAAGGTTACAGATTTTGCGTCAACGCAATAGGCGATATTATCCCCGCGGGAGCCCGCTCCGTTCAGATGAAAGAGGACGGGGTTTGGGCGGGAAGGATCGAAGCACGGAGGATAATGGATCACATAGCGCAGTTTTCCGAGGGAAAATTCTTTGTATTCCATGGCATTAACGGATATAATCCGTGGGCTGATCCCCGTTTTTGCGGCGATCTTCGGGCGAAACTACGGAATGGGGACCTGTGAGCTGAACTCTGCAGTTGGGCGCCGCCCAGTAGACGCCGTTGGTGATCAGCTTTTGAATGTACTGATTGTGGAAGGTGGGGAAGGTTTCGTGGCCCGGTTGGATGTAGAGAATCCGACCGATGCCGCGGGTGAAGGTGCAGACCGAGCGGAAGACTTCGCCGCCGGAATACCAGCCGATCATGAGAAGCTCGTCGGGTCGGGGAATATCAAAGCGTTCGCCGTAGGTTTCTTCTCCGTCCAGTTCAAAATATTCGGGGATGCCCTTCATGACGGGATGGTTGGGGGCTATGTTCCAAAGGCGCTCGTGATCTCCCGATTCCCGCCACTGCAGGTTGCAGGGGGTGCCCATGAGAGCCTTGAAGATCTTGGAATGGTGGGCCGAGTGCAGACCGATGAAGCCCATGCCCTCGTTGACCCGACGGACGATCTTTTCGACCCATTCATCGGGGACATCCTTGTGACGGACATGGCCCCACCAAAGCAGGACGTCGGTGTTTTCCAGCAATTCGTCGGACAAACCGATATTTTCGTCAAAAATGGTGGCGGTGGTGACCTGAAGATCCTCGTTGGTCTTCAGAAAATCGCGGATGCATCCGTGGATGCCCTCGGGATAGATGGCACGGATATGTTCATGCTTCTGTTCGTGATGGAATTCATTCCAGACAAGTACGCGGATCATTGTGCTTCTCCTTTTTTAATCAGATTTCGGGCATGACGATCTCTACTTCTCTTCCGCTTGCCGCAGAGCGAACGACACCGTCGATGATGGCTTGATTCTTGAGGATCTGTTCCGAGGGAATGGGAGAGGGCAAGCCCTTCTGCACCGCCTCCACAAAGGAGCCGATCTTCCGATCCCACAAAGAACCGTCCTTGGGACTGTCCTTTTCCAGGGGGATTTTGGATTCGATGGGAGAGCCTGCGCAGTGGCGGTAAAGGGTCATTTCACCGCCCACAGAACCGTTCCAGCAATCGGTGGAGGGGATACGGAGGCCTGCCTTAGTGCCGAGGATGATGGTGTCCCCGGGGGTGTTGATGTTCATAGCCCATGCAATACGGAAGTCCACAATAATGCCGCCCTCCAGGCGGATCAACGCGCCGCCGAAATCGTCCACAGAGAATTTTTTAGCCAAAAAGTCGGCATCGTTGCCTGTGTAACGGTAGGTTTCGGGATCCTTGCCGAAATAGTCGGTGACAAATCCGCTGACGGTGAGGGGGGTGGGGTATCCGATGGCGTTGAGGACCATATCCAGCGCATAACAGCCGATGTCGCCCAATGCGCCCACGCCGGCGGTTTCTTTTTCAATAAAGGAGGTTTTTGTATTGCTGCAGGGGATGCCTCTCCGTCTGCCGCCACCGGTCTGGATGTAATAGACCTTGCCCAGCTCGCCCGATTCCACGATCTTTTTGATCTTCTGCATGTTGCGGTCAAAGCGGGGCTGGAAGCCGATGGACAGAATCTTTCCGCTGGCCTTTTCGGCGCGCATCATGTCTGCGGCTTCCTCCAGGGTAACGGAGAAGGGCTTTTCGCAAAGAACATTTACGCCTTTATTCAAGGCATAGATGGTGGGTGCGGCATGCTGAGCGTTGTAGGTGCAGACCGAAACGCCGTCCATGGCAACCTTGTCCAGCATCTCTTCGTGGGATTCGTAGCAGGGAACGCCCTCCAGGCCGAATTCCTTGGCAAAGGCTTCTGCCTTGCCGGGAACGATGTCGCACAGGGCAACGATCTCCACGTCGGTGCGGTTGAGGTAGGCTCGCATGTGGGCATGGGCAATGCCGTCCGTGCCGATGAACCCGATGCGGGTTTTGTGCTGATCCATAACAGATTCCTCCAAAAAAAAGGTTTTGTTTTATTTTCAGTATAACACACTTTTTCCCCTATAGCAAGGGACTTTTTTTGAACTTTTGCGCAAGGATCGGAGGGGAAAATAATGTTGTGTTTCGGACAACGATACCCTTTTCGCCCTCCTCAGTTTTCCTCAAACCATTGAAAAATTTTTTCGGCAAGGGCGGGGGTGATGCCCTTTACGGCGCACAGCTCCTCGGCGGAGGCTTTTCGAATTTTGTCAATGGACTTGAAATGCAAAAACAAAGCCTTTGCCTTGGTTTTGCCGATGCCGGGGATCGATTCCAGCTGAGATTGCTGCATGGCCTTCTGCCGCAGATTTTTGTGGTAAGAAATGGCTACGCGATGCACCTCCTCCTGCAACCGTCCGCAGAAGGAAAAGACCTCCGGATCGGTGGCAAAGAGCTTTTCCGTTCCGTCGGAAAAGACCAAGGACTTGGTGCGGTGGCGGCTGTCCTTTTTCAGCCCCAGCACGG
>JAGAOU010000046.1 GCA_017623595.1 Clostridia bacterium
AAACAATCCTTCCACCGCTTTGCGGTCCCCCTCCCTTTACACAAGGGAGGCTTTATTTTTGTGCATTTCTCAATGTTTTTTCGCTGTTCAAGAGCCGCTCTCAGACAGTAAAATAATAGTAAGTTCGTGCGCAACGGTCAGGCTCCCTTGTGTAAAGGGAGCCGGCTCGCCATAGGCGAGACTGAAGGATTGTATGGGACAAAAAGATTATTTTTATGGTTTATCGAAATATCAATCCAGCCTGCGGCCGTCGGTGGAGATGGTGACCACCTGCCAGGGGATGAATTTTCCCGAAGCCATAAGAGCGGTCTTGACGGCATTTTCGATACCGCCGCAGCAGGGAACCTCCATGCGCACCACGGTGACCGATTTAATGTTGTTGTGGGCGATGATCTGCGTCAATTTATCAGCATAGTCCACGGCATCCAGCTTGGGGCAACCGATGAGAGTAATCCGATTACGAATAAATTCGTTATGGAAGTTGCCGTAGGCATAGGCGGTACAGTCCGCGGCGATCAACAGATTTGCTCCGTCAAACCAAGGAGCATTGACCGGCGCCAGTTTGATCTGCACGGGCCACTGAGACAGTTGACCGGTCACGGGAGAGGACATATCGCAGGGGGTTGCGGGAGACTTGGAACGCGCAAAGGATTTCACATTGGTTCCGGGGCATCCGCAAGGCAATTTTCCGCCCTGTTTTGCTTCCTTGGAAGCCAAAACGGCGGATTCATTGTAGGCGGGCGCTTCCCGCTCTTCAAAGGTAATGGCACCTGTGGGGCAGGCGGGCAGACAATCCCCCAGCCCATCGCAATAGTCTTCACGGGTCAGAACCGCTTTCCCATTGACCATTTCAATGGCACCCTCGTGGCAGGCGGCGGCGCAGGCTCCGCACCCGTTGCATTTCTCACGGTCGATTTTGATGATTTTACGGATCATATTCCACTCTCCTTCACAGATTGTCATATTTTTTTCCTTGACTTTATGGGTATATTATAGTATAATTTTCTTGAAATGTATGTTGAATTTTCAACAAAAGGGGGATCCCATGATCCGACACTATGAAATTCTGAAAACATCGCCCCTCTTTGCCCACATCGAGAGGGATAATCTGTCTGCAATGCTGGGATGTCTCGGAACCAAAGAAATGCACTACAGAAAGGGCGAAACCGTCTTTGCGGAGGGAGACAAAGCCTCCCATATGGGAATCGTTTGCCGCGGAGAGGTGCAGATGGAGCGGATGGATTATGACGGAAACCGCACCATTGTATCCCATGCGGAAGCGGGCGAGCTGTTTGCGGAAGCCTTCGCCTGTGCGGAAGTGGAGCAATTACCCGTTTCGGTGATTGCCGCAGAAGACACTGAGGTGCTCCTCTTCGATTGCCGCCGCATTACCCAATCCTGCTGCAACGCCTGCGCCTTTCATCAACAAATGATATACAATCTGCTGAAAATCACTGCCCAAAAGAGTATTCTTCTTCATCAGCGGGCAGAGATTATCTCCCACCGCACCACACGGGATAAACTGATGGCCTATCTGAACCGTCGGGCAAAGGATGCGGGCAGTCGCAAATTTACCGTTCCCTTTGACCGTCAAGAATTGGCCGATTATTTAGAGGTAGACCGAAGCGGCCTTTCGGCGGAGATCTCCAAACTGCGCCGCGAAGGGGTGCTGAACAGCACGAAAAACGAGTTTGAACTGCTCTGAGATATCGTATAAGGAGAACAAACCATGAAATTTTTGCTTTTTTCCGATCTGCATCACTACCCCAACGTCTTTGACGGCGGCACCTGGGAGGATTTGGGAGTTCTGCAGAAGGCAGCGGAGGAAAACGAGTGCGAATTCATGATCCATGCGGGGGATTTCTGCCATGGACCCTCTTTGGTGCCCGATTATGTTAAGGCATACAATGAGTTTCACATTCCCTCCTACCATTGCCTGGGGAACCACGATTCGGATAAAACGCCCATCGAGGAAACCCTGAAGGCATACAACATGCCCGACGATCATTATTATTTCGATCACGGCGGCTATCGCATGATCATCACCAATCCCAATTTTTATAAGGACGGAGAGGAATACGTCCGCTATTCCATGGGCAATTACTATCCCCACGCCGACACACGGGAAACCATGCCGCCCGACCAGATTGCATGGCTGAAGGAAACGGTGGAATCCTCCCCCTATCCCTGCATTATTTTCAGTCATCCCTCCTTTGAGCGGTGCGACGGCGTGAAGAATCGGGATCGGATTCTGGATGTCATCGATGAAGCAAATCGTAAAAAGCCCCACAGCGTTCTGATGTGCATCAACGGACATCATCACAGAGATTTTGTCCGCATCCGCAACGGAGTAATCTACTGGGACATGAACTCGGTATCCTACGATTGGGTGCCAAACCAACATGACTGCTACCCCAAGGAGCTTTGCGACGAAATCCGACTGCTGAATCACACCTTGGTCTATGAAGACCCTCTCTACGCCATCGTTACCGTGGAAGGAACCACCGTCACCGCAGAAGGAATGGAAAGCTCCATGATGCTGGGCGTCACCCGAGAGCAGTCGGGCAACGTACCCTACGACAAAGCGGGCCGTCCCGTCACCCCCACGGTGCAATCCTTCAACATTACGTTGGGATAAGGTTCCCCCGCAATTCATCCACAAAAAAGGGAAGTGTTTTTATGAAATTAATGGAAGGGCGTCCCGAAACAAACGACGGGCGTTTGGAGAAAGAAATCCGTACCTATGATCTTTTGGATACTTTGAAAATTCCCTATCAGCGCATTGACCACGAGCCCGCCATGACCATGGAGGTCTGCGCGGAGATCGACAAGGTGCTGGATGCCACGATTTGCAAGAATCTGTTCCTCTGCAATCGACAAAAAACCGATTTTTATCTTCTGATGATGCCGGGCGACAAGCCCTTCAAAACCAAGGATCTGTCGGCGCAGATCGGCTCCTCCCGTCTCTCCTTTGCCTCCCCCGAGGACATGGAAAAATATCTGGACATCACCCCCGGGGCGGTCAGCGTCATGGGGCTGATGAACGATCGGGAAGGGACGGTTCGTCTGCTCATTGACGAAGACATTCTGAAGGGTACGCTGGTGGGATGCCACCCCTGCGTCAACACCTCCTCTATCCGTATTCCCACGGAAGACCTGATCAAAATCTTCCTTCCCGCCGTAAAACACACCTACACAACAGTAAAACTTTGATTTTAAACCAAAACGGTATAAGAAATCTATGAAACGAATTATGTTTGTTTGTCACGGCAACATCTGCCGCAGTCCCATGGCGGAGTTTATTTTTCGGGATCTTGTGGAAAAAAAGGGACTACAGAACCGCTTTTCCGCCGCATCCTGCGCCACCAGCACCGAGGAGATTCGTAACGGCATCGGGAATCCCATATATCCGCCCGCAAAACGGGAATTATACCGACACGGTATTAAAACAACCGAAAAACGAGCGGTTCAACTGCAAAAGAGCGATTATGAAAAATACGATCTGTTCCTTTGTATGGATCGGTACAATCTGCGCAACGCCCTGAGGATTCTCGGCGGCGATGACGGCAAAAAGGTGCAAATGCTTTTGGACTATGCCCACGGAGGCGATGTGTCCGACCCTTGGTACACCGATCGCTTTGACGTTGCCTATGAAGACATTTTGCGCGGATGCGAAGGTCTGCTGCAACACCTTATGAAAGAGGCGGGAGCATGAAATACGAAACCGTAGTCCCCGCCCGTTTTCTGAAGAGAATCAACCGCTTTGTCGCTCATGTGGAAATTGACGGCAATCAAACGGTGGTTCACGTAAAAAACACGGGGCGGTGTAAGGAGCTTTTAACCGAGGGGTGTACCGTTTATCTGGCCTGCTCCGATAATGAAAACCGCAAAACCGCCTACGATCTTGTGGCGGTGGAAAAGCAACGGGAGGGAAAGGCACCCCTTTTGGTGAACATGGATTCCCAAATCGTCAACGGTGTGGCAGAGGAATGGTTGAAGGCAGGGCATTTGTTTTCGAAAAACGCAATCCTCCGTAGGGAAGTGACCTACGGAAATTCCCGCTTTGATTTTTACATCGAGGACGGGGAACGCACCGCTTTTCTGGAGGTAAAGGGCGTAACGCTGGAACGGGACGGAATCGCATCCTTTCCCGATGCCCCCACCGAGCGGGGCGTAAAGCATTTAAAGGAATTAATCCGCTGCAAAGAGGAAGGCCATGAGGCTTATGTTCTGTTTGTGGTAGCCATGAAAGAGATGCGTTACCTGCATCCCAACGATAAAACACATAAAGCCTTCGGCGATACTTTGCGGCAGGCGTCTGCGGCGGGAGTGCAGGTGCTGGCGGTGGATTGTATCATCACCCCGGACTCGGTAACCGCCTCGGAGATTTTGCCCGTAATTCTTACCTTGGAGGACTGATGTATGGATATGGTATTATTGACCGCCCTCGGCGTGGGCGGAGCCACGGTCATCGGTGCGGTGATCGGGTTTGTTTTCAAAAAAGCATCCCACCGCTTCAGCGACATTGTCCTTGCCTTTGCAGCGGGCGTGATGCTGGCAGCGGCGGTGTTGGGACTGATTCTGCCCTCTCTAGACTACGGCGGTGATTTCGGTTTGATTGTCACCGTGGCGGGCATTTTTGCAGGAGCGTTGTGTCTGAATCTCATCGACAAACTGGTGCCCCATCTGCACAAATTGGCAGGTGCAGACCCCGAACACCATGGAAAGAACGACAAACTGAGCAAAGTACTTTTGTTTGTCACGGCCATCGCAATCCATAACCTGCCCGAAGGAATTGCCGCAGGGGTGGGATTCGGCTCGGGGAATACGGAAGAGGCCCTGCTGATCGCAGGTGGCATTGCCCTGCAAAACATCCCCGAAGGCATGGTCATCATCGGCCCCATGCTGGCGGCGGGCGTTCCGAAGGGGCGCACCTTCCTGCTGGCCATGGCCACGGGAATCGTGGAGGTAATAGGGACGCTTCTCGGATACTTTGCCGTCTCCCTCTCCACCGCCATTCTTCCCTTTGCTTTGGCCTTTGCGGGAGGAACCATGCTCTATGTCATCAGCGATGAAATGATTCCCGAAACCCACGCCCACGGAAGTCAACGGGGAGCCACGTATGCCCTTTTGGTGGGCTTTTGCGTCATGCTCGTATCCGATGTGTTGCTGGGATAGAAGAAAAAGAAGAACATGTTTCCCCATTGACTTTTCAACAAAAGGCCGCCGTGCAGCAATGCACGGCGGCTCTTTGCAGTTCAATTTACGCCAACGTTACAGTAAGTGCAACCACGCCTGCCTTGGGCACGGAGAAGGAAGATATATCCAACGCCGCGCAGACGGGAGTGACTGCATTGGGAGCTTCAAAGGTGTTGTGATTGCGCATATCATCGGAAGCCAACACGGTAGCAGAAACCGATTCCACCTTCCGATCCAATCCCAGAAGATCCAGCGAAACCTCTGCATCGGCTTCGCAGGAAAGGTTTGCCAGAGTGACGGTCAGAACATTGTCCTTCACAGAGGAAGAAACCGAGATGCCGTTGCGGATATCCTCATTGTCCGAAACGAGGGTGCGCAGGCCTTGGCCGCCCTGATGTCCCTTATACATATCAAAAACATGATAGGTGGGGGTGGTGATGCAATGCTCCCCGCCCGCAAGGAAGAGACAGTGGAGATTGTTGCAGAGTTGGGCAACATTTGCCATTTTCACACAATCACAATGATTGTTGAAAATATTCAACGTCAGCGCCGAAACCACAGCATCCCGCATAGTGGATTGCTGTTCGAACAGATTGTATCCCTTGGAGGGGCCCGATCCGTCGGGATGCCAGCATCCCCATTCATCCACCACCAACTTCATCCGATCCTTCATACCGTGGGCTACGGTAAAGGCGGAATGGCGGTTGATCAATTCCTCCATGCGCAGAGCCTTTTCGATAAGAATGTACCAATCCTCGGTGGTGTAATCCACGCAATCTCCCGATTTACCGCAATAGTAATGGAAGGACATACCGTCCACGGGGATACGGCCCTTGGCATGGGCAAGGTTTGCAGTGAGGCCTTCTGTCCACAGATAGTCCGCACCGTCGGCACCACCCACGATCACTTCACCGCGGTTGCCGCAGAAATTCTTCAAAACCGTAGCGAAACGACGGTATTCCAGCGCATAAGAGTCGGGCGTCATGTTTCCGCCGCCGCCCCAGTTCTCGTTACCGATGCCCCAGTAGGGAATATCGAAGGGCTCGGGATGGCCGTTCTTTTCCCGTTCCAGCGCCAGAGTAGTGGTGCCGCGGGGAGAAAGGCAATAATCCATCCAGTTCAGAGCTTCCAGCGGAGTGATGGAGGTGACGTTGACGGCGAAATAAGGCTTCGCGCCGATCATCTCGCACAGGTCGATAAATTCATGGGTACCGACGGCGTTGGACTCAACCCGACCATCCCGATGCTGCCACCAATTGGTCCGCACGGGGCGATTTTCCCCGATGCCGTCCCGCCAGTTGTAGGTCTCGGCATAGCATCCGCCGGGCCAACGCAGAACGGGAGGATGAATGGCCTTCAGCTTTTCCACAAGATCCTTGCGGAAGCCGCGGATGTTGGGGATTTCGGAATCCTTCCCAACCCAAAGACCGTCATAAAAAACACCGCCGATATGCTCGGAAAAATGGCCGTAGATCTCAGGAGCAACGGTTCCGATCTTCTCTGGACAAATAACAGTTACTTTTTTCATATTTCATTCTCCTTCTTTTCATCCAAAGGATAAATTCGGTTCAACATGGAATATTTCGCCCCCGCAAGCTCGTTGTAGGGCAACGTCTCCCAAGGCGCCTCGCCCACAAAGGATGCGATTGCTTCAAGGTTTTCGGGGGAATCGGTGTAGCGGGGAATCAAGGGCGTGCGGAAGACAAATTCCCGCCCGCTTTCCATCAGGTATCGGGCATTTTTAAGGATGATTTCATTGGACACCCCCGTAGCGCTTTTGTGGGCTTCGGGATCCATAATTTTCAGATCCATCATCACATAATCCACCGCCCCAACCGCCTCTCGGAAGACCTCCTCAGAGGCATAGCCGCAGGTCTCCAACGCAAGATGGATTCCATGATCCCGCAGAAGCGCACAGCATTCCAGCAAGAAATCCCCTTGCATCAAAGGCTCTCCCCCGCTGAGGGTGACGCCGCCGCCCATGGAGGTCAAAATCTCTTTCAAGGGGAGCACCCGATCCACCAGTTCTGATGGGGTCAGGTCCTCTCCGCATTCGGAGATCAATCCTTTGGGGCAGGAAGCGGGATTGCGCCCGTAGCTTCGGAAGAGTTCATTTTCAGCGGGACGGGAACAAAGCCCGCAATGCTCACAAAGGGCAGAACGCACCATCAGCTCCTTGTCAAAGCGCTGTCCCTCCGGGTTATGACACCACAGACAACGCAGGGGACATCCCTTCAAAAAGAAGGTCATGCGAGCCCCGGGGCCGTCGTGAACGGCGAACTCCTTGACGTCAAACAAGCGCCCGATCACAGGGAATACTCCTGCCGCGCAATAACGTGATCCTGATATTCTTTATCCAATTCGGTAAAATAAGCGCTCCAGCCCCAAATACGGACGATCAGTCCCCGATAGGCCTCGGGGTTCTTCTGCGCATCCCGCAACGTGTCGGGATTGACCGAATTCAACTGCAGCTGATGTCCCCCCATCCGAATGAAGGATTGCACCAGCTTAGCGGTTTTTTCGATTCCCTCCGCCGTATCAAAGACCGAGGAAGAAAATTCCATCGTCAAAGGACCACCGTTGCAAACCCGTTCCAAATGAGGCTTGGAAAAGGATGCAATAACAGAGAAGGGCCCCTTCGTGCGTGCAAACAGAGAGGGAGAGAAATTGGCGCCGAAAGGCTCTCCCTTGCGCCGTCCGTCGGGGGATGCGGGAAGATCGGCGGCGTGGAGAAGATAAAACATGGCAGATCCCGTTCCCGCCCGCCAGACACCACCCATGGGGGTCTTTCGCCCCTCCAAAGCATCGGCAAAGCAATCCAGCAAAAAGACCGCCGCCTCATCGGGAGTGGGGAGATTCTGTCCCATTTTCGGAGCATCGTACCGCAGCGTGTGCAAAAGCTCGGGTTCATTTGCAAAATCGTTGTCCACAGCGGAAACCAGCCGCTCCCATGCAACCGAGTTCTCTTCAAAGACGTACTTACGGATGGCGGCCATAGAATCGGCGGCGGTGGCAATGCCCGTGCCGTGCATGCCGAAATTATAGTATTTCGGGCACATCAAGGACTCCATCAAGGGCGAGGGAACAAACCAGACATGGAAGGATTTTTCGGGACTGTTGTCATATTCCTTGCGGCGAATCTGCCGATCGCATTCGGCAAAAATCTCCGCCCGCACCGCTTGGGAAAATTCCTCATAGGAAGCAAACCTCGCAGAAGCGTGAACCACTTGATTGATCACCTTCGGGAAGTTCAAAGCAGCGATATTGTCAATGTCCATCCCGTATTTGGGAATGATAAATTCCCAGCAGGCAGCAACCACGTAGTCCCGCGCATCCTCCAAATCATATCCCTTACGCACCAATGCGTCAATGACCACATCATCGTTGGAATATTGGGGGAATCCCAGCCCGGCCTTGGTCAGCTCTGTGCCCAAAGCGTAGATCTCGTCGGGGGTATCGGAGGAAACACGCAAATTGATCTTGGGGTCGATCATCAGATTTTCGCGGCTGGCCTGCAGGCAAAGCTTGGAGAGCAGATTGAAGGCGGGCGCCCCATCACGGGTAATGCCGCCCAGCACCATGCTCTGCCCGTTGTCCCCCTGCTGCACGCCGGGGTAAAGATCGTTGTCCTTATTGAAGGACAGGAAGAAATCCTTCAGAAGCGCAAAAGCACTCTCCTCGGTCAGCCGACCTTCCTCCAGATCGGACTTCAGATAAGGCCACATATACTGATCAAAGCGACCGGTGGTGATATGATAATTCCCTTCCATCCAAAGGGAAAAATGGAGAATGCGGAACAATTGCAGAGCCTCACGGAATGTGGTGGCACCCTGTCGGGGAATACGGGAGAGAATCTGCGCCACGTCGTCTCTTCCCTGCTTCACCGCCTCGTCGCGGTAACGGTCGGACAAAGCAAAGATGGCGTCGATCATCCGCTTGACATATTCATCCCCCCGTTCCCGCAAGGAAGAAAGTCCTTCGCGGAGCACGGTCTCATAATCGGGAGAAATGTTGGAAAGATAACCCAACTCATGAATGAAGTGCTCCTTGCGGAACCCCTCCCATTCCTCTTCGGTAAAGCAATCGGGGATATTCTCCACGGTGCGCAGGAACACAATCTTCTCTCCCGGCAAAAAAACGGGAGTCTCCAGGGACATCAAGTATTCAAAGCGGCGGGTCATCCGTTCCCGGGGAGAAAGCCCCAGTGCACTGTATTCGGCGGCAAGGTTTCGGTCTACCGCCCGTCGAAAAGCACGGTGCTTTCGGTCAAGAATAAACTGTCTCAAATCTTCCATGGGAGAAAATTCCCCTTCCTGTATATTTCTGATTTAATTATAAAAAAAACCTATTGACTTTTCTCGCAACTTGTTGTATAATAATAGACAGAAATTATCTTTTTTTTGGAGGGCCCATGATCCTGTATCAGCAGCACAATTCCTCGGTGCCGTACAATTACGACGTTGTGACCTACGATAATTTTGAATACATTCCCCACCTGCACGGAGACCCGGAGCTGGTCTGCGTTCTGGAAGGGGAGGTAATTGCCACGGTGGAAGAGCGAAAGGAAACGCTGAAGGAAGGGCAGTTTGCCCTGATCCTGCCCCATCAGGTTCACAGCTTTGAAACGCCGCAGGCATCAAGGGTGAAGGTCATTGTGTTTGCGGAAGAATACGTGCGGGAATTCCGAAAAATGCTGGGGGACCGTGTGGGAAGGACCGCCGCCTTCACCATGGAAGAGGAGGACCGCCGTTTCTTCCTGCGAAAAACCGAGCCGACCCTTCCCCACCGCATGGAGATCTGCGCCGCCCTGTCGCTGGCATGCGCCGCATTTCTGAAGCAAAAGACGGGGGAAGGACTTCTGCGGGAGGAGGATCGACGGGAGGATCTGCTGCACCAAATGTTATCTTTTATCTCTCATCACTACACCGAAAACATCACCCTCGCCTCTATGGCAGACGCCCTGGGATACGAGCCCCATTATCTCTCCCGTTGCTTCCACCGCTTTTTTGACAAGAACTTCAAGCAGTTCGTCAATGAATATCGCCTTAATCACGCCCGTCAATTACTGGCGGACAAAGACCAGCAAATGTCAATCATTGACATCGCCTACGCAAGCGGCTTTCAATCGGTGCGCAACTTCAACCGCGTCTATCGGGAAGCGGAAGGCACCGAGCCTCGATACACCCGCACATCGGAGCGTGTGTGAGAAAAAAGATAGAAGGAAGGGGTGCCTGCGATAAAGCAGGTTTTACCTACCGCAAACACAAAAGGAGTACGAGCAATTTTGTTCGTACTCCTTTTCACATGCCTTGCCTGCAAGGTATAGTGTGTTAGATCTTTTGGTGTACTGTCAGGCGGTAAAGAGCCTCCCTTTTACACAAGAGAGCCTTTCTTTATGTTCATCTATGACTTGTCAATTTTCCTGAACAAGCACTGCTTTTGTGGACACAAAAGCGAAGCCCCGCGCAAGGCGGGGCGAGAGTAGAATTATTACTGTAATTTGGACACCCATTCATTCCATCGGGGATCTGCTTGGATTTCGGGTTTCACAATCTCATATTCGGAAACAC
>JAGAOU010000047.1 GCA_017623595.1 Clostridia bacterium
GAAGGTAAAGGACATCATGTTGAAGGCGGTCAGACCGATGATAAGCCAAATGCCGAAGGAAGTGAGGATGATGCGGAACGAAATCCGATTGGGGGTAATCTGCGCATCCCCTTCCCGCTTGGGAAGAAAGAGGAAAAAGGCGGCACCCACACCCAAAACAAGACCTGCCAAAAGAAGATAACTTTCGAACATGGGATCGGTGGCCATGGGGCGGATCCACCAGAAGCAAATCCCCAGCTGGGCGGCACCGTGAAGCACCATACAGGCCCAGACAGAACGAACGCGAAGGTAGAACCATCCGATCAGAAATCCGACGGCGAGGCGGACGATAATATGATGGGGCTCTCCGTCGGAGAAAGCAAAGGCAATCCCGGAAACAAAGACCGCCGCCGCCCGATTTTCCTCCCGCATAGCCCGAAGAGCGATGCCTCGGAAGGAAAATTCATAGGCAAAGGAATAGATCAGAACCGAAAGGATCACATAATAGACCGTCTGCAGAGGGGTTGTGCCCAAGTCGGGACGGGTAATGGCGGAATAAACGCCATGGCTGTTCAGAAGATTCAGAAGAAAATCCGTAACCGCCATACCGCACACCGAAAGGCAGAACACCGCAAGGACACCGATCACGCAACGCAAAGCGGGATGCTCGGAACGGGGTTTTTCGGTAAAGATGGGGCGGAAAGGATCTCTGCGGAACTTATGAAACACCACAAAGGGAATCACAATGGAAATTCCGTCGGTAAGAAGCACCATCGCCGTGGCAAGATAATAATTGTTCAGAAACGGTGCGGTCAGTCCCGCAAGGCCTCCCAAAGCAAAACGCAGAACCCATACAAAAACCGCACAGACCACAACGCCGCTGTAGAGCACCTTCAGATTCTCCCGATGCTCCTGCTCGGAGATGGAAAGCTCCGTAGTATTTTTCAACATATAATTACGCCTCCGACCGCCTTGAAATTTTTCTCGGGCGGTTCTTTTCTTACAGTATACCATATTTTTTAAGATTTTGCAAGGGGGTAAACAAAAATACTACAATTCCGTTTCATTAAGGGCTTTTCCACAAAGTTTTCCACCATTTTTCGAACAGATGTTTAAAACATATTCCACCATACAGAGGAAAAATATGGTAAAATACAACCACGGCAAGGGAAGGAAGGTTTACGGATCAGAAAACCACACTCGAAACGAAAAAACACTTCCGAATCTGCCGAACATTAAGAAAGGAGGGACGGTTCTGAAGGAATACGGGAAATTACGGGGCGAAATCACGCAGTTGGCTCTGGAATATCTGCGGGATGTGTTACGGGACACTACGGAGGACTACGGCGACTACCGAGTAGAAGACGGGGAGTTTCGCTTCTGTCCCCGAGACGGAACACATATTCCGGCAGATCGGGTCAGCGAATGGAGCATGACCAAAAGCGGAGGCGGAAAGGTGCGCTTTTTCGACAAGGCCCAGGCCATTGCCTTGGCACGGTCTATCGGTGTATTTGATATCGAAGAAGGAAGCGAAACCGAGGATCTGAGTGATGAAGCGCTGTTCGGAAATCCCGAATCCGAGGCATGAGACAACGAAAAACCATTCCGTGGAACTTTTCCGAAAAACAGAAAGAATACCTGAAGCAATGCAAAAGGGCCACCTACAACTTTGCGGAAGGAGCCGTCCGATCGGGAAAAACCGTCTGCAACATTCTGGCCTTCTCCCGCGCATTGGAGGAGACTCCCGACCGACTGCATCTTGCCACCGGGGTGACCATTGCGGCGGCAAAGTTGAATCTGGGGGACTGCAACGGATTTGGTCTGGAGCATCTATTTCGCGGAAGATGCCGCTGGGGACGGTATCATGACAATCCGGCACTGTTTGTGGAAACAAAAACGGGACCGAAGACGGTCATTTTCGCCGGCGGCGGAAAGGCGGACAGCTACAAACGAATCCGCGGAAACTCTTACGGCCTGTGGATCGCTACAGAGGTAAACAAGCACCATTTTTCCGAGGACGACACCTGTTTTTTGCAGGAAGCTTTTAACCGTCAGCTGGCGGCAAAGCGCAGACAGGTTTTTTGGGATTTCAACCCCGACTATCCGAAGCATCCCGTTTATACGAAATATGTGGATCGTTTTCGGGAGGACGGGCTCAACGTAAACTACATGCATTTTACGATTTTTGACAATCCCGCCGTAACGGAAGAGCAGTTGAAAAGCATTTTGAAGCAGTATCAGCAGGGAAGCGTCTGGTACCGCCGTTGGATTTTGGGAGAACGGTGTGCGGCAGAGGGATTGATCTTTTCCCAATTTACCGAAAATCCAAACCGCTGGATCACAAAAACGCCGCCGGACGACATTGCCTTCGTCACCGTGGGATGCGACTACGGCGGCACGGGATCACGAACGGTCTTTGTGGCGGTGGGCATCCGAAAGAACTACAAAGGAATCTGTGTACTTGCCTGTCGGCGCATGGAACAGGGAAAGGGGAAAATCACCCCGGACAAACTGGAAAATGCCTTTGTTGATTTTGTTTTTTCGGTAGAAAAGCGGTTTCACCATCGCCCCCGTTATGCATTTATGGACTCCGAGGGGCAGTATCTGACCAACGGAATTCGGATCGCATGCGCAAACGCAGGGCTTTCCGTGGCGGTATGCGACTGCAAAAAGGTGACGATCAACGAGCGCATCGACTGCAAGATGCGGTTGCTGAACGAGGATCGGTGGTCGGTGATGGCCGATTGCAAAGAGGTGATCGCCTCCACTTCGGAATTGGTCTGGGATCCGAATCTGCCCGATCGGAGACTGGACAACGGAACCACAGACGTGGACACGGCGGACGCGGAAGAATACGCCTGGAGCTGCTGGATGAACTGCTTTACTCCTCAAAAGGAAACGAGGTAACACATGGAAATCATTTTTTCTTATCTGAAACGGCGTTTCGGATATGACAACATCGACCGGGCCTTTTACCGAACCATTGCAGAATGGGAACGGTGGTACAGCGGGAACGGAACCGACTTCCACCGAACGCGGGTGAACAACGGGCTGACCGTTACCGAGCACACGCTGAGCAAAATGAACATGGCAAAAAAGGTGGCAGAGGATTGGGCAAATCTTCTGATGAACGAGCGAACCCGTCTGGATACGGAAGACGAGGCGGCAGGCATTTTCCTGCGGGGCCGCAACGGTAACGGAGGCGTGCTGGGGAGCAATGACTTCTGGACACGGGCAAATCGGCTGACAGAACAGGCCTTTGCCCTTGGGACGGGGGCCATCGTTCTTCGTTTGGAAGGGGCACGGGTGGACGGGACAGGAACCCTTCTCCCCTCCCCCGAAGGAAAAATCCGAATGGATTTCGTCACGGCACCAAACATTATTCCCCTCTCCTGGTCGGGAGAACGGGTGACAGAGGCCGCCTTTGCGGGAAACATAACCCTGCTTGGGGAAAGCATGACTTATCTGCAGATCCACCGAAAGGAGGCAGAAGGCTACGTAATTGACAGCGTATGCTTTTCCGATCGAACGGGCAAGCAGATTCCCCTGCCCGAGGGAATTTGCCCCTGCATTCGCACCAAAAGCAGCCTTCCTTGGTTTGTGATCATCAAGCCGAACATTGTCAACAATCTGACCGATCTGCCCATGGGAATTTCTGTCTATGCCCACTCCATTGACATTCTGAAGGGACTGGATCTGTGCTATGACAGCTTTGACATGGAGTTCTTCCTTGGCAAAAAAATGGTCTTTCTGCGAAAGGATCTGATGATGCAGGACAGTCAGGGACAGCTCTATGCACCTCAGGACTGCAACCGTCAGTTGTTCATGTACATCGGAGACAAGAACGTAGACGGAGATCTTCTGCCCCGGGAATTCAACCCCTCTCTGCGGGTATCCGATCATGCCGAGGCGATTCAGCAGCATCTGAATTACCTTTCCTGCAAGTGCGGATTCGGAGACCGACACTATCGGTTCAATCAAAACGACACGCCCGCCACAGCCACGGAGATCATCTCGGGCAATGCCACGCTGTACCGATCGGTGCGCAAGCATGAGTTGTTGCTGGAGCAACCCCTGATCCTGCTGGCGAAGGCCATTTTACGCATTGGAGAAACGGTTCTCAATCTTCCTCTGAACAGTGACGCCAAGTTGGCGGTTCATTTTGATGACAGTATCATTGAGGATCGCACGGCAGAGCAGCAGAGGGATATGGATTTGGTGGATTTGGGTCTGATGCTGAACTGGGAATTTCGCATGAAATACTACGGCGAGACCGAAGAAACCGCAAAAGCACGTTGCGAGGAGGCAAAAAAGCATGCATGAGGAACAAAAGACGCTGTCGCCGGAGGAGCTCTCTGCCCTTCTGCCCGAAGGCTATGCCCTGGTGGAAAAGGACAGTTGGATTCCCCGTCAGCAGGCAGAAGAGGAAATCAGATCCCTGTCCTTTGATCGGGATGTGGATCTGGAGTTGACCCGATGCGGTGCAAAAAGTCTGACGGCAGCCCGCGCCCTGCTGGATTTGAAGCTTTTGAGAGAAAATCCACAGGAAATGAAAAATGCCGTAGGCAAAATCCGTAAAGAAAACGACTGGCTCTTTCAATCGGAGCCTTTGATGAAAAGCGGCATGTCCCTGACACCCAAGCGGTCTGTGGACACCGAAACCATGAGTGATGCGGAATATTACGCATACCGAAAACAAATGAAAGGAAACTGAACAGATGAATCAATTTTTCAATACCAAAAACATTGCAAGAGAGGCTCTGCCCATTCTCGAATCCAACCTGGTCTTCCCCGAGCTGATCTATAAGGATTATTCCGAAGATATTTCCAAGCAGGGAGATCTGATCCAGGTCCGCAAGCCTCCCGTTTACAGCGCCAATGAATTTGAGGGCGCCATCGAAATCCAGGACATCAAGGAAAGCGAGATTCTTGTCAAACTGGACAAAATCGCCGACGTTTCCGTGGAATTGTCCGCAAAAGAAATGGCCTTGAACGCAGAGGACTTTACCAAGCAGGTTATTGAACCTGCAATGGTAGCCATTGCGGAAAAGATCAACGCAGACGGTCTTGCCCTTTATAAGGACATTCCTTATACCTGCGGCGAGAGCGGCACAGCGCCCTCCACGCTGAGTGACCTTGCGGGCGGCGCAAAGGCACTCAACGATAACAAAGCTCCCATTTCCGCCAGAAGTGCCGTTTGGAATACCGAGGCCATGGCAAACTTCCAGACCCTTCCCGCCCTTGTAAATGCGGAAAAATGCGGGTCCACCGAAGCGCTCAAGGAAGGCGCTATCGGCCGCGTCTTCGGAGTGGATCATTACTTTTCTCAGCAGGTACCTCAGCATACCGCGGGCAACTATTCCGGCAGTGCCACCGCAACCTCCGAGGGAGATGGCATGATTCTGATCTCCGGATCCACCAACGGTAAGCTGTTGGCAGGAGATATTCTTCACATCGGCACGGGAAGCTATGTAGTGCGTGAGGATGTAACCATGGGTGACCCCGAGGTCGTGGTTAAGATTTATCCCTCCCTTGCGGCAGAAGACGAGCGCAAGGCGGTCACCGCCGCCGGTAGCCATGCGGCCAATCTGATGTTCCAGAAAAACGCCTTCGGCTTTGTTTCCCGTCCTTTGGAAGCCGCCCGCGGTGCGGACAGCTACGTGACATCCTACAACGGAATTTCCGTGCGTGTCACCATGGACTACAACATCACCACCAAAAAGCAGACCCTTTCCATCGATACTCTTTACGGCTTCAAAACCCTTTATCCCGAGCTGGCAGTTCGTGTTCTGGGCTGATAAAAACCGTTATTTTCCTCTGTGCCTCCCCTCGGGGAGGCGCAGAAGACAAGGAGGTAAGCTATGAATCCCATTACCGTAACAGAATTCAATCTGACCCACAGCACAAAGGGTATTTCGGAGGAACGGTTTGAGATCCTTGCTCTGCGAGCCTTGGATCTGACCGAAGAGCTCTGCTTCGGAAGAGCCGCCCGAAACGAAAAGGAGGCGCGCCGCGCCATGAAAGAGATGATCTCCTTCTGGATTGAGGAGAATGGAGAATCGGACCGTGGCGTTACCGTGGAGAGGGAAGCGGTGGGCAACTACTCGGTGACCCAAAATATTCCGAAGGCGCCCTCGGTGCACGGCATCGCCCTCTCCCCCGCCGCTCTTCTGATTTTGCAGAGGGCGGGTTTGCGAGATCACGGCGTATAAGGAGGCGAGGCTTTGACCGTAACAATTTTCAACCGTCTGGGCGAGGATGAACAGGGCAACGGAATCTACAAGCCCTGCGTCTTCCGAAACGTATATATCGAAACCAAAACAGCCGCTAATCCTGTCTATTCGGGGGAGCGGAACAATGACAACTTCCGACTGTATCTTTTCACAAACCGCGGATATCTCCCCAAGGACGAATTTCTGAAATCGCCCCACAGTCATTGGACGTTGGCTCCGGGAGATCTTTTGGTAAAGGGAATCCATCGGGATCTTCCCCGGCGACATTACCGAATCAACACCATCAACGAATTTTATGCCCGAGACAAATTTCATCATTGGGAGGTGAGCGGCCGTGGACAGCTGCTGGAATCGTGATTACCGCGACGAAATCATTCGCTTTTTGGAGCCTGCCGTGGGAAAGATTCAATCCGAATATCTGACCAACGACGAGGGCTGCGTTGCCATTGAGATTCTGCAGGGAAACCCCAACGTGGTTTCCTTCATCGACCGCTCCCGCATTGCCCGCTGCGACTTCAATCTTTACACGAGGGCCAACGGGAGAGACACCCAATCCCGCAAAAGCGCCATGGATCTGCTGATGACTGCGGCAAAAAAGTGCGTCATGGAAGCGCCCTTTGAGGGGGCATATATTGAGCTCTGCGAATTTCCCCATCTGTTCAATCGAAACATGTCGGGCAACGAAGAATACCGGGCAGGGTTTTCGTTGTTTTTCACCATGCGTCCCGATGATATTCCCCTGAACAAAAGCAGTACACAGGAGGCCACAGAATGATTCAGAGAAGTAACGATCGTATTTGGATCAATTTCACAGGAGACACCTATCATAGGATGGGGCCCGGCTTCACCCACGTGGAGGAGGTCTGTAAGACCGCCTTGCTCGAAACGCCCCGCCTCAGTTCTCCCCTTTGCGCCCGTGAAATTCTGTATCATACGGCTTGGCTGGAATTTGAGGGATACCGCAATGGGGAGGATCCCGTGCACCGCCATCTCCACGAGCTTTATATGACACGGGGAGAGGATGCGGCGGTGACCTTGATTCTGGGCAGCAGAACCGACAAATTGACAGGGCAGGCCATGAAGGCCCGTCGGGTCAAGGGTTATGTCTGTCTGGAAAACCCGGGATCGGGGGAAGGTCCCATGGGCAGCTTTTTCAAGGGAAAAATCCTCTTTGCGGACCTGCCGGAGAAAGGAATTTATATTGAAACATCTCAAACATTTCTCCCCGACTGACGGAGACTTTTTCCGTCCGCCCAAGTATGTTACCGTGGAGGGGATCGATTATCCCATCCGCTGGGACTTTGAAACGGCGTTTTTATTTATGGAATACGTGGATACCTCTCAGGACGATGACGCCACCTTTCTGGAAACGGTGCTTTCCCTTTGGTACCCCGTCATTCCGAAGAATCGGGACAAGGCAATGGACGAGGCCATTCGTTTTTATTGCGGAGGAACCATACCCGAGGAAGGATATTATTCCCCTTCTTTTTCTCCCGTACCCCGACGGGAGGAGGTCTATTTTGACTTTCTGAAGCACTACAAAATCGATCTGAACCGAGAACGTCTGCATTGGTGGATTTTTCGCCGATTGGCAGAAGAACTGAAGGAAAGGAGAACCCCATCATGGACCGAAAACAAATACAATCCATCGCAGGTCGGGAGATGGCTCGGATAACCGATACGGCGAACAGCAATCATGTCACGGTCTTCCGCAGTCCCACACCGGAGGATGAAACCGACCGCATCGGCAAGCGGATGGTGCGCCGTCTGATGGAGGCGGGGGTGGCAGAGCCTCTATGACCTTGACCATTGGTGGCATTGACCACACCGCACATCTTTTGGAAGGATCCCTTTTCCTCCGAAAATACGGAGCGATGCGCTCTTCCTTCGGAGCAACCCTCTACTTTAATACCATGCCCGAGGGGATGCCGAAGGTAGGACAGGAAATCCAAGTTTCCCACAAAGGCTCGGTAATCTGGGGCGGGATTTTAGTGGAAACCGAGGGGGAATGCCACAGTCCCACAGCCGCGACCCTGCAGCTGAGAGGGCAGGGATACGAGCATTTGCTGCAACGGTTTTGTCTTCCCGTCATAGAGTTGGGAGAAATGACACCCGGCGATGCGGCAATCCACATTTTAAACAACTATTTCCCTTCGACGGACGGACTTACCTTAGGAACGGTGGACCCGGGGCCGGGAATGAGCAACGCATACACCTTTTATCCCGCAAAGGCATCCTCTGTATTTGACTTTTTGGCGGCAGAAAACGGATACCACTGGTGGGTCGATGAAAACAAGACCTTTCACATGCGGGGCATATTACCGAACACCGAAGCCTCCGTCACCATTGATCTGACCGAACAGGACGAAAATCGTCTGAAGGATCTGCAGACGCTGACCTTCACCCAGTCGGTAGCGGGATTCCGTAACGTCCAATATGCCTACAACAAATCCACCCTTGTTTCCGGAAAAGCCATGCACCTTGCCCGCACGGCAGAAATGATGCAGCGCTATGGCAGTGGGCAGTACGGAGCCGCCACCGCAAGCTCCGCCATCGGATCGGTGGACGATGCGTTATTTTTGGCAGAACAGGCCGTCTCTGCCGCTCCCGGCACCGACGAGATCACCTTCACCACCGACGCAGACTTTTTTTCGCCGGGACAGATCCTCTCGGTCACAGCCCCGATCTGCGGCATCGAAAAGGCCAAGGACTTTTGCGTAAGCGAGATTCGCGGGGTATATCTTCCGGGGCGCTTCCGTTATACCGTCACCGCGAAGCAATCCGCAAATGCCTTGTCCGAAACAGGGTGGGAAACTATTTTGGCGAAGCGCTCCGAAACCGAATCGAGGTGACACGAATGACCATAAAAAACTATCTGCCCTTCCGCTATTCCCGAGAAGGATGTATTCCCGACCGCATGGTGCTCAGGCCTTGTAATGAGGGAGCGGAGGCATGTATCAACACATTAACCGACCGCAAAAAAACCGCCCATTTTCATTTGGGAACCGACGGAACGGTTACCGCACTGACACCGATTTCCGGGGCGGCAAATCTTTTGGGACCCACGGGAAATGACCCCAATCCGTCGGCCAACGATCTGCCCATGGGACGCAGAGGAATTCTGATCCTGGTGGAGGGCGAGGTACTGTCCGAGCAACAGACCGAGGCATTGATCCGTCTGTTGCGGAGAATCCAGCAGGAAGTGTTTCGCATCTACGGCGATCCATTCCCCTTCTCCCGCAGGAATCTGATCTGCGATCCAACCTTCTTTCCTGTGGAAAAGCTGCTGGAGGATGCCCTTTTTCAACCCGATGACACCCCCCGATTCCGTGTACAAACGGGAAGTTACCGTCACCGCAGAGATGCGGAGGCGCGGGTAGAGGTGCTGACGCAGGCGGGAATTGCGGCCTATATTACGGAGGTGCGAGAAGCATGATACAAACAATCCATCTGACCTTTACGGGAGATTTCAGCGACTGTGAGGTACACGGCGTGCAGACTGACGGCAATCTGGGTCAGATCCGTGCGGTGCTGCGGGGATACCGACATCGAGAGAAAGACACCGCACTTTTGCGTGCAACCAAGCCCGATGGAACGGTCTGTTATCTTTCGGGGATTCCCGACGGTGAAAACGCCTTTTGTTTTCCGATGACCGAGCAACTGACCGCAGTGGCGGGGGATGTGCAATGCGACATTGTCCTTTGTCGGGACGGAGGGTCCCTTTCCTCCGACGAATTTCTGATCAAGGTCCGTCCGCCTGCGGCAACGGGAGAAATGACCGAAAGCAAGAGTGAGTACAGCGGTCTTCCTCAGTTGATTCTCAACACCGTGGATGCGACAGCAATCACCGAAGAGGAAATCGACCTGATTTGGGAGGAGCTTTTATGAAATATCTCAGCGAAACAGGATTAAGACGCCTGATCAAAAACATTCAAACCGAACTGCGACAGATGAAAAATGAAGCATCTACCGCAGAAAACCCCTTCACATGGTCGGAAATCCATGATCTTTTGCAAAACGGCGAGGGCCCCCTGCATTTTACAGTAGGAGATCAGCTGATATGCAACCACAAGGAGCTGGGCCCCATCGTATGGGACATCATTGCCCTGGACCATGATGAAGCAAACACCATCACCCTGCAAACCCATGATCTTCTTCCCCGCTACATGTTTGACCAACGGGAAGCCTTTTATGTGGCAGAGCAGGAGCTGTCCGCAGGAGAATACTGCGTAAAAACCCCCGACGGATATCGGGAGGAATACGGCGGGGGCAGTTATATGACCTTCACGCTGACCAATTCTGCCCCGGCAGGCAGTTTTCTGGTGCATGTATGGGACCCCGGCGCAAACATTCCGGATAGCAAGGTCCGGGTATATCATCAACCGTCCGACTCGGAAGCGGCCGAAACCTGCCCTGTGACATACGGACAGCAGGGCACCGAATTGACCGCACTCCGACACCTTTCCTGCGGTAGCGGCAGCAGTCGTTGGGGCGAATCGGCTCTTCGCAAATATCTGAACGACGATCGCTGGACACCTTCCTCCTCCGAAGACCGTCCGCCCATGGAAATGCCCCCCTCCTTCTGTGCCGGGTTTGACGCTGACTTTTTGTCGGTTCTTATGCCAATGACAAAAAAAGAGATCAACCTCACAAACGGCGGCGAGGACACCTTCACCGACCGCTTCACCATTCCCTCCTTCGGGGAGGTCAACGGCGGAAACGGTCCCCACGCGGATGATCTCGAAGCCTACGATTACTATGCAGAACAGGCGGCGGGCACCGAAGATCAGGCCGAACGAATCAAGCTGCTGAACGGAAAGCCATCCCCTTATTTTCTGCGTTCACCCTACGCCGACGGAGGAATGGGTGCGGTTTATTTTGTAACCGAAACGGGGCGGATCAACCACGCCCCCGCTTGCCAAAAATTCGGCATTGCGCCGATTTGCTGCATTTCTTAAAGGGGGAAATCGCATGATTTGGCAAGGAATTATAACCGCAGCGGCGGTGGTCAGCGGAATCACGGTGCTGGGCACGGCGGCGGTAAAAATGGTGCGTTTTTGGTTGGATCAGAAGGCACAGGATCGGGAGATCAATCAGGTGAAAACCGAAATGGGAATCATCTGCTACGGTGTTCTGGCGTGCCTGGACGGATTGAAGCAGATGGGCTGTGACGGAGATGTCACCAAGGCAAAAAACGATCTGGAAAAGCACTTAAACCAAACCGCCCACAAAATCATAAAATAGAACGGAGGGAAAATCTATGAAGGAATGGCTTTATCGGGCACTGAGAACCTTCGGACAGGCAATGCTCGGTTATCTTGCGGCAAATCTGGTGGCGACGGTTACCGACGTAGATCTGAGCGATCGGTCGGTGCTGATCAATACCCTTTTGGGGCTGTTTGCGGCTTCCGTTGCGGCAGGGCTTGCGGCAGTAATGAACCGGGAAAAGAAAGCAAAGGATGATTCTTATGACAAATAAAGAATTGGTTCAAAGGGCAATCAGCATTGCCGAAAATCACAAAACAATCTATCTTTGGGGCACCTTCGGAGCGCCCCTGACCGAAAATCTGATCCGACAGAAGGCAAAGCAATATCCTCGGAATTATTCCGCAGGGCGCCAGGCCTATCTGCGCACACAGATCTCCGCCCGCCCCACCGCTTTTGACTGCGTAGGACTGATCAAAGGAATTCTGTGGGGCTGGAACGGAGCGGAGGACAAATCCTTCGGAGGTGCGGTTTACCAAAGCAACGGTGTTCCCGACATCAACGCAGGAACCATGGCCAAACGCACGATGGAGCAAAGTACCGATTTTGAACAGCTTGTCCTCGGAGAGGTTGTCTTCAAAAACGGACACATCGGCATCTATGCGGGCGAGGGTAAGGTTGTGGAGGCAACGCTGGAAGGAGATAAGGATGGCGTTGTTATCTCTCCCCTTTTCGAAGGAGCATGGACGGGACACGGTAAGCTCCCCTGGGTGGACTACACCGATCTTCCCCTGCAGGAGGAAGAGGAAGCACCGCAGGAAATATTACCGCCCGACGTGGGAGATACGGTATATTTTTCGGGCAACCGTCACTACACCTCCTCTTCTTCAGACCGCAGTTATTCGGCACGCCCCGGCCCCGCAAGGGTGACCAACCGTGCGGAGGGACGCAAACATCCCTACCACATCATTCACACCGACAAAACCTCCAACGTATACGGATGGGTGGATGAAGACACGGTAACTCTGTTATAAAGCATCTCGGCGCATCGGCTTTTCGCTGATGCGCCAAGCATTTTCCCCTTGACAAATCTTTGCTTTTTATGTATAATAGAACAGAAAAGAGGGGAACGGTATGGACTACAAAATAATCTATTCGGCACGAAAAACCGTGGCGCTGGAAGTAAAAGAGGACCTACAGATTCTTGTACGTGCACCCCAACGCATGAGCAAAAAACAGATTCAAGCCTTTGTGGAGCAGCATCGGGAATGGATCGGTCGCGCTTTAGAGCGGATGGAAAAGAAAAATCAATTCCGTCGTCAAACCCAATCTCCGGAGCAGGAAGCACTGCTGCGGGCACAAGCCAAGGAATATTTACCGAAGCGTACCGAGGAATGGGCAGAGATTATGGATCTATACCCAACAGGCGTAAAAATTACGGGAGCAAAAACCCGATTCGGCTCCTGCAGCGGAACAAACAGTATCTGCTACTCCTGGCGACTGATGGCATACCCGAAGGATGCGATAGACTATGTCATCGTCCATGAACTTGCACATATCGCGCAGAAAAGCCACTCTGCCCGATTCTATGCCCTCGTTGCCCAATACCTCCCGGACTGGAAGAAGCGCAGAAACCTGCTCAAAACAAGATAAAAGTAATCCCCGAAGAATAAACTCTCTTCGGGGATTTGTTTCGATATCTTTTAGGGGAGAACGATTTCTTTATAAAATTCGGGGATGACTCTGCGGGGATGGGTAAAAGATTCGGGAGAGAGACTGTCGAAGAGTCCAAAATGAAGAGGCACGGCGTACTTGGCGCCGGTGCGCAGAGCAAAATCGGAAGCATCGGCGGCATTCATATTGTTCCCCACACCGTTGATCGGCAAAAACACCGCTTCCAAAGGAAGATCGGGCAATGCGGCGAAGATTCCTTCGTGATACAAGGTGTCTCCCGTAATATAATAATTCTTGCCTTCGGCAGAGAGAATGTACCCCACCGCATCGGGATCGGAATGGGAAGCGGGGACCGCACGGAAGGTAATATCGCCTTCGGTCCAACGAAGTCCCGAGGTGACCCAGATATAGTTATGAACGGGACCGTAGAGTCCGCGCAGTTTTTTATATCCGCCGATGGGGGCGAGCACAAGGCACCCGGGCGTTTTCAAATAATGATCCAGAGTTTCGGGGTCAATGTGATCAAGGTGATCATGCGTGCAGAGAACCACATCGGGACGGATGCTCAAAAGATCTTCTTTCACAGGAACACGGCGCACATTTTTCGGCTCAATTTTCGCCACACTGTCGGAAAGATAGGGATCCACAAGAATGGTTTTTCCTCGGGTTTCGAACATCAATCCGGCCTGTCCCAGCCATGTAATTTTCATCGTTTACTCCTTTCGGTCAAAGACACGGATATAGTCCACAAGGAAGGTATCCTCTGCCTCCATGGCGGCATAGGCCTCGGGGGTGGGGGTGTGGTCCTCATACCGGTACCCACGCATTTCCGTGCTGATCAGAATAAATTCGGGGCGATGAGAAATAAAATCGGTAATCTTGCCGTCTTCCTTTCCGTCCACGTAGAAGGTATACCCCGTCTCATCCCAAAGAAGTCCGAAGCGATGGAATTCCTTCACGTCAACCTCCATTCCGCCCACCTGATTACGTCTCATATCCAAGCCATAACCACCGGTGAACACATTATGGTGATGCACGTCACCCGGCTTGAAGCTTTCCATAATATCAATCTCGGAACCGCTTTCGGCAGGATCGAGGGAGGCGCCGATAATGGGAGACTGAATCCAAAAGGCAGACCACCAGCCCGGCATCTGTTGGAGACGGCAGCGACATTCGTAATAGCCGTATTTATGAAGGAATTTGGATTGCTTCAGTTTTCCGATGTTCCATTGGAGATGGTCCTTGCAAAAGGTGGTTTTTTGCGTAGGCTCATCCATGAAGTTGTACCCCGTCTGCAGCTGAGATGAGGTGGGTCTTCCGTCCTCTCCGGGAAGGATGGAGAACACCGCATGGCTCTTTCCGTCCAAAGTAACCCCTTTGTCGGTCCATGCGGGATGAGGCTTGTTCATCATGGACATGCGGTAATCCCATTTGGAGGTATCCAATTCGGTTCCGTCAAACTCATCGTGCCACACAAGCTCCCATTCCCCGTCGGGCAGGAAACTGGGCTCGTGATCCTTCACCTCAAAATGCTTCATGTTATTTCTCCTCCGGGATAATGGGATAAAGCTGAATGGTATTTCCCCCATCCACCACAAGCTCCGCACCCGTGGTGTTGCGGGCATGAGCGGCAAAATACCACACCGCATCGGCCACATCTTCCCCCACGGCAACATCGCCGATCGGGGTAAAGCGGCTGGGAACGTTCTTATAAAAATCGGGATTCTTCACCCAGCGATCGGTTTTGATCATGCCGGGCAGGATTGCGTTGACGCGGATATTATATTTCCCCAAATCCAGAGCAAGGGCGCGCATCAACCCCAGCTGACCGCCCTTGGAAGCCACATAGGCGATGCGGTCGGGAATGGCACGGTAAGCGGTGTTGGAATTGACAAACACAATATTTCCGCCGCCCACATCCTTCATGCGCTTCGCCGCATGCTCGCAGAGGCAGAAATTCCATACCACATTGGTATTGATTACCTTCATCAGATCGGTGAGAGGATTTTCAAAAATCTTCATACCAAGGCCTTGATCAGCGGCATTCAGAACCAAAGTGTCCACGGTAATGCCCTTTTCGTCGAGAAAAGCAAACATGCTCTCCACGGCCTGCTCATCCACGGTGCGCTCATCAAGAAGGGAATCGATATGATAGCCTATAATTTCCACATCGGGAAACTTTTCTCTGTATGCCTGCTCCGCGGCATGAACCTTTTCCGAATTTCTGCCCGTAAACACAACGGTCCATCCTTCGGAAGCAAATTTTTCCACAATGGCAACGCCCGTGTTGATGCAGGCGCCCGTAACAAGTGCTGTTTTCATAGAAGGTTCTCCTTTCCGATCATCGGAAGTAGTAGTATTCACTGTTTTCCCGTGTAGTGTCATGATTCTCAACGATAAGGACCTTTGCATCGGGCTCCATCAAAAGGGCGTGCCAGGTCCCTTTGGGGACATTATAAATCTTGCCCGACGCAAGAGGCGTTTCCCGAAACGCCTTCCCCGTCACCAAAGAAGCGTCCCCCGAAAGAAGCACAAACACTTCGTCGGTAAGCAAGTGCCGTTCCAAATAATTGTAGCGTGCACGATCAAAATGATCCCCGAAATTGGCAATCGCCACCCGCCAAGCATCATAATGCATGGTGGGGTTGTATCCCTCGCCGTTGTATTCAAAAATCTCAAGATCTTTCATAGCAGCCTCAGAAATAAAATTCGGTCTTGGGAGGACGAATATCGGTCAGCGCACCCGTATAATGGCGCAGATTATGCTCCACATAAGGATGGGCAAGGCAGGCTTCCTCATTCAGCTCAATGCCCAAACCGGGACGGTCGCCGATTTCGATGAAGCCGTCCTTGTAAATCAGATGCTCGTCGGTGACATCCTTACGGTAGTCCACGTCGCTGTACATAATCTCCAAAATACAGAAATTGGGACAGCAGGCTGCAAGCTGAAGGGTGGCGGCATTTGCCACGGGTCCCGAAGGATTATGAGGCGCAAAGGGAATATAATTTGCCTCGGCAATGGCGGCGATTTTCTTCAGCTCCATGATACCGCCCGCATGGGAAATATCGGGCTGAATATAGTCAGCGGCACGGCGACGGAACAGTTCATTATAGTCAAATCGGGTGTAGAGCCGCTCCCCTGCGGAAATAGCCACGGGAGACTTGGCGCGGACGGCCTCCAAGGCTTCAATATTGTTGGGAGGCACGGGCTCTTCCAGGAACATGGGCTTGAACTGTGCCACCTCCTGAGCAATCTTGATCCCCGTAGGGACGTCAAAACGGCCGTGCGCCTCAATGAGAAGATCCACCTCGGGGCCCACCGCATCCCGCACGGCGGCAATGCAGCGCAGCGCCTTGTCCAGATCCTGATTGGAGATCTGCAGATAGTTCTTACCGAAGGGGTCCCACTTCATAGCGGTGACACCCCGCTGAACGGCAATCTTCGCCTTTTCGCCGAATTCCTCGGGCTCCTTCGCACCTGCAAACCAGCCGTTGACATAAATGCGGCACCGATCATTGACCTTACCGCCCAAAAGCTGATAAACGGGCACACCAAGCGACTTGCCGAGAATATCCCACAACGCCATCTCCACGGCAGAAAGGGCACTCATCAACACAGCACCGCCCCGCCAGTAGGCATCACGGTACATATCATGATAGATCTTTTCAATCTGTCGGGGATCCTTCCCCACAAGAACCTGCTTGAGGTGCTCCACCGCACCAACCAACGCATATTCCTTGTACTCCAGAGTTCCCTCACCAACCCCGTCAATGCCCTCATCGGTATAGACCTTGACAAAGACCCAATTGGTGCGGTAGCAATCCACCACAAAGGTTTTAATATCGGTTATTTTCAAGAGAAACACTCCTCTCACATTGTATGTCTTCATTATAACGAAAAAGGGAAAAAAGGTATATCAGAATATACAGAAGTTTTTTTAAAATCTTCCGAATTCGGTTGCATTATCGGGAAAAGTATGTTATAATATTCTCATAGGAGCGTGAAAGCCATGAAACTGTTCAACATTGCGGAATACGGTATTTTTGACACCGATCTGCATTTCCCCGGCCGAAAAAAAAGCGAAGAGCGGGTATTGACCCAATACCAAATTGAATACTTTATCTCCTGCACAGGAACCGCCCATGTCAACGGGCAGGCCTACCCTTTGGCCCCCGACCGAATCCTTTGCACAAAACCCGGACAAACACGACACAGCGATTTCGGCTTTCGATGCTATTATATTCACTTCACCCTGCCCGAGGGATCGGAATATGAAAAACGGTGGAACAGTCTTCCCGATTTCTATCATTTGGTGAAGGCAGAAATCTACCGTCCCATCTTTGCATCTTTGGCAAATCACCTGCTCCCGGACGGAGAAGAAAACACCTCGGATCTGCTCACGGCAAAGCTGCTGGAACTGCTCTATTATCTGGAGCAGGATCGGACAAGGAACTTAAACTACCTCGCCCAACCCGAACTGCAACACAATCCCTTTCTTCCGCGGGTGACCGCCTTCATCGAGGAAAACCATATGAGCCCCCTGACCTTGGAGGAAATGGCTCGGACGGCAGGGTATTCCCCCCACTATTTTCACAAGATCTTCTCCTCGGTCATGGGAATGACACCCGGAGAATACCTACTCTCCATCCGCATCAAAAAGGCAAAAGAGGCCTTGATTCGCACGGACAAAGGATTGGCACAGATCGCCTATGATTGCGGGTTTGCCTCCCAATCCTACTTCAATTTTCAATTCAAAAAAGCCACGGGAACCACTCCGGGGCAGTATCGCAAGCTCTATTTCGCAAAATACGATAATTAGTTCTGCTTCTGTACGCTCTTGTATTCGTCATACCAACGAAAATAGGGACAAACCGAGCCGGGACGGGAATAATGCAGAGATTCGTCTTCATCCAGCGGCACCGAGCAGGCCATGCACCCGAAACTTTCGTCAAATTCATAATAGAGACAACATTCGCAGCGTCCTTTGGGCGCTTTCTTTTTTTCCATAAAATTCCCTCCTATCCTCTCTATTATAGCACAAACAAATCCCAATTGCAAGAGGATATTTACATTTGCAACAAAAAAAGCGCCGCGCCGCCCTCTGCAAGCAGAAGCGCGACGCGGCATATTCGGATGATAAGGAGTAAGCAAGCAAGGTCTACAGGGACTCTCCCGCTCAATTTTGCAAAAATGAAGCAATCTCATTATACTACAAATTAACAAGAAAATCAAGGAAATTCGCAACAAAAAAGAATAATTTCACAAAAACGTTACAATCACCGTCTCTTTTCTCCTTCTTGCCCACATCTGCCACTCAAAAAAAACTTTCTCTCCCCCGACAACCACCCGCTATTGATGATAACCTTCAAAGCAACCAAGGAAAGACAACTCAAACCATTGACGGAAGAACATTTCCTTGGTAGACATATTTTGTGGAAAATGTCTTTTTTTCGGTTGACAAACCAAGTTTGATTGTGCTATAATAAAGAAAACAGTCCGAAAGGAGTGCGTCATGAGTAAGAAATATGTGTTCGTGGACTGGTCCAATGTGGAGGCGGGATACGGAACCCCTTGGCCAAATCGAAAGACGGGAACAATTTATCCTTGGGGAATTGAAATCAAGGCTCATCGTCCCCGTGTCACAGTTGAGCCCGTGATGATTCCCGACAAGCCCTGGGAACAGACCTGTCTGAACTGCTATGCCACTTTTTTGAAAATCGACGGAAAAATCCGTGTTTGGTATGAAGCGATTCCCCCGGAGGAGGGTGGGAATATCGATATGTCTTCCCTGCTCTGCTATGCGGAATCGGAGGATGGGATTCATTTCACAAAACCGAACTTGGGCGTTTTTGAATATCACGGATCCAAAGAAAACAACATTGTCAAAAACGTACACGGCACCACCGTTCTTTACGATAAAAATGCGCCCGAATCCGAGCGTTACAAGATGATCCGAACCATCTACATTGACAAGCCCACAGGAGGACATTCCAGTTCTGTTTACGGAGCGGTTTCGCCCGACGGGATCCACTGGACCGATCTGGATGATGTCATTCTGGACAATCCTTCCGATACACAGAACTTCCTTTCGGTGGACGACAAAGGCGAATATGCCATTTATACCCGTCAGGTACGGGGATATCCGAAGCGCCGTCGGTCCATTGCGGTCTCCAGAAGCAAGGATTTTTCCAAATTTCCCAAACCCACCATGCTTCTCCATTCCGACCCCACCGATCCCCCCGATTGGGACTACTATACCAGCGGATACCACCGTTGGCCCGGGGCGGAGGATGCCCATCTGATGCTGATTGACATGTTCCATCGGGTGCAGGACACCTTTGACGTGCATCTTGCCCTCTCCTCCGACGGAATGATCTGGTACCGTCCGCTGGGGCAGCAAGCATATCTTGCCACAGGTGAGCATGGGGAGTTTGATGCCATGACCGTCTCCTCCACCAACGGAATTATTGACATGGAAGACGGCACTTGGAATATTTACATCATGACCAGTCCCCGCGGACACAATGATGACCGCATTGACTATCCCTGGCTTCCCTACGGGGGCTATTGGAAAGCGACCCTGCGGGAGGACGGATTCACCTCCATCCATGCGGAAACACGGGGGGAATTCCACACCGTTCCCGTGAAGCTTACCGACACCTTGCAGGTCAATGCCGCCATGCTCAACCGAGGCTTTGTCAAGGTCGGGTTGTTTGATCCCGAAACCCAGGAGCCCGTCCCCGGCTTTACCACAGAGGACTGTGATCCCTTGGAACGAAACAAGATCTGGCAGACCGTTTCCTGGAAGGGGTCCTCGGATCTGAGTCAATTCGCGGAAGGGAAGAAAAAATATCAGATCCGCTTTGAAATGTTCAAATCCGACCTCTACGCCTTCAAGGTATAAAGGGGAAGATTGTGAACAAATTGTAAAAACTCTCTTTTTCTACTTGACAAACGGAGCAAAGCGGAGTATAATAGGCACAATTATTTTTCGGAGGAAACGACAATGAACGCAATTCATTCCGTGAATTACGTATATTTCATGATGTCCGCACCCATGCTGAGGTTCGGGCCTTCGTTGTCGTACTCTTATCGGAAATAAATTACATTCGGATAAGAACACGGTGCAGGCCCAATCAAGGCTTGCACCGCTTTTTATTTTCAGAAAGGATTAAAGAATGAACATTACCATTCGCAAAGCAAGGACGGACGACTGCGAAAAGATCCGCCCCTTGCAAAAAGAAATCGCAGATCTGCACTACAAAGGACGCCCCGATATTTTTCGGGAGCAGCCGCCCTATTTCTCCGAAGAAGATTTTGCCCGAATGTGCGAGGACCAAAGCGCAGTCTCGCTGATTGCCAAAACCGAGGAAGGAGAGGTGGTGGGATATGCCTTCTGCAAGGTCATATCCTTCCGAAACCATCCGAGGAATCGGGATTTTGACTGCTTTTACATCGATGATATCTGCGTTCTGCAAACCTTTCGCAGACAGGGCATCGGAAGAAGGCTCATGAACCGATGCCGGGAGGAAGCAATCGCACGGAAATGCAAAATGATGAATTTAAATGTATGGGCATTCAACGAAGAAGCCATTGCTTTTTATGAAAGCTTTGGCATGACCACCCGCACAAAACGAATGGAATTGATTTTGGAGGATTAAATTATGGAACATAAAGGAACACAGACGCTAACCGCAAAACGACTTTTTTTACGCCCCATGACCCCATCGGATGCGGAGGAAATGTATGAAAACTGGGCAAAGGATGAACGTGTCACAAAATACCTGACATGGCAACCCCACACCTCCCCCGCAAACACCAAAAAGGTACTGGAATCCTGGATGGAAAGTTACAAGGATGACAATTATTACCACTGGGGGATGGTATACGAAGAAAAACTCATAGGAGCCATCAGCGTAGTCCGCTTGGACGAGAGAAGCGAATGGGCAGAGCTGGGATATTGCATGGGCTATGACTATTGGGGCAAGGGGCTGATGACCGAAGCCGCCCGATGCGTCATTGATTTCCTCTTCTCACAAGTGGGGGTCAACCGCATCACCATCGAGCATGCGACAAAGAACCCGGCATCGGGCAGAGTGGCACAAAAGTGCGGGATGACCCATGAAGGCACCAAACGGGAATACTTCAAATCCGCGTGGGGAGAATTTCTGGACATCTCTTTTTGGGGAATTCTGCGCAAAGAATGGGAGGCCGCGAAAAAGCAACCTCCCAAGGGAATTTAATCTCTTGTGTAAATCGAAAGATCAGCAATCTCCGCTGTGGTGTCCTGCACAGAGAAGGCGATTCCGCCGTGGGCATCGGTGAGCATACGGGAAACCAAGGTCTGTTCACCGTCCACCCCCACCTCCAAAATCCCGTCGTGGCGGAGAATTTCAAGAGACACGGTTCCGTCTTTGTCAAAGGTATAAGGAATCACAGCGATATCGTTGCGCTGATCCCAAATATAATGCTTTCGCAGACGGATAAGATGCTCCGAAGGATCCAGCATGATCTGATACCCATTCTCTGTGACGGGACTGTTCTTGGTTCCCGTGTGGGTTCCCAACAAAATCAGCATCTGCCCATTCGGATTGGAAAGAGACACCTTCATGCGGATCAGACAGGTGTCAGGAAGGTCGGGAGCATATGCCAGCGTTCCGCCCACGGGAGAAGAAGCCGTAAATCCCGTCTCCGTTGGGGTCCACCCCTCATTACAGAAGGTAAAAGAGGACGGTAAAAAGGCCGCGGACCTTTTTGGAAAGACCGCATCGATTTCCCGCACAAATCGGGTTTTGGGAGTCCCGTCTTCCACCCGCAATTCCCGAGGGAAAAGCATATGTCCTCCCCAAATCCGTTCCTGACAGTCACATTCCCGACGGGGCAACCAGCCGATCAGAAAATGACGGTCGCCGTCATACATATGCCGAGCAGCCATAAAATCAAAATGATCGGGGGAAATAACCCGTCCCCGATGCCAGGGACCTTGGGGGGTGGGCGCGGTACGGAAGCGGGTCTCGTGCCAGTAATAAATCAGAACCCATTGATCCTTGTCCCGATAGATTTCGGGGCATTCCAATGTCATGGCAATGCCGCTCAAATCCATAGGGGCCAGGCATTCCCAGGTTTTCATATCGGAAGAAACCGCCTGCCCGATCTTTCCCGCAAAGCAGTCGGGGGTACCGTTTTCGGGACCTTTTGCGCAAAAAACCATGCGATAAAGCTTCGCATCTTCGTCGTAAAAAACAAAGGGGTCCCGCCATGTTTCGTCTTGACGGTACAGATCCTCAGGTCGGCGGAAGCAAATTTCTCCGGGATAAGAAAAGGTCACGCCGTCATCACTCTCGGCATGGAGGATACTCATCCCATCCGTATCCTTCCCCGCATAATAGGCGTGGAATTTTCCGTCGTGCCAATAAACACAGCCTGTATTGAAGGGAACACCCGGTGCCCCATGGGGGAATGGATCGGGATGTTCCGTATAATTCACGAAATCTTGCGTAGAAATGTGCCCCCAACCAAGGGTATTATCTTGATATTTTTTGCAATAGTAAATATGATAAACTCCGTCATGCCAAAGGGGCATGGGGTCACCGAACCACCCGTCTTCGGGAGAATAGTGAAGAAAATCCATACATTTCTGCCTCCTTTTCTTGCTATTATATCATAATAAAACTGAAAACACAAGACCATTCTCGTCAAAAAGCAAGATTTTTCAAAAAATTCCGTTTCTGTCCAAAAGGCAGATTGACAGTCCTCTCCTTTTGTGTTATAATAAAAAAAACTGCAGCGAGGTTTTGCATTTATGATTTACGGAAATATAAATGTGGCGGATTTTATCCCCAAAGATCATCAAGGGGATGTTTCCTCCATTCTTCAGAGCATCATTGACACAAACCCCAACCGCACTCTGTATTTCCCCGACGGGGAATATCTCCTTGACCGTCCGATCCTCACCCCCGCACATCCCGAAAAAAGTGTGGATCTTCAACTGTCCAACTATGCCGTTATTCGCGCCTCAGAGGCTTACAGCAGCGACGAAGCAATGATTCGCCTCGGCGCCACCCATCCCGCAAATGACATCGAAACCGTGGGAAGCACCTATTCCCTGACAGGCGGGATTCTGGACGGCAGGGGAAAAGCAAAGGGCGTTTCCATTGACGGAGGTCGGGAAACGGTGATCAAGCAGGTTTCCATCAAAAACACAGTGGTTGGAATCCACATCAAGCACGGAGCGAACAATGGCTCCTCCGATGCGGACATCACAAATGTGAACATTGTAGGAAACGGCACGAAGGACGCCATCGGCGTTCTGGTGGAGGGCTTTGACAACACCTTCACAAACATGCGGATTGCAAACATATACCAAGGGGTCGTGATCCATTCCGCAGGAAATATTCTGCGCAACATTCATCCCCTTTTCACCTTGAATTTCGATGATTTTGAAGGAAGCTGCGGCTTCTACGACGATCGGGGAACCAACTGGTACAACGTCTGCTACAGTGACAATTTCTGCTATGGATATCGGGAAAACAATGACATTCACAGCATGTACAACAGCTGCTACTGCATGTGGTATTCCCCGAAGGGCGCATGTCACACCGCATTCAAGGCTGACGGGATTTTCCGTTCCATCGTCACCGATTTCAAGATCGGTTTCAAGGAAGGACAAACAAACAATGTCATCCTCTCTGTGGGAAAGGAGGGCGGCCCCGGCATCTTCGAACGTATTATCGCCCCATTGCACCTGATTTCGGATAAAACCCACGAAACATATCTTCGGGAAGGCATGTTTAATAAAGTAAAGGATTTGTTTTAACATGTACAAGTCTACGGTACCAATTATCATCGACACTCATTTTGACAAAGAAACCCTTCTTCGGGAACTGCGCCGCTGCAAGGCGGACAGGATCGCCTTTGCCCTGAATCGGGAATTGGAACACACCTTCACCTCACCCGCAAACATGAAGCGGCTGAAGGAAATGTTGGGCTATTTTAAGGAGCAGGGATTCGAAACCGCCGTTTGGATCGGAGAGACCCTGGGGCACGATCAGGTAACGCAGTATCCGGAGGGATATGAAGAACCCTACCGCCACATGAAATTGCCCGTCAAGGGAACGGTGGCGTCCTTTTGTCCCACCGATGAAAAATTCACAGCCGATCTGTGCAAATGGGTGGCTTCCGTGGCAGCATTGAAGCCCGATCTGATCCTGCTGGACGACGATTACCGTCTCAACGGGGGCTGCATCTGCTCCACCCACGTGGATTGGATGAACAGGGAAATCGGTGAAACGCTGACGGCGGAGAAATGGGTCCAAAAAGCCTTCATCGGCCCCGAAAATAAATATCGAAACGCCTGGATTAAGGTTCAGGGAGAAACCTTGTACAGACTTGCCCGCGCACTGCGGTCAGCCGTAGACGAGGTCAACCCCGACCAGAGGATGGGCATCTGTGCCTCCTACTATTTATGGGATGCAGACGGTGTGGACGCAAAAAAACTCACAGAGATACTGGCGGGCAAAAACAAGCCCTTTCTACGGACCTTCGGAGCGCCCTATCATTCCTACACCAACGGCAAGGACACTTTGGGAACATCTCTGGAGCTGGAGCGATGGGAAACGAGCATTTGCAAGGATTGGGGCTTTGAGCAAATCGCCGAGGGGGACACCTATCCCCGTCCCCGCTTCCATTGTCCCGCATCCTATCTGGAATGCTTCGATCAGGTTCTGCGGGCAGACGGCGGCCCCAACGGCATTCTGAAATATTCCATGGACTACTGCTCCAACGCAGATTATGAGCAGGGATACACCGACGCATGGGAGGAAAATTTGCCCCTGTACGAAGCGATAGAACATCTCTTCCGTGGAAAAAAGGCCGTGGGGGTTATGCCCTATCTGGTGCCCCATCTTTTGCAGAAGGCAAACCTGAAAAACGCCGCAGCGAAACCGAATTTCCGCATTTTGAAGCATAGTGGCGGAGACTACAATGCCTCTTTTGCTCTGGCGGTCCACAACAATCTTCCCACCACCTATGAAGAAACGGGGGCGAAGATCGTGTTCGGCGAAAATGCCCGTTATTTACCCAAGGAACTATGCAACGGATGCATTCTCGACCTGCCTGCGGCAGAAATTCTGCGGCAACGGGGCATTGACGTGGGCGTTGCGGAAAAGACGGAAGGAGACCAACTCTCCACCACCTATCTGGGCGGCGCCGCACAGTATTTTGTCAAAGAACAGGAATATGTCCGCATCAGCGGCAGTCATCTCCCCTCCCCCGTAGTCCTGTCCGAAGGGACGGAAATCCTGACCGAATTTGTTTCGGGAGAGGTGCGGATTCCCGGCTGGGTACGGTATGAAAATCAAGAGGGACAACGTTTTTTGGTTTTCCCCTTCGACACCAAAGAATTGTTCCATCGGAAAACCTCCGAGGCGGGATATCTGATGTGTTACGCTCTGCGGCGCATGCTGACCGAACAGATAGAATGGCTGACGGGTTCCCCCCTCGATGCTTATGCGCAGGGAAATCACCCCTGGCTTTACACCATGGTCAAACAGGGGGAAGATTCCTTGGCAATTGGGCTTTGGAATCTGTTTGACGACAAAATTCAGGATCTGACCGTGAAGATCAACGGGGACTATAAAAACCTCCGTTTCGTCAATTGCACAGGAGAAAAGACCGCCACCGGGGTACGCATCACCTCTCCCCTCTACCCCTACGAATTTGCAGGCATTGAACTGAGTCAATAAACTTCGACGAAAGGATCCCGACTATGTATCAGTTTTCCGTTCCCGTCGCAACCGAATCCCGTTTCGATCGGGAGAATCTGCTGAAAATTCTGAAGAGGTGCGGCACCTCCCGCATCGTTCTTACGCTGTTCCGTCGTCTCGAATACCGTTTTTCCGCCCCCGAAACGTTGCAAATGCTGAAAGAAAACCTTGACTTTTTCCGTAAAAACGGGGTGGAAACCGCCGTTTGGATCGGCGAAACTCTGGGGCACGATCAGGCAGGGGGCTTTGCCGACGGAGACGAAACGCCCTATCGGCGAATGAAACTTCCCAATCTGGAAACGGTGGCCTCCTTCTGCCCCACCGACGAAAATTTCAAAAACGATCTGTGCGGTTGGTTGGAATCCGTGGCGAAGCTGGGCCCGGATTTAATCCTCATCGACGACGATTTCTGTCTCTACGGCGGTTGCGTCTGCGCCGCACATCTGACGGAAATCCAAGCGGAACTGAAGGAAGAAATTTCGGCGGAAGACCTGGTAAAAAAGGTCTTTTCGGGAAAAGAGAACAGATATCGGGCGGCATGGATGAAGGTTCAGGGCGAGAGTCTGTACCGCCTTGCCCACGCTCTGCGCGAGGCGGTGGATCGGGTCGATCCCGCCATCCGTATGGGGCTCTGCTGCGAGTCCCATCATTGGGACAGTTGCGGCATTTCTCTGCCGAAGCTGGTTCGTATCTTTGCGGGCAACACCAAGCCCCTCCTGCGCACCGCAGGCGCTCCCTACCATTCCCGCATCGATCACGCAACCTCCCTTGGAACGTCGGCAGAACTGGAGCGAAGCCAGGCACAGTGGTGCAAAGAAGAAGGCTTTGAGCTTCTTTCGGAGGGCGACACCTATCCCCGCCCCCGCTTCTCCTGCCCCGCCGCCTATCTGGAGTGCTTCGATCAGATCCTTCAGGCCGACGGCTCCTTCGACGGCATTCTGAAATATACCATGGACTATTTCTCCGACGAAGAATACGAGAGCGGATATTCCGACGCGTGGATCAAAAACCTTCCCCTTTGCCGTGAAATTCAGTCTGCCTTTGCGGGAAAAAGGGCCATCGGAATTACGCCTTGGCTTGCGGCACACACCGCAGAGAAGGCGGAGATGGAATTTTCGGACAAGCTCCGTCTCTCCCGTTGGTGCAGCGGTTTTTACAGTCCCGCCGCGGAATTGGCGGTACAAAACAATCTGCCCACCGCCTACGGAGAGGGCGAGGGAGCGCTGATTCTGTTCGGTGAAAACGCCCGTTCGATTCCGAAGAACGAACTGAAAAGGGGCTGCATCATCGACCTTGCCGCCGCAACAATTCTGCAAGAACGTGGCATCGACGTTGGCATTGAATCCGTATCGCTTCCCCCGGACGTTCCCCACAATCTTTGGACCGCCGCCGAACAGTATTTTGCGGAGGAATCCCGCTACGTCCGTGTCAGCGGAGCGGTTCTGCCCCATCGGGTAACCTACAAAGAGGGGGCGGAGATCCTCACGGAATTCCAAATGAGCGGGCTTGCGGTGTCGGGCTGGACCCGCTACGAGAATGCCGACGGAATGCGGTTTTTGATCCTCCCCTTCCAAGCCAAGGAGCTGATGGGGGATCATCAGCACAAAGCGGGGCACCTGAACGGCTATCTGCTGCGCAGAATGCTCCTCCGACAGATCGAATGGCTGAACCGAAGCCCCTTGGAGGTCTATGCGGAGGGGAAACACCCCCTGCTCTACACCCTGGCCAAAAAGGGAGAAGGATCTCTTGCGGTGGGGCTCTGGAATCTCTTCGAGGACCGCATCGACGGCCTTGAGGTACGGATCAACGGGGACTATAAAAACCTCCGCTTCGTCAATTGCACAGGAGAAAAGACCGCCTCCGGGGTACGCATCACCTCGCCTCTTTTTCCCTACGAATTCGCAGGAATCGAGCTTTTCTGACCGAAACAAAAGCACAATAAAACATGGAAAAGACCATCCGATTTCTCGGATGGTCTTTTTTATCTCAAAGAGACAATCAATACTTTTTGCGAACTTCGTAGGTGGTGTGGAGCAGGTGATGAGCCTTGTGTCCGCCGGGTTCGCCCAGGTAATTTTCGTAAATTTCCTTGACGATGGGAGACTCATGGGACTTACGGACAGCACAAGCGGCATCCTGGTTGTACAGAGCCTTTGCGCGCAGACCGCGAATATCCACGTTGGCACGGGTATAAGCGTCATGGATGGGCTGACCGCCACCGTTGACACAGCCGCCGGGGCAAGCCATGACTTCGATGAAGTGGTAGTTCGCCTCACCGGACTTAATCTTATCCAGCAGTCTGCCGGCATTGGCGGTACCGCTGACAACGGCAACCTTAACTTCCATGCCTGCAACATTGTAGGTGGCTTCCTTCACGCCTTCCATACCGCGAACGTCGGTGAAATCAACGGAAGCAAGTTCTTTGCCTTCCAGCTTTTCAACAACGGTACGCAGAGCGGCTTCCATAACACCGCCGGAAGCGCCGAAGATGTGACCTGCGCCGGTAGCGATACCGAACAGAGGATCAAATTCTTCGTCGGGGAGCTTGTCCCAGATAATACCGACCTTGCGGATCATCTTAGCCAGTTCGCGGGTGGTCAGAGCGGCGTCGATGTCGTTCAAACCGTCAACCTTGGAACCGGTGCGGGTGCGTTCAAACTTCTTCGCAGTACAGGGCATAATGCTGACCACGAAGACATCCTTGGGATCCCAGCCCATCTTCTCAGCGTAGTAGGACTTCATAAGAGCACCGTACATACCCTGGGGAGACTTACAGGAGGACAGGTTGGGGATGAATTCGGGATAGTAGTGTTCGCAATACTTAACCCAACCGGGGGAGCAGGAGGTGATCAGGGGCAGAGCGCCGCCCTTCTGAACACGGTTGATAAATTCGGTACCTTCTTCGATGATGGTAACGTCAGCGGCAACGTCAACGTCAACCACGGCGTCAAAGCCCAGACGGCGGAGAGAAGCAACCAGCTTGCCTTCTGCGTTGGTGCCAATGGGAGCGCCGAATTCTTCTGCAATCTGAACACGGACAGAGGGTGCGGGAGCAACCACGACGTGCTTGGTGGGATCGGCAATAGCCTTAAAGACAGGAGCGGTGTCATCCTTTTCCTGGAGAGCGGCGGTGGGACAAACAACGGTACACTGACCGCAGCCGATGCAGGCAACATCCTTCAGGTCCAGATCGAAGGCACAACCGATGTGGGTGTTAAAGCCACGTTCGTTGGCACCGATAACGCCTACGCCCTGGTTGGCACGGCAGACGGCGGAGCAGCGACGGCAGAGGATACACTTGCTGTTGTCGCGGATCAGGTAGGGGTTGGTATCTTCCACTTCGGAAGGAGTGACAGCACCCTGGAAACGGTCGCAATCCACGCCATATTCGAGAGCCAGCTTCTGCAGTTCGCAGTTTTGGCTGCGGGGGCAGGAAAGGCACTTCATGTTATGGTTGGAAAGGATCAGCTCAAGAGTGGTTTTACGGGATTCGATAACCTTGGGGGTATCGGTGAAGACTTCCATGCCTTCGGTGACAGGGTAAACACAAGCGGCAGCCAGAGCGCGGGCGCCCTTGACTTCGCAGATGCAGATACGGCAAGCGCCGATCGCATTGATATCCTTCAAAAAGCACAGGGTCGGGATTTTGACGCCGGCTTGGTTTGCGGCTTCGAGGATGGTGGTTCCGGCAGGAACAGTAACCTCGATGCCGTTGATTTTCAGATTCACATCAGCCATTTCAGCAACCTCCTTATTTCTTCTCGATGGCACTGAACTTACAGGTGCCGATACAAGCGCCGCACTTCACGCACTTATCGGTGTCGATGGCCACAGCGGGCTTCTTCTTGCCGGGAGCGGTGTAGTCGGTGACATAGATGGCGTTGGCGGGGCAGGCACGCATACACATACCGCAACCGAAGCACTTGTCGGAAATGACGCTGTACTTCAGCAGGTTCTTACAAACGCCTGCGGGGCACTTCTTGTCAACGATGTGGGCGACATATTCATCACGGAAATACTGCAGGGTGGAAAGAACGGGGTTGGGAGCCGTCTGACCAAGGCCGCAGAGAGAGTTTTCCTTGATGTAGTGGCAGAGTTCTTCCATCTTGTCCAGATCTTCCAGAGTAGCCTTACCGTCGGTGATCTTGGTCAGCATTTCCAGCAGACGGCGGGTACCGATACGGCAGGGGGTACACTTACCGCAGGATTCATCCACGGTGAATTCCAGGAAGAACTTAGCGATATCAACCATACAGTTGTCTTCGTCCATAACGATCAAACCGCCGGAGCCCATCATGGAGCCGATGGCGATAAGGTTGTCATAGTCGATGGGAACGTCGAGATGAGAAGCGGGGATACAACCGCCGGAAGGACCGCCGGTCTGAGCAGCCTTGAACTTCTTGCCGTTGGGAATACCGCCACCGATTTCTTCGATGATGGTGCGCAGGGGAGTACCCATGGGAACTTCCACCAGACCGGTGGTCCCTCCGGCGGTTGTATCCCCGCTCACCTGCTGGATACTCCCATTGACTACGATAACCTGATTGAAATCGGTTCCATGATGGGCTCTGGC